>NZ_CP011389.1:2332500-2633994 GCF_001007995.1 Deinococcus soli (ex Cha et al. 2016) | reverse complement strand
CCCGAACTCGTCAATAGCGCCCCCTACGAGGGCGGCTGGCTGTTCAAGCTTGACGTGACCGGCGAGGGTGACCTGATGGACGCCGCCGCGTACGAAGCCGCGAACAACTGACCTGAACGGGTGACCGGGAGCGCCACTCGGTGGCCCCCTCACCCCCAGCCCCTCTCTGCTTCTCAGCTCGTTGAGTCCCACAGGGGGAGAGGGGGGTTCAACATTCTTTTTCTCCCTCTCCCACGAGGGGAGAGGGCCGGGGTGAGGGGGCGTGTGACCCGCTTCACCGCCCCACCCCCAGGAGTACTTCATGACCCGTTCCCTGACTGATCTGTTGCAGACCGCTGATTTCCTCGACCGTCACGTGGGCCCGACCGCCGCCGAGCAAGCCGCCATGCTCGCGGAGCTGGGCGTGGGCAGCCTGGATGAACTGAGTGACACGACCCTGCCCGAGAGCATCCGCTTCACGGGTGACCTGAACGTGGGCGGCCCGGTCACGGAAGCGCATGCGCTGGCCGACCTGAAGGCGGTCGCGGCGAAGAACAAGGTGTTCCGCAGTTACATCGGCATGGGGTACAGCGGGACGCACACGCCGGGCGTGATCCTGCGGAACATGCTGGAGAACCCCGGCTGGTACACCGCGTACACCCCGTACCAGGCGGAGATCAGCCAGGGTCGCCTGGAGATGCTGCTGAACTTCCAGCAGGCGATCATGGACCTGACCGCCATGCCCGTCTGCAACGCTTCCCTGCTGGACGAGGCGACCGCCGCCGCCGAGGCCATGACGTTGGCCAAGCGCGCGGGCAAGAGCAAGGGCAACACGCTGTACGTGGCGCAGGACGTGCACCCGCAGACCATCGACGTGATCCGCACCCGCGCGGAGTACTTCGGGTACGACATCGTCACCGGCCCCGCCGACGCCGAACTGCCCGAAGGGACCTTCGCGGCCCTGGTGCAGACGCCCGGCACGTACGGCGACCTGCACGACCTCTCCCCCATCGCCGAACGCGTGCACGCCAGCGGCGGCCTGCTGATCGCCGCGACCGACCTGCTCGCCAGCGCCCTCGTGAAACCCGTCGGTGAGATGGGCGCGGACATCGTGATTGGCAGTGCCCAGCGGTTCGGCGTTCCGATGGGCTTCGGCGGGCCGCACGCGGCGTTCCTGGCGTGCCGCAGCGACTTCCAGCGCAGCATGCCCGGCCGCGTGATCGGCGTCAGCAAGGACGTCAAGGGCCGACCCGCGCTGCGCATGGCGATGCAGACGCGCGAGCAGCACATCCGCCGCGAGAAGGCCACCAGCAACATCTGCACCGCGCAGGCCCTCCTGGCGAACATGGCCGCCGCGTACGCCGTCTACCACGGCCCCGAAGGCATCAAGACGATTGCCGAGCGCACGCACCGTATGACGGGCATCCTGGCCGCCGCGCTGCACGAGGGTGGGTTCGTCGTGAGCGAGTCGTTCTTTGACACCATCAGCTTCCACGGTGACGTGGACGCCATCCAGGCACGTGCCGAGGCGAAAGGCATCAACCTCCGCTACCACCGTTCCGAGGGTCGCGGCAGTGACGAGAACCGCGTCAGCGTCAGCCTGGACGAGACCGTCACCGTGGCTGACCTTGCGGACATCATCGAGGTCATCACGGGCAAGGCTGCCGACGTGCTGGCGCTGGACGGGCAGGCGGTGGACGGCATTCCCGCCGATCTGAAGCGCACCTCGGACTACCTCTCGCACCCGGTGTTCAACACGCATCACAGCGAGCACGGCATGCTGCGCTACCTGAAGAGCCTGGAGAACAAGGATTACAGCCTGACGCACGGCATGATCCCGCTGGGCAGCTGCACCATGAAACTGAACGCCACGACGGAAATGATTCCCGTGACGTGGCCCGAATTCGGCCAGCTGCACCCCTTCGCGCCCGCCGACCAGACGGAAGGGTACGCGGAGATGCTGGCGGAACTGGAGGCGTGGCTGGCGGACATCACCGGGTACGACGCCGTGAGCCTCCAGCCGAACAGCGGCGCGCAGGGTGAGTACGCGGGCCTGCTGGTCATCCGCAAGTACCACGAGAGCCGGGGCGAGGCGCACCGCACCATCTGCCTGATTCCCGCCAGCGCGCACGGCACGAACCCCGCGAGTGCGGCCATGATGGGCATGCAGGTCGTCGTCGTGAAGACCGACGCGGACGGCAACATCGACATGGACGACCTGAAAACCCAGGCGGAGAAGCACAGCGAGAACCTGGGGGCGCTGATGATCACGTACCCCAGCACGCACGGCGTGTACGAGGAACGCGTCATGGAAGCGTGCGAACTGATCCACCAGCACGGCGGGCAGGTGTACCTGGACGGCGCGAACATGAACGCCCAGGTCGGCCTGACCAAACCCGGCCTGATCGGCAGCGACGTATCCCACCTGAACCTGCACAAGACCTTCGCCATTCCCCACGGGGGCGGCGGCCCCGGCATGGGCCCCATCGGTGTGAAAGCGCACCTCGCCCCGTTCCTCCCGAACCACGCCGTGCGCCCCACCTCTGACAGCAGCACCGGGGCCGTCAGCGCCGCGCCGTACGGCAGCGCCAGCATCCTCCCCATCAGCTACCTGTACATCCGCCTGCTCGGCGCACGCGGCCTGAAAGTCGCCACGCAGGTCGCCCTGCTGAACGCCAACTACATCGCCCACCACCTCAAAGGCGCGTTCCCCGTCCTGTACACCGGCCGCAACGACCGCGTCGCGCACGAGTGCATCATCGACCTGCGCCCCCTGAAGGCCGAGAGCGGCATCAGCGAGGAGGACGTTGCCAAGCGCCTCATGGACTACGGCTTCCACGCCCCCACCATGAGCTTCCCCGTCCCCGGCACGCTGATGATCGAACCGACCGAGAGTGAACCCAAAGCGGAACTCGACCGGTTCATCCAGGCGATGCTCGGCATCCGCCGCGAGATTCAGGACGTGCAGGACGAACTGATCACCGCCGCTGACAGCCCGCTGAAGCACGCGCCCCACACCCAGGCCGACCTGATCGACATGGACTGGAACCGCGCGTACAGCCGCGAAACCGCCGCCTACCCCACCCAAACGCAGAAACAGTGGAAGTACTGGCCCAGCGTCAACCGCGTGGACAATGTCTACGGCGACAGAAACTTCGTGTGCAGCTGCCCACCCGTCGAGGACTACATCGAGGCGTAAGCCCAGAGCGTCCGTGACTCAGAGAGCCTCCCTATCCGGGGGGCTTTCTTCGTTCAGTCCTACGTTCCAGCAGTCCCGGAGGAACGTTTTCCCCGAGCCGTCATGCGCGAAGCGAGCGGGCCTTCCAATGGGGTCGGCAGGACGGCGTCGAGGCCGGACACGTCACCGTCCATCCCAGCAACACGACGCGAGCAGAAACTCTTGCCGAGCGCAGCGACTGCTCCCCCTGCCCCTCTGGGGTACTCGTATGAGCCGCTTGCGGAGGGGGCTGGGGCAGCACCCAGACAGACAAAATGGGCAGGCAAAAAAAATTCCGCCCTCTTCGGCGGTGTTAAAAGTAGGATACCCCGATATGCAGACGGTGTCAACGATCAATTCCCGCTCTGAATTCTGCCTTCTAGGACAGCATTTCGAACTGAGAGACTTCGGCAGGTTCTGAATAGTCGGGCCAGCCACCGCTCACTCCTGACCCGACCTCTCACTTGTTCAGTTCAGCCCGAGGCGTTCGCGCAGGCTGGGCAGGCGGGTGGTGTCGTCCACGAGCCGCTGGTCGTGCGTGTAGTCGTCCGTCTCCTCGACCACCCAGTCGCGGTTCAGGTGCCGGGCGAGACCGCGCACGAGTTCGGGGAAGGTGAGGGCGTCGTGGGCGTTGCTGTCCAGGTGGACGGTGCCGCTGGTGCCGTCCTGCGCGAGGGCTGCGAGGGCGTGGGCGGTGTCGGTCATGAAGGAGGTGGCGGGGGTCCAGTGGCGGCTGGCGCGAATGACGCCGTGCTGGTCGTGTTGTGCCTGGAGTTGCTGGGTCATGTTGTTGCCGGTGGCGGTGGGGTGGATCTGCCAGCCGATACGGGCGATGACGGCGCGGGGGTGGGCGGTGCGGATGGCGTGTTCGGTGCGGGCTTTCAGCTGGCCGTAGTCGTCCTGCGCGGTGGTAGGGTCGCCTGCGTGGTGCGGGCCGTCTGGGTGGTGGTGGAAGACCATGGCGGTGCTGGTGAACACGAACGGCAGGTCGTGCGTGTGGGCGTGCGTGGCGAGGGCGTGCGCCCAGGCTTCGCTGCCCAGGGCGAGGTGCAGGATGCCCTGGGGGTTCAGGGCTTGCAGGTAGGCGTGGGCGGCGGCGCTGTCGTCGGCGGGGGTGGTGTGGCGGTCCCAGCCGGTGACGGTGTGCCCCTGGGCTTGCAGGGCGTGGGCGACGTGCGGGGCGAGGGTACCGGTCAGGCCGGTGACGAGCCAGGGTCGGGTCATGGGGTGCAGTGTACGGACAGGACCGGGCAACAGGGCGGGGGGCCGCGCCCCGGTGTGGCGTGCGGCCCCCTGCCCATCTGTGCTGTCTGGTCTGTTTGCTCAGCGTTTGCTGCTGTGGTCGCCTTCCTGGAATTCTTCGATCATCTTGGCGTTGAAGGCGGGGATGTCGTCGGGGTTGCGGCTGGTGACGATCCCTTTGTCCACGACGACCTGCTGGTCGATCCATTCGGCGCCGCCGAGGGTCAGTTCGTGTTTCAGGCTGGGCCAGCTGGTCATTTTCAGGCCTTTGCTGATGCCGGTTTCGCTGAGGCTCCAAGGGCCGTGGCAGATGGCGGCGATGGGTGCGCCGTGGTCGTAGAACGCGCGGACGAACTTCATGGCGTAGGCGTCCAGGCGCAGCTTGTCGGGGTTGACGGTGCCGCCGGGCAGGAGGAGGCCGTCGTAGTCGCTGGGGTTGGCCTGCGTGACGGTGTGGTCGACGTCGTACTTGTCCTGGGGTTCCATGTCGCCTTTCATGCTCTGGATCTGCCCGGCCTTGAGGCTGATGAGGTGCGTGGTGGCCCCGGCGGCCTCCAGCGCCTCGCGGGGTTTCACGAGTTCGACCTGTTCGACGCCGTCGGCGGCGAGGATGGCGATGGTTTTGCCTTTCAGGGGTTGGTCGGTCATGCGTTCAGGTTGCCGTGTGGGTAGGGGTTGGGGCGTGATGGGGGTCTGAAGGGGCGTTGAGGCGGGGTTGAGGGCGGCTTGAGTTGGTGTGGGTTCTTGCCTTGCGCGCCCGGGGCGTGTGATGGGGTGGGAGGCATGACACTGACTGAGGAGTTCGCGAAGGCCTTGCAGACCGCCGAGCAGTCCGGGGACGTTTCGGGGTTGGTGGCCCTGCACGCGGGGGACGTGACGCTGCGGAACCTGACGCAGCAGACGTGGGAGGGCGCGGAGGGTGCGCGGGCGTTCTGGGAGGCGTACCTGGGGAGTTTCGAGGAGGTGCGCAGTGAGTTCTCCCGCGTGCAGGAGGAGGGGGGTCTGGGCGTGCTGGAGTGGGTGGCGTCGGGTCGCCTGCCGGGTGGGCGGGAGATCTCGTACCGGGGCGTGAGCCTGCTGGACGTGCAGGACGGGAAGGTGGGGGCGTTCCGCACGTATTACGACAGCGCGGCGTTCGTGGTGGTGACCCCCGCCTGACCGTCGAGTAAAGAACGCGCCCGCCCCGGCACAGAGGCCTGGGGCGGGCAGTTTTTTCCCTCTCCGCTGGGGAGAGGGAGGGGTGAGTGGTCGTTACTTGTCCGTGCCGGGCGTGGTCACTTCGACGGCGGTGAGGGTCTCGGTGACGCGGAAGGTGTGGGGGGCGCCAGCGGGCACGTGGTAGGAGTCGCCGGGCTGGAGGCTGACGGTTTCGCCGTTCACGATGAGGTCAACCTTGCCTTCGATGACGTACCCGAGGGTTTCGTACTCGTGGGTGCTCTCGGGTTTGTCGGCGTTGGGTTCCTCGCGGTGCCACAGGCGCATGCTGCTCTGCTGCCCCTTGACGAGGTGATGCTCGCCGTCAGTGCCGTGGGTGGTGTCGCTCTGGCTGACCTTGTAGGGGCTCATGGCGTTCAGCGTGCCCCGCGCGGGTGGGCGCGGGCGTGATGGGCGCCTGAAGGGAAGTTCACGAGGGGTTGGGCGGAACTTGAGGCGGGAGGCTCACTCGGATAGGGGTTCTACTCCTCTCCCGTGAGGCGGGAGGCCGGGCGGCGCGTTGCTCTTACTCCTCCCCTTGAGGGGGGAGGCCGGGAGGGGGTGTCCACGGGCACCGCCCGTCTCTTTTCCCCTGCTTTTGCCTGTGCCCGCGTCATGTCTCCCGCGCTGGCCTGCGCCCTGTGTTCCGCGCGTGCCTGCGCCCGGCATCGTGGGCGGGCGTGCCCGTTCCCGTGCTGGACGCATGCTCCGGATGCTCGGTTTTTTTTGTCGTCTCAGTCGCATTTTTGGGCCTCTGGCGGGTTGGGCGGGTGTGGGGTACACTGGGCGTCTCCGGCTGCCCGGTGGGTGGCTGTCTGAAAGGGGGTGAGGTGCTGCCGTGGGAACGAAAGAAGAGGTTCGTTCGCGCCTGAACATTGCGGATGTGGTGGGCGAGTACGTACAGCTCTCCCCCGCCGGGCGCGGCCGCCTGAAGGGGTTGTGCCCGTTCCATAAGGAGAAGTCGCCGTCGTTCCAGGTGGATACGGAGCAGGGCTACTTCTACTGCTTTGGCTGTAAGGCGGGCGGGGACGTGTTCAGTTTCGTGCAGCGCACTGAGAACCTGAGTTTCGGTGACGCGATGCGCAAGCTCGCGGAGCGCGCCGGGATTCAGGTGGAGGCGCGGTACGGCGAGCGGTCAAGTCGGGACGTGTTCGATGTGAACGCGTTCGCGCTGGCGTACTTCCGTGAGCACCTGCACGGGCCTGCGGGCGAGGCGGCGCTGGCGTACCTGCGGCGGCGGGGCCTGACGGACGCGACGATCGAGTCGTTCGAGATCGGCTTCGCGCCGGACGGCTGGGACGGCCTGCTGAAGCACGCGCGGGTGAAGGGCGTGTCGGAACGGCAGCTGCTGGAGGCGGGCCTGCTGATCGAGAACCCGGAGTCGGGCCGGGTGTACGACCGCTTCCGCGCGCGGGTGATGTTCCCCATCCGCGATCACCTGGGGCGGCTGGTGGGCTTCGGGGGGCGGGTGCTGGACGACAGCAAGCCCAAGTACCTGAACACCCCCGAAACAGACGTGTTCCGCAAGGGTGAACTGCTGTACGGGCTGGACAAGGCCCGCCTGGGCCTGAAGAACGGCGGCGAGCTGGTGGTGGTGGAAGGGTACATGGACGTGATCACCATGCACCAGCACGGCTTCACCGGGGCGGTGGCGAGCCTGGGCACGGCCCTGACCGCCGAGCATGCGACGCTGCTGGAACGGCTGGGCGCGCAGAGTCTCGTGCTGCTGTTCGACCGCGACGAGGCGGGATTGAAGGCGACCCTGTCGGGGTTGGATCAGGTGCTGGGCGCGAAGTTTCGCGTGCGCGCCACGAGCGTCCCCAGTGGGAAGGATCCGGCGGACACCCTCCTGGCGGGGGATATCGAGCAGCTGCGGACGGCCCTGAGCAGCGGTCTGGACGAGGTCCGGTACCGCGTGCAGGCCGCCATCGAACGGCACGGGGTGGGCACCAGCGAGGGCAAACGCCGCATCCTGATGGAACTCCTGCCCCGCATGCAGAACCTCGACCCGCTGGACGAGATCGCCGAGGGCGTGCGCGGCGCGGCGTGCGAGACGCTCGGCATCAAGCCCGAGGCGCTCATGGAATGGATCGCCAGCAAGGCCAAGCGGCGCACCCTGACGGACACGCATCTGGCGGGCATGACGAGCACGCGCAGCGAGGAGGACCGCGAACTGGCCCTCCTGAAGCAGCTGCTCGTCGACCCGTCGCTGCTGGCGAAACTGGACGGCAGCATGCCGTGGCGCAACGAGTCGGTGCGTAAGGTGATGCTGGCCGCGCGCGGCGCGCAGACGCCCGACGACATTCTGGACGTGTTCCGCGGGCAGCCCGAGGAACAGCTCCTGATCCGCCTGATGTTCGAGGGCCGCGACGCGGGCACCATCGGCCGGGAGAACAGCCAGCAGTACGAGCAGAAGGTCAGCGGCTACGCGGCCGCCGCCGTGGACGACATTCAGGTGACCCTCAGCATCGACGCGATGCGCGCCGAGGTCGACCTGCTGAAAAAACAGGTGCCGGGGGCCGCGCCGACCGAGCAGCTGGGCCTCCTGCGGCAGATTCAGGATCTCCAGCGCGCCATCGAAGCCGAGAAACGCGTGCGCGGCGCCGCCAGAGCGTAAGGCGCGCCCCTCACCCGCCCCTGCGGGGCACCCTCGCCCACGAGGGGCGAGGGTCGAAAAAATTCCCTCTCCTCTTGTGGGGGAGGGAAAGACTCGCAGAGCTGCGCAGCAGTGGAGTGGAGCGACGGAAGGGTGAGGGGGCGTGTGACCACCCCCGTTCTCACTCTCCCGTTACACTTCCCCGCCCCATTCCAGCCCGTGCTGTGTCCACGCGGCTTCGATGTGCGTGAGGACGTCCAGCGGGAGGGGGCCCTGCTGGACGAGGTCGATGTTGCGTTCGAGGTTCTGGATGCTGGCGGTGCCGACGATGGCGCTGTGAACGCCGGGGGCGTACGCGGTGAAGCGCAGGGCGAGGTCGAGCCAGTCGAGTCCGGCCTGCTGGCGGATGGATTCCATGTTCAGGGTGCGCAGGCGCTCCCAGTAGGTTTCGGCGTAGTCGCCTTCGGGGCGGTCCGTGAAGCGCCAGGCGGCGTTGGCGATGGGGCGTTTGGCGATGACGCCCATCCCCGCGTCGTTGGCGGCGGGCAGCAGCTGGCGGCGGCTGAACTGGTCGGCGAGGTTGACGCTGGTCTCGACGCTGCCGAAGCGGCCGCTCTGGATGGCCCAGGCGAGAGCCTCGTTCTCGCCGCTGTACGCGGCGACGCGGATCAGGCCGTCGCGCCGGGCGTCGTCGAGCGCGCCGAGGAGGTCGTCGCGGCGCAGGGTCTCGGCGGGGCAGGAGTGCAGGTGGAAGATGTCGATCCAGTCGCAGCGCAGCCGCGTGAGGGCCTGTTCGATGCCCAGGCGGATCGCCTGCGGCGTCCAGTCGTCGGCGCCGCCTACGCTGTACCCGCCCTTGCTGCTGAGGATGAAGTCGTGTCGGCGGTACGCGAGGTGCCGCCCAATGCGTTCCTCGCTGAGGCCGTAGCCGCGCGCGGTGTCGACCAGGGTGATGCCCCGGTCGATGGCGCGGTTGAGCAGGGTGCCCGCGTGGTCTTCACTCAGTGCGCCGTCGCCGATCTGCCCGGCGCCCAGGCCGAGGAGGCTGACGCGCAGGCCGGTGGTGCCGAAGTCCCTCTGTTCCATGACGGGTATTGTGCGCCGCTGAGCTCCAGTTCGTGGTGACCCCAGCTTTCCGTTGCGTTGATGGGCGCACGGCCCACCGCTCCTCAGCCTGGCACGCGGCTGTTCCCGGTGCGCTGCTCGGGTCAGGTTCAAGGGCTTACCGGACGGCCGCGTTCATGTCCTCCCGGGCGTCCTGTTCGGCACGGAACTGCAGTTCGTACAGGTCGCGGTACAGGCCGCCCGCCGCGAGGAGCTGCGCGTGGGTGCCGTCCTCGGTGACGCGTCCGGCGTCCATGACGAGGATCCGGTCGGCGTTCCGGATGGTGCTGAGGCGGTGGGCGATGACGAAGGTGGTGCGGCCCTGCATGAGGCGTTCCAGCGCGGCCTGCACGAGCGCTTCGGATTCGTTGTCCAGGGCGCTGGTGGCCTCGTCGAGGATCAGGATGCGGGGGTCTTTCAGAATGGCGCGGGCGATGGCGACCCGCTGGCGTTGCCCGCCGCTGAGTTTCACGCCGCGCTCCCCGACGACCGTGTCGTACCCCTGCGGGAACGCGGTGATGAACTCGTGCGCGTTCGCGGCGCGGGCGGCGGCCTCCACTTCGTCGGGCCTCGCGCCGGGGCGGCCGTACAGGATGTTCTCGCGGATACTGCCGCTGAACAGCAGCGTCTCCTGCGGCACGAGGCCCACCTGGGCGCGCAGGTCGGCCAGGGCGTAGTCGCGCACATCCCGCCCGTCCACGCGCAGGGTGCCGCCCGTGACGTCCCAGAAGCGCGGGATGAGGTTCACCAGGGTCGTCTTCCCCGCCCCGCTCGGCCCGACCAGGGCGACGACCTGCCCGGCGGGGACGTCCAGGGTCACGCCGCGCAGCACGGCGGCCCGCCCGCCCTCCACGCTGTCACCGTCGTACGTGAAAGACACGCCGTCGAAGGACACGCGGCCCTCCGCGCGTGCCAGAGGGGCGGGCTGCGCGGGCTGCGGCAGGTCGCTGCGTTCGTCCAGCAGTTCGAAGATGCGGCCCGACGCGCCCAGCGCCTCCTGGAACTGGTTGAACACGCCGGTCAGCGCGACGACCGTGCCGCCCACCTGCAGCGCGTAGAACAGGAACGTCACGAGGTTCCCCGGCGTGAGGCTGCCCGCCATGACCAGCCGCCCGCCGTACCACAGGACCACGGCCAGCGCGCCGAAGGTCAGGAAGCTCATCACGCCCGCCATGAGGGCCTGAAGCCGGGCGCGTTTCAGGGCGGCCAGGAAACTCTGCGTGACGCCCTGCCCGTAGCGGCCCTCCTCCAGGCCCTCGGCGGTGAAGCTCTGCACGACGCGCACGCCGCTGATGGCCTCCTCGGCGCTGGCGTTCGCGCCTGCCACAGCGTCCTGCACCTCGCGGCTCACGCGGCGGATGCGCCGCCCGATGGTCACGGCGGTGCCGATCACCAGGGGGATGACGGCCAGGGTCAGCAGGCTCAGGCGCGGGCTGGTGGTCACGAGCAGCGCCACGGCGCCCACCAGACTCACGGACTGCGCCGCCAGCTGCGCCAGCGCCGTACTCGTGACCGTCTGCACGGTGCCCACGTCCGACGTCAGGCGGCTGGTCAGGTCACCGGTCTTGTGCTCCCCGAAGAAGCGGGGCGAGAGCGTCAGCAGGTGCGCGAACACCGCCCGGCGCAGGTCCGCCACCACGCCCGCCCCCACCCGGGACAGCAGGAACGACTGCGCCGCCCCGAACACCGCTGACAGTGCGAAGATCCCCAGCAGCGCCACCACCGTCCGGTCCAGCTGCGACGTGTCCGTCGACCCGACCTTCAGGAACGACGCGTCGATCAACCGCCCGAACAACGCCGGGAACACCAGATTCAACCCACTGGAGATCAGCGTGGCGACCACGCCCACCACGAACACCCAGCGGTACGGCCGCGCGAACGCCAGCAGGCGCACCAGCTGACGCGGATCGCGCTTCACACGTGGCGCATCCGGACTGAGGGGTAAGGCAGCGCGGCCAGGACGGGAGAACATACGCACAGGGTACGCGGGAAGCAGGAAGGCAGTAGGGAGTGGGGTGTGGGAAGTGGGAACACAGGCTGCTTCGCAGCGGAACCCCTCAGTCAGCTGCGCTGACAGCTCCCCTCCCTGCGGGCTCTGCGAGTCAAGGGGAGCCTGAACCCAGGCTTCTGCCAGAGCGAAACAAAGTCGATCAGTGGCCCGCACCATCCGCCCTGCCCGCTGCCGCACACCACCACCGGCCGTCGTGCGCGCAGCGCGCGGGCCGACGTGGGGGGCGGCAGGATGGCGTCGAGGCCGGACCCGTCACCACCTGACACGAACAAGCCGCATCGAAAGAATCTCTTGCCCAGTGCAACGCAAACCCCCCCTGCCCCTCTGGGGCAGGGGGCTGGGGGGTGGGGTGATCAGTGAAATCTCAGGCCAGCGCCGCTTCGGGCGCCACGTACGCCAGTTCGAACGCGTCGGCGACGCCCTGGTACGTGAGTTTGCCCTGGTGGGTGTTCAGGCCGAGCATGAGGGCCTTGTTGCGGTGCAGGGCGTTCACGCCGTGGTCGGCGAGGAGGAGGGCGTAAGGGAGGGTCTGGTTGGTGAGCGCGAAGGTGCTGGTGCGGGGGACGGCGCCGGGCATGTTGGCGACGCCGTAGTGGATCACGCCGTCGACGGTGTAGGTGGGGTCGTCGTGGGTGGTGGCGTGGATGGTTTCGACGCAGCCGCCCTGGTCGACGGCGACGTCGACGATGACGCTGCCTTCGGGCATGAGTTTCAGCATGTCACGGGTGACGAGGTGGGGGGCTTTGGCGCCGGGGATGAGGACGCCGCCGATGAGGAGGTCGGTGGTGGGGAGCAGGTCGCGGATGTTGGCTTCGCTGCTCATCATGGTGGTGAGCTTGCCGAAGAAGACGTCGTCGAGGTACGCGAGGCGGCGTTGGCTGACGTCGAGGATGGTGACTTTGGCGCCGAGGCCCATGGCCATCTTGGCGGCGTTGGTGCCGACGACGCCGCCGCCGATGATGGTGACGTGGCCGGGTTGCACGCCGGGGACGCCGCCGAGGAGGACGCCGCGTCCGCCGACGGGTTTCTGGAGGTGGTACGCGCCGGCCTGGACGCTGAGGCGGCCCGCGACCTCGCTCATGGGGGTCAGCAGCGGCAGGCTGCCGTCGTCGAGTTGCACGGTTTCGTAGGCGACGCCGGTGGTGCCCGCTGCGAGGAGAGCGTCGGTGAGGGGGCGGTCAGCCGCGAGGTGCAGGTACGTGAACAGCAGGAGGTCGGGGCGGAGGTAGTGGTACTCGCTCTGGACGGGTTCCTTGACTTTCACGACCATCTCGGCGGCCCAGGCGTCGTCGGCACTGCCAAGGGTGGCGCCGGCGCCCACGTAGTCCTGATCGGCGATGCCGCTGCCGAGGCCGGCGCCGTGCTGGACGGTGACGGTGTGGCCGCGGCGGACGAGGGTGGCGACACCGCCGGGGGTGAGGGCGACGCGGTTTTCCTTGACCTTGATTTCTTTCGGGAGTCCGATGTGCATGGTGTGACCTCGCGGGCCGCGCAGGTGTCTCCTGCCGGCGGGTTGATGCTGTGTTGAACGCAAGATTAACAGTTGGTGACGCAATCAGGATTGCCCGCACATGCCCTTTCCGGGCCATACCCCGCAACAGGGTTGCGCCGATCTGCTAGAATGCGCTCCATCATGTCTCAGAGTGATCTGGATGCCATCGACCGGCAGATTCTGGGGATCCTGCAACGGGACGCCCGCATTCCGAACACGGAACTCGCGGACGAGATCGGCCTGACCCCCGCCCCCACCCTTCGCCGCGTGCGCCGCCTAGAGGAGGAGGGGGTCATTCAGCGGTACGTGGCGCTGCTCGACCCGAAGACCGTCGGGCGCGAACTGATGGTGATCGTGCGCGTCACGCTGGACAAGCAGACCAAGGCGGGCTTCGAGGAGTTCGCCAAGAAAATGCAGGACCGGCCCGAGGTGCTCGAATGCTTCCTGTGCCTGGGGGACATCGACTACCTGCTGAAGGTGTCCGTGCCGGATCTGGACGCGTACCAGCACTTCCTGGTGAACACCCTGGCCGCCATTCCCGGCGTGCGGAACACCGCCAGCACGATCGTCGTGAAGCAGGAGAAGTACACGACCAGCCTTCCACTGGACTAGCCTCCCGCTGGAGTGCCCGGACCCGGTACGCTGGGCGCATGAACACGAGACAGGGGTTCTGGGCGGACCTGTGGGCGTTCCTGCTGGACGAGGCGTTGCGCTGGATCATCGTGGCGGTGTCTGTGCTGCTGGCCGGGGCGGGCATCCTGCTGCTGGACTGGCCCGCCTGGACGATCCTGGCCGTGCCTGCCGTGCTGATCGGCGCGGGCCTGTGGGCGCTGAACCGCTGGGGCCCGGAACGCCCCCGCTGACCAGAGTCGCGCCGAACCTCAACGAACCTGAATCCGGCGGCGCGGGGCAGGCCACCGCCTCTCATGGAGGCTGTGGAAGACTGGGGCATGTCCCGACGTGCCCTGATCACCGTTTCCGTCCTGATGGGTGCCGCACTGGTCGCCTGCGCGCCCGCCGCCACCACGCCAGCTGGTACGGCTCCGGCCACCACGGTCCCGGCGCCCGTCACCGCCGCGCCGGTCTCCCCCACTCCCGCGGCGACCGCGCCCGCCCCGGTGCTGAGCTTCCAGGCGATGCCGGAACTGACGCAGGCCCCGGTGCGGTCGTTCAGCAGCGCACCCGCGCAGATCATCGACCCGAACAAACGCTACCGCGCGATCCTGAAGACCAGTCAGGGGGACGTGACCCTGGACCTATACCCGAAGGTCGCGCCTGCCGCCGTGAACAACTTCGTGTTCCTCGCACTGAACCACTTCTATGACGGCACGCGCTTCCACCGCGTGATCGACGGCTTCATGGCGCAGGGCGGCGACCCTCTGAGCGCCGACCCCGCCCAGCAGGCGAACTGGGGCACGGGCGGTCCCGGGTACCAGTTCAGCGCGGAACTCGTCAGTGGCGTGCGCTTCGACAGGGCCGGGGTGCTGGGCATGGCCCGCTCGCAGAGCCTCAGCTCGCAGGGCAGCCAGTTCTTCATCACGGTCGCGCCCGCCGATTTTCTCAGCGGGAACTACACGGTGTTCGGGCAGGTCATCGGTGGACAGGACGTTCTGAACCGCCTGCAACGCAACTACACGGGCAGTGGCCCGATTGCTGGGGCAGGCGCGGACACGCTGCTGGGCGTGCAGATCCTTCAGGAGCAGTGAGTTTTCAGGTCTGAGCTGTGAGCAACAGCAGCGCAAGCAACGGCTCTGCCCGAAGCTCGCCTCAGAGCCCACAGCTCAGAGCCCCACATCCCCCAAGAGTGTCTCTTCCCGGCCCAGCACGCGGGCCCTTTAGACTGTGGGCATGCGTGTTCGCCGTCTGATTCCTGTTGCGTTGGCTGCTGGCGCGGCCCTGTACCTGCGTGGCGTGTACCGCTACCGTGACCCGGTGCGCCTCCCGAAGGTAGGGGCGGGCGAGGTCCTGAGTGCCGCCGACGGCGTGGTGGGGTTCGTGCGGCGGGTGGAGGACGGCCGCACGGACGGGCTGGACGTGCCGGCGCTGCTGGGCACGCCGGGCGCGGCGGACGGCTGGCTGATCGGGGTGACCGTCGGGCCGCTGGACGTGCATTACGTGTTCCAGCCGGTGTCGGGCGCGGTGTCGTACGCGACGCACGTGGGCGCGCGGGCGAACGTGCCGCTGCTGGACGCGGCAGGCACGCTGGGCGCGCTGACGGGCCGCGCGGTGGATACGCTGGTGACGCGCGGGGCACTGGAGAACGAGCGGCAGGCGGCGGTGATCGCCACGCCGGACGGGGACGTGACGGTGACGCTGGTGGCGGGCCGCGCGGGCCTGAGCGGCACGTCCTTCACGCGGGAGGGGGACGAGGTGCGCGCCGGGTACAAGGCCGCGTTCCTGCAGGAGGGCGGGCTGGTGCTGCTGCACGTGCCGCTGGCGTTCATGCCCGCCGTGAGGGTGGGGGACCGCGTGACGGGCGCGGAGACGGTCGTGGCCCGCCGGGGCTGAACACCGCAGGGGTCACGGAGAAGGGGGCCGGGGTGGGATATGCTGCCCGGCCCGGCTGGAACCGGGAAGGGGGTGCGGCGTGAAGACGGAATCGAATGAGCAGCGGTCGGAGCGGCACTCGCCGGAACGGGTCGCGGAGCGGCTGGTCGCCGACCGCAAGGTGCGCGCCGTGGCGCAGGCCGGAAGTCACGGTACGGAGTTCCAGTGGGCGGGGAGCGTCCCGACGTTCGTGACGTTCGAGCGTGGCCTGCTGAGCGCCCATTCGGACGCGCGGGCGGGCGTGACCGTCGAGCGGTTCCCGTTCGAGAATCTGGAGGCGTGGCGCGACTGGGACGTGGCGCGCGCGGAGGCGCCGCTGGCGCTGCTGGCGACCAGCCGGGTGCTGTACGACCCGACCGGGCATTACGGGCGTATCCAGCGGACGCTGTGGAACCTCAGTGCGTCGCAGCGGGCCGCGCACCGCGCCGAGCTGCTGCTGAACGCGCAGGACGCCCTGATCGCCGCGCGCGCCGCGCACACGGGCGCCGGGCACGGCGTGCAGGAGCAGCTGCTGGCCCTCGCGGATGCCCGCGAGATCGCGCTGACGCTGCTGTACCCGGCGCTGCTGACGTGGCTGCACCTGTGGCCGGAATTCGAGATCCGCCTGCCGCACGCGTGGCGCGCCTCGGCCGGGCTGCGCTTCCCGAAGGCGGTGTACCACCTGGAGAGCCTGTACGCGTTCGGCGGTGAGCCGGAGGCGCGGCGGGTGCTGCTCGCCACGCGCGGGCTGGGCCTCGTGGAGCAGGAGCGTCGGGCGCGGGCCGCGTTCCAGGCCGGGTACTACGACGGCGCGGTGCGCTACCTGCGCGACGAGACCGCCCGCACGCACCGCGAGGATCTCCAGCGGTGGCTGAATCTTACGCCCGCGCGGCGCGAGAAGCTCGGCACACTGATGGGCGTCACGCGCTCCCCGCTGGGGCCAGCGGCGCTGAACATCGTGCAGGAGCTGCTGGACGCCGTGCGCGAAGGCGAGTAGAGCTGAGGCTGTGTCTCTCCACGCATGAAAGGGGCGAGCCGATCACTGGCTCGCCCCTTCGGTTCGTTCTGGTTTACGCGCTGGCCGTTTCACTGTCGAGAACGTTGTTCGTCCGGACGGTGATGGTGCGTTTCTGGGCGGCTTCGCTGCGGGGCACCTTGATGGTCAGGGTGCCGTGTTGCAGGTCCGCCTCGACCTTGGTGAGGTCGTACTTGGCGGGCACGTTGAAGGTGCGGGCCAGGGTGCCGTGGGCGCGTTCGACGCGGTGCGCGGTGCGGCCCTCGCGGCGGTCGTAGGCGCGGGTGGCCTGCACGGTCAGCGTCTGGTTCTCCGCCTCGATCTGCAGCTGATCCGGAGTCACGCCGGGCAGGTCGAGCGTGAGTTCGAGGCCGTACTCGTCCTCGTGCACATCGACGGGCGGGGCGAAGCGGGTGGGCGCGGCGGCCTGGCCGAAGGCGCGGTCCATGCGCTGGGTGAGTTCCTCGATTTCACGGAAGGGATCAAATCGCATCATGTGAGTACCTCCTAGAACTGGAAGCGCCGCGCACCCGAACAGAACATCTGAGTACCTCGCGCTCAACTGTCACCATAGTAAAACCTGAGTGCCAGTATGTCAAGTTTAGTGCGCCTTAAGCTCCCCTCTGTGGTCGGACAGGCCGCATGACACCTCCCCGCGCAGCGGTGTACACTCCTCAAGGCTGCGCCACGGCGCGTCCTACAACCCCACACCCCGTCCCTTTCCCGGCAGTCCCGTGAGGCTGCACCCGCCCCGTGAGGCAGGAGAAGGAGCACCATGACCCACCCAACCCCCACCCGTCAGCCCGCGCTGCACGGCCTTTTTTTTATGGCCCGCACCGGAGGCAGAGCGTGACGCCCAAAGCCACGATCCTCACCGCCGACGAGGTCCGCCGCGCCCTGACCCGCATCGCGCACGAGATCATCGAACGCAACAAGGGCGCCGAGAACCTCGCCCTGATCGGCGTACACACCCGCGGCATCCCCCTGGCCCGCCGCCTCGCCGAGAAGCTCAGCACCCTGGAAGGCGTGGACGTTCCCACCGGCATGCTGGACATCACCCTGTACCGCGACGACCTGAGCGAGGTCGCCCAGCAGCCCATCATCCGCGAGACGCAGGTGCCGTTCGACCTGCGCGACCGCCGCGTGATCCTCGTGGACGACGTGCTGTACACCGGCCGCACCGTCCGCGCCGCGCTGGACGCCCTGATCGACCTCGGCCGCCCCGCCGGGATCCAGCTGGCCGTGCTCGTGGACCGCGGGCACCGCGAACTGCCGATCCGCGCCGACTACGTCGGCAAGAACCTCCCCACCGCCGCCAGCGAGGTCGTGAAGGTCAAACTCCAGGAAACCGACGACGTGGACAGCGTCGAACTGTGGGACATGGAGGCGCTGCGATGAACGCCCCCACCAGCATGGGCGCCCGCCCACCCCACCTCCTGGACTTCCAGGACTGGACGCCCGAACGCCTGCACGCCATCCTCGACAACGCCGACACCATGCTCCAGGTGCTCGACCGGCCCGTGAAGAAGGTCCCGGCCCTTCAAGGCCTGACCGTGTGCAACGCGTTCTTCGAGAACAGCACCCGCACCCGCACCAGCTTCGAACTGGCCGCCCGGCGCATGAGTGCCGACGTCCTCACCTTTGCCGCCGGGGCCAGCAGCGTCAGCAAGGGCGAATCCTTACGCGACACGTTGGAAGTCCTGACCTCCTACAAGGTCGACGCGTACATCGTCCGCCACCACGCCGCGGGCGCCGCGCATCTGGTGGCCCGCTACAGCGGCAAACCCGTCATCAACGCCGGGGACGGCCGCCGCGCCCACCCCACCCAGGCGCTGCTTGACGCGTACACCATCCGCCAGGAATACGGCAGCCTGGAAGGCAAGAAGGTCGCCATCCTCGGTGACGTCCGCCACAGCCGCGTGGCGCGCAGCAACGCCGAACTGCTGCCCAAACTGGGCGCGCAGGTCGTCCTGTGCGGCCCCGCCACCCTCCTCCCCCCCGGCCTCGCGCAGATGCCCGGCGTGACCCTCACCACCGACCCTAAGGAGGCCGTCCGCGGCGCACACGCCGTCATGGCCCTGCGCCTTCAGCGCGAACGCATGAGCGGCGGGTTCCTCGGCAGCCTCCAGGAATACGCCGACACCTACCAGGTGAACGACACCCTGCTGAAAGAAGCCGAGAGCGGCGCCATCGTCCTGCACCCCGGGCCCATGAACCGCGACCTGGAAATCAGCAGTGACGCCGCCGACGGCCCCCAGAGCCGCATCCTGAAACAGGTCGAGAACGGGCAGGCCATCCGCATGAGCGTCCTGTACCACCTGCTGGTCGGACGGAACTGACCCTTGCCGGGCGCGCCCTCCATCGTGGTGCCGGACATCCACGGCTGCTCCCACTTCCTGGAGTGGGTGGAGGCGCGCTTCCCGGACCGTTCGCTGATCCTGCTGGGCGACCTGCTGTACCGGGGCCCGGATTCACGCGCGGCCCTGCGGCGCGCCCTGGGCTGGGCCGAGTCGGGCCGCGCGACGCTGCTGTGGGGCAACCACGAACACTGGGTCTGCACCGAGGGTCTGAACCTGACGGGCCGGGCCCGCACCGCGTGGTTCCGCGAGCACGAGGCCGAGGTCGTCGCCCAGTACGAGGCGGCCGGGGATGACCTGAACGCCTTCATCACCGATCTGGAACGCTTCCGGGCGCTGGCGCGGCCGTACGTCGTGGAGGGGCCGATGCTCTGCGCGCACGCGGCCCGCCCCAGCCTGGGCGCGCACGCCGACGACCTGCTGGACACCGGGTACCTGTGGGACACGCCCGACATGGGCCTGCACCCCCTGCCCACGCACCTGCACCCTGCCCTGACGTACTCGGTACACGGCCACAAGCCGCAGCGTGAGCCGGTCGTGGATCTGCACGGTGAGGGCGTGGTGTACCTCGATCTCGGCTCGGCCTCCACCGGCCGCTTCGGCGTGTGGGACGCCCAGTCCAGATCCATTCATCTGTACGACGAGTCCTGAGGCTCGCTGGAGGACACATGATCACGATTACGAACATCAAGCGCGTCGGGTCGGAGAAGACCGAGAGCGTCACCATTGAGGGCGGCCTGATCAAGGGCTGGAACCTGCTGGAAGAGGGCGACATTATTGACGGGCAGGGCGGCACGGTCGCGCCCGCGCTGATCGAGCTGCACGCGCACCTGCGCGAGCCGGGGCAGACGGAAAAGGAGGACCTGAGCAGCGGTCTGGCGGCGGCGGCGGCCGGTGGGTACGGCACGGTGGTGAGCATGCCGAACACCAGCCCGGTCGTGGACGACCCAGCGATTGTGCGGACGCTGATCGAGAAGGCGGCGGGGCTGGGCTTCGCGCGCCTGCGTCCGGCGGCGGCGCTGACGAAGGGCCAGAAGGGCGAGGAACTGGCCGAACTGACCTACCTGAAAGAGGCGGGCGCGGCGATGTTCACGGACGACGGGCGCACGAACGAGAACGCCCGCACGCTGCGCCTAGGGCTGGAGACGGCCGGGAGTCTGGGCATGGTGATCAGCGTGCACGCCGAGGACGCCAGCCTGCGCGCAGACGGGGTGATGAACGAGGGGCCGGTCAGCGAGGCGCTGGGCCTCCCGGGCAACCCGGCGGCGGCCGAGGCGGCGCGCGTGGCGCGGGATATCGAGATCGTGGCGGGCCTGCACGCGCAGGGTGTTCCGGCGCGGCTGCACGTGCAGCACCTGAGCACGGCGCGCGCGCTGGACCTGGTGCGGGCCGCGAAGGCGCAGGGCCTCCCGGTGACGTGTGAGGTCTGTCCGCACCACCTGACCCTGACGGACGAGGCGCTGCGGAGCTTCGACGCGATCTACAAGGTCGCGCCGCCCCTGCGCACGCAGGCGGACGCCGATCACCTGCTGGAAGGCCTGCGGGACGGCAGCGTGGACTGCCTCGCCACCGATCACGCGCCGCACACCCGCGCGGAGAAGGAACGCGACCTGCTGGACGCCCCCAGTGGCATCGCGTACATCGAGCTGGCGTTCCCGCTGATGTACACCCGCTTTGGCGAGACGCTGGGCCTGGAGCGCATCCTGGACCTGATGACCGCCGCCCCGGCGCGCGTCATGGGCTGGGCGGCCCCCACCCTGGACGCGGGGCAGAAGGCCGATCTGGTCATCCTCGACCTGACCACCGAACGCCCCGTGAACCCCGCCGAGTTCAGGAGCAAGGCGAAGTTCACGCCCTGGGCCGGGGAAACATTGAAGGGCTGGCCGGTGCTGACCGTCGTGGACGGCAAGGTCGCGTTCCAGCGGTAGGAGGCACCAAGACGAGGGGTGCCGGGTGGTCGCCCCGGCGCCCCTTTCCGTTCAGCGGTCCAGCCGGAAGATCCGCAGGTCGTCGTGCTCCTCTCCCTGGATCAGGTCCGTGAGGAGGCGGGCGGCCTGCACGCTGTACGTGATGCCGTTGCCACCGTAGCCGAGGGCAAACAGCAGCCGGTCGCCCTTCTCCCGGGGGCCGATGTACGCGAGACCGTCCTTCGTTTCGCCGAAGGTACCCGCCCAGGCGAAGGCCGTTTCCGGGTGGAGGTGCGGGAGGAGCTTCCCGAGCTTCCGTTCCAGGCGTCTTTGCTTGGCGGGCAGAACGCGGTCGCGGCGGGCGGGGTTGTGGTGGTTGTCGTCCTCGCCACCGATGATGACGCGGCCGTCCTGGGTGGTGCGGGCGTACAGGTACGGGCGGGCCGTTTCCCAGATGAGGCACCCGGTGGGCCACAGTTCCCCGTCGGTTTCTGCGATGGGTTCGGTCGCCAGGGCGTAGGAGTTCTTCAGCTGCGCGAGGCGCCTGCCGAGGAACTTCTCGGCTTCGTACCCGGTGGCGACGACGACCCAGCGGGCCTGGATCTTCGCGTTCCGGTCAGTGTGCGCGGTGAAGTCGCCTCCATGCCGGTCTTTGGGCTCGTCCAGGCGGGTGACTTCCGTGCGGTCGTACACCCGCGCGCCCCGTGACTGCGCGCGCTGAAGGAGGTGCTGCGCGAGGCGGTACGGGTCGACCTCGGCGCCGTCGGGGCTGAACAGCGCGGCGGGCGCGGTGATCCCGAAACGGCCCTTCAGGGCATGGGCGTCAAGATGTTCGACGTTCAGTCCGGCGCGGGTGCGGGCGGCGTGTTCCTGCGCGAGCATGCGGGCGTCGCGGCGATTGCTGGCGTAGTACAGGCTGCCCCGCTCGCGGAAGCCGCAGTCGTCGGGGAGTTCGGTGGTCAGGTCGCGCACCATGTCGATCGCCTCGCGGCACAGGTGGTAGGCGCGTTCCGCGTCGGCCTGCCCGATCATGGGGATCAGGTCCACGAGGTTCGTGTCGATCTCGTACTGGAGGAGGGCGGTGCTGGCACTGGTGCTGCCGAACGCGGCGTCGCGCAGGTCGGTCACGACGACGTCCAGCCCGGCGGCACTCAGGCGGTCGGCGAGCAGCGCGCCCGTGATGCCCGCGCCGATGACGAGCACGTCGGCGCTCTCGTCGCCGCTCAGGGGCGGGTAGGTGTGCATGAGGCCGTTGGTGAGGGGCCAGAAGGCGCGTCCGCTGCGGAGATCCATATGCCCGATTCTGGTGGGGTGGCCGCAGGGCCGGGTGGGCGCGTGGCTACGGTTCCCCGTACGGAGCGTTGAGGGTTCGTTGGGGTTCTACTTCTGCGGCAACTGCGGTTTCGTGCCCCGGAAGGCGTCGCGCTTCGCGTGGGTGGGCAGGCGCACGACCTGCCCGGTGCGGGCGCTCTCGTACAGGGCGTCCATGACGACGTGGTCCTGCACGCCCTCCTCGCCGGGTGTCCAGGGTGTGTCGCCGCTGCGGATGCACCGCGCGAAGTGGTCGAATTCCAGCGTGAACTGGTCGTACTTGGGGAATGTGGGTTTGTGGGTGCCGCCTTCGCTGCTGACCTGCAGCTTCAGGCCGTCGTAGGGGAAGGCGGGCTCCATGTTCAGGCTGCCCTTCTCGCCCATCGCGCGCAGGGAGGTGGTCTTGAACGCCGCGTAACTCGTCTGGATGGTCGCACTCACGCCGCCGGGGAAGCCCAGCAGGGCGCTCATGGACGCCTCGACCTCGCGGAATCGCGGGTCGCCGCCGGGCTGGTGCTGCGTGGCGAACACCCACTCGGGTTCCTGCCCGGTCAGAAAGCGCAGGGTGTTCAGGCTGTAGATACCCACGTCCGGCAGCGGCCCGCCGCCCGCCAGCTCGCGTGTCAGGCGCCACGCCTCGGGGTCGTCCTCGACCTGCGCGTGAATGGAGTGCAGCAGCCTCAGGTCGCCCAGCGTGCCGCCCTGCACGGCGTCTCTGGCCGCCCAGTGTTCCGGGGTGTACTGGCAGCGGTAGGCGGTCATCAGCAGCACCCCGGCCTCACGGCAGGCGTCCACGATGGCCTGGGCGTCCTCGGCGTTCACGCCCAGCGGTTTCTCGCACAGGACGTGCTTGCCCAGGCGGGCGGCGCGGGTGGCGTACTCGCGGTGCAGGCTGTTCGGCGTGACGATATACACCGCCTGCACGTCCTCGCGGCCCGCCAGCTCGTCGAACTGCTCGTAGGTGTAGGCGTCCCCGTCGGTCAGGCCCAGGGCGTGCGCGAAGCCCTGCGCCTTGTCCACCTCGCCGCTGACGAGCGCCGCGACATACGCGTGCTCGCTGGTCCGGGCGGCGGGAATGAGTTCCTCGGCGGTCAGCTTGCCGATGCCGACCAGGGCGAAGCCCACCCGAGTGTCCTGCGCTTCGGGGGGCGTGATGTCCGGTTTCAGGGGCATGCTCCACCGTACGGGCGGGGCCGGGGCAGGCTGGTGCGGGCGCACTTCAGGTGTTCTTCAGAGGTGCCCTGCCCCGGCGCGGCCCTCCACCTTCTGCGGGTTGGGCTCCAGCGGCGGCGCTGAAGTCCGTGGCGACGCGGTCGGGCCCGGCGGCCCGCGCGGCGTACAGCAGCTGCGCGGCGCGGTCGAGCATGTCCTCCGGGTGCGCGCAGCCCGTGTCGGTGCACAGGCCCACGCCCAGCGTGACGCGGGCAGGCAGGGGTGTGCCGCGCAGGGCCCGCACGCTGGCCCGCAGCCGCTCGCACAGGATCAGCGCGCCGTCCGGGGGCGTGTCCGGGAGCAGCAGCGCGAACGTCCCGTCGTCCAGGCGGGCCACGGTGTCGCAGCGGCGCAGGCGATCGCGCAGATGACCGGCCAGGACGCGGCGCAGGTCGTCGGCGGGTGCGCCCGTCAGCGGGGTGGGTGTCTCGGGGGCCAGCACGGCCACGGCCAGCGGTTGAAGCCGGGCGCGGGCGGCCTCGAAGGCGGCGTGCAGGCGGCCCTCCAGGGCGCGGCGATCCGGCAGGCCGGTCAGGGCGTCCAGACCAGCCTGACTGGCCTGCCGCTCCGCCTCCCCGGCGCGGTCCGGGCGAGCGAGGCTCAGTTGACGCAGCAGTTCACGCTGCTCGGCGGCCACCTGACGGCTGCGTTCGGTCTCGTGCTCGATCAGGCGCACGGCGCTGCGGCGTTCGGCGTCCGCGCGGCCCAGCGCGTCGGTCAGGCGCAGGTGCTCGCGCAGGTGCGTCAGCGCCCGGCCCGGTTCGCCGGTCTGCTCGTGCAGGTCACTCAGCGAGCGGTGCGCGCCGCTGGCGATCACGTCCGCCCCGACCCGCCCGGCCAGGTGCAGCGCGCGGTGCAGGGCCTCCTGCGCTCCCGCCGGGTCGTGCAGGCGCATCAGGGTATCGCCCCGGCGCAGGTGCAGCCGCGCCTCCAGGTAGAAGTCACCCATGCGGCCCACGAGGTGCAGTGCGCGCGCGTAGGCCCGCAGGGCGTCCGGCAGCTGTCCGGACTGCTGGTGGATGTGCCCCAGTTCGGCGTGCACCTCGATCAGGTTGTCCAGGTCGCTGGCCGCCCCGGCGAGTTCCTCGGCGTGACCCAGGTGCGTCAGGGCCTGCGGGAACTGGCCCAGGCGGCCGTGCAGGATACCCAGGTTCGTCAGGGCCACGATCTCGTTGTACGGACTGCCGTGTACGCGCGCCAGGTGCAGCGCCTGCGTCTGGTAGGACAGCGCCTCCTCGTGGCGTTCCATCTCCATGGCGACGTTCCCGACGTTGTTCGTCGCGGCGATCTGCACGACGGTGTTGCCCGCCCCGGTCGCCAGTCGCAGCGCCTGTAGGCTGTAGTTCATGGCGGTCGTCTGGTCGTCCAGCCGCTGGTACACGATGCCAAGGTTGTTCAGGCACGCACTCAGGAACCAGTCGCTGCGCGCCCGCTCAAAGAGGGTCTGCGCCGCGAAGTGCGCCTCGAGCGCCTGCGGCAGTTCGCCCAGGTTCGAGCGGACGGTGCCCAGGCCCATCCAGCTGCGCGCCAGTCCCAGGTCGTCGTGCACGTGTTCGTGCAGCCGCACCGCCTCGTGCAGCGTGGCGCGCGCCGCGTCGTACTCCCCCAGGCGGGACTGGCCGCGTCCGAGTTCCAGCGTGGCGCGGGCCAGCCCGCCCGGGTCATTCAGACGCCGGGCCAGCGTGGCGGCGTCCCCGGCGCGGCGCACTGCCTCGGCCGGGTTCTTGTCCCACAGGCTCGCGGCGAGTTCCAGCAGCGCCCGCAGGCGCGGCTGACCGCGCGCGCCGCGCAGGCGGCGTTCCAGCTCGCGGGGATCGGAGGTCATGGTTCCCGGAGTCTAGTGGGGCGCCCGTCACGGCGTCCTGAATGCCCGCGCGGTGAAGTACGATGCCTCCCAGGATGACGGGGGCGGTGCAGGGGGCGCAGCAGGTGCGGGAGGCTTCGGCCATCCCGACCCTGGAGCGGCCCCTGTACCTGCTGACGTTCTTCACCCCGCAGCAGCCGCAGTGGACGCTGGCGAACCTCGCGCGGGCCAGCGGGCTGCCGAAGGCCAGCTGTCTGCGCGCGCTGCGGGTGCTGGGTAAGTACGACCTGCTGCGCCGCGAAGGGGACACGTACCGGCTGGGCGGGGCCTTCATTGCCATGAAGGCGCACGTGCAGGTGCACGCCCCGCCGCTGAACGTGGCGCTGGCGCACATGGAGCACCTGCGCGAGCGCACGGGCCTGAGCGTCGCGTGGGCGGTGCTGGACGAGCAGACAACCCTGTACACCGAGGTCCTGCCGGTCGGCGGCGCTGCGCCCGTGGTCCCCGGTGAGCGGCGGGACGTGCTGCGTGACCCGTCGGGGCGGCTGCTGCTGGCGTTCGCGCCCCTGTCCCTGCGCGAGCGGCTGTTCGGCGAGGCGGGTGCGGCGCGGCCCGCGCTGGACGCCCTCGATCAGGTGACGCGCCGCGCGTGGCTGTCCGCGCCGCGCGCGGACGACCTGCCGGGCGGCGTGACCCAGGTGGCCGCCCCGGTCTTCCGGTCCGGCGGGACGCTCGTGGCCGCCCTGAGCGTCTCCTGGCCGGGCCAGCCGGACTGGGCAGGTGCGGCCCCGGCCCTCTCTGCGCTGTGCGACGCGGCGCGGCGCGTGTCGCACGACATGGGATACCTGCGGCCCTGGGCCGGGGACGCCGCGTTCTTCCTGGACGCCCGCGCCCGCCTGCCCGGCTGAAGCGGGCCGCACGCGTGGGGGGGCCTGCTCCCCTGTGAACAGGCCCCCCCACGCGGCTGGAATGAACGGTGTTAGCGGGTCTCGGTGAGGCTGTACGCGCCGCTGCCGCTGTACGCGTAGATCTGCCAGCGGTAATACCCGCTCGCGGCGGTGTACGTGATGGTTTCGCTGCTGGTGCTGCCCTCGGCGGCTGCCACGTCCGCCCAGGCGCTGCCGTTCCATTTCTGGAGGTACAGGTCGAAGTCCGTGCCGCTGGGGCCGGTCAGCACGCCTTTCAGGGTGCCGCCCGCGTACTGGAAGTACCCCGCACTCCTGGGTTCGTAGGCGCTGTAGCCGGCGTTCACGGTGCCCTGATAGGTCGTGCCGGGCGTGGGCGTGGGGGTGCTGCCGCTGCCGGGGTTCGTGAACAGCAGCTTGTTGGGACTGCCGGTGCCGACGTTGCTGATCTTGTTCGCGGACGACGCGTTCAGCAGCGCGCTGGCGATCTGGCTGGTGCTGTACCCGGTGTTCTGCGCGAGGACCAGCGCGGCGGCGCCCGCGACGTGCGGGGTGGCCATCGACGTGCCGCTGATGGTGTTCGTGGCGCTGTCGTTGGTGTACCAGGAGCTGGTGATGTTCGTACCGGGCCCGAAGAGTTCGACGCAGCTGCCGTAGTTGCTGAAGGTGCTGCGCACGTCGCTGCTGTCGGTGGAGCCGACCGTGAAGGCCCCGGCGGAACTGGCAGGGCTGTAGGCGCAGGCGTCCCTGTTGTCGTTCCCGGCGGCGACGGCCATGAACAGGCCTCTGCTGTTGGCGTTGCTGACGGCGTCGTTCACGGCCTGGTCCTTGCCGCCGCCCAGGCTCAGGTTGGCGATGGCGGTGGCGCTGCCCTTGTTGCTGACGGCCCAGTCGATCCCGGAGATGATGCCGGAGAACGAGCCGGATCCGGAGCAGTTCAGGACTTTCACGGCGATCAGGCTGGCGCCCTTGGCGACGCCGTAGGTGCTGCCGCCGACGGTGCCCGCGACGTGCGTGCCGTGTCCGTTGCAGTCGGTGTTCTGGCCGTCGCCGGTGGTGTTGGTGCCCCAGGTGGCGCGTCCGGCGAACTGACCGTGGCTGGTGCGGATGCCGGTGTCGATGATGTAGACCTTCACGCCGCTGGCGGTGGTGTCGTAGGTGTACGTGCCGCTCAGGGGCCGGTCGCGCTGGTCGATGCGGTCGAGGCCCCAGGTGGCGCTGCTCTGCGTGGCGGTGGCGTGGGCGACAGAGTCCTGCTGGATGTATTTGACCCGGGGATCGGCCTGTAGTCTTGCGAGATTCTGCGCGTTGAGTTTCACGGCGAAGCCGTTGAGTGCCTGGGTGTACACGCTCAGGATGCTGACGCCCTGCGGGTCGAGCCCGAGGGCCTGGACGAGACCGCCGCTCTGGCTGGCCAGGGCGCTGGCGGTGGCCCCGGCGCTCATGACGACGATGTACTGGCCGGGAATGGCCTCGGGAGTGTTCTGGCCGAGCACGGGGGCCTGGGTGCGGGTGCGGCTGGCGGCGTCGGTGGTGGGCAGGGCGGTCTGGGGGTGGGCCTGCTGACCGCAGGAGGCGAGAAGACCGGTCAAGGTGAGGATGGTGGCGGCGTGACGTGCATTCATGCGGTTCCTCCTGAGCACCCGGCGCCGTTCACATGGCGCCAGGTGGCCTGCCCTGCGGGCGGCGGCGTATGACATTGAGCAGACATGACAGTTGTATGCGTTTCATCTATTGAAACGTTTTTCTTGTCTATACATCATTTGCTCAGTGAGATGCTCTCACCAACATGACACTCGCCTGCCCGCACCGCGTTGGTCCTGCACGCCGCCCTCACGACAGGGCCGGGCCTCAGGAGTGCGTCTGTGAACCGCTCAGCAGACCCCGGTGCGACCGGGCTCCTGGGTTTCACCCCCAGGAACGCTCTACTTCCGGATCGTCTGGACTGCTCAGCGTACGGACCGCCGGGAGCACACGATCACGCCCGCTCCTGACGGCCAACAGCAGCAGAAGGAGGTCTGGGCGACTGCACCCGACCTCCTCCCCCCAGGAAACCCCTGGTCTCCCGCAATGCCCGACGGCTCAGCCGGCTGCCACCGACCGGCCGCCCCGCAGGTTGTCCCAGTGGTGTTCAGGTCCACCGGCAACCCGCAGTACGCGCCGAGACTGCGCTGCCAGTCGATGGTGTGCGCTGGCCCCCGCGCTGCCACGCTGCTCTACGCATCCAATTGGTCAGAGGTCCCCAGGGATACCCTCGAGACCTCTACAGTCTGCCCTCAGAAGAAACGGCGTTTACCGGGCTTCCCGACGGCCCGCTGCGCGCGGCTGAGCAGCGAGTCGATCACGCGGTCGCGTTTGCGGGCGCGGGTGTACTTGGCGCGTTTCTTCTGGCCGTTGCGGGCGGCGACAACGAGTTCCAGAACGACGGGTGCGGCGGCCAGGATGAGGCCCAGCTTGCCGGATCTGCTCTTCACGCGGGTGCGGTTCTTCATGTCCTCCATTACGACATGCGGGGCAGGAAAGTTGCTGAGGGGCAACTCAGGTTCCTTCAGAGATGCCCGGTCTGGCTGCGGCGCGCGTGGGTGGTCGCCAGGACGTCCAGCGTCTGTCCGGCCGGCAGGGCCCCCACGCAGCCAGCAGATGAGAGGCGTAGCGCGGTACCTCACCGACGGCCATATGGCGGCCGTGCGCAGGTGTGCGGCGGCGCGGTCCAGTTCATCGGCGGCGCTCAGGGCGTCCTGGCTGGCCTGACTGCGGGCGTCTCCCGGGGCGGTCATGGGCATGTCCACGCTGGCGGAATGGGGGGGCGACGGGCAGACGCCCCGGCGCGTCAGGCGCTAGGCTGGGGCATGACCGCAACTCAGGACCGGGTGGAAGGACTTCGCGAGCAGCTCGTGGCGTGGCGCAGGCACCTGCACATGAACCCCGAGGTGGGCTTCGAGGAGCACGGGACGGCCGCGTACATCGAGGCCGAACTGCGGAAGATGCCGGGCCTGAGCGTGTCGCGTCCCACGGCGACCAGCGTGCTGGCCATCCTGAAGGGTGACCTGCCGGGCCGCACCGTGCTGCTGCGGGCCGACATCGACGCGCTGCCCATCCACGAGGAGAACACCTTCGAGTTCGCCTCCAGAACCCCCGGCGTGATGCACGCCTGCGGGCACGACGGGCACACGGCGATCCTGCTGGGTGTGGCGCAGCTGCTGTCCGGGGACGCGGCTCACGTGCCGGGCGAGGTCCGCATGATCTTCCAGCATGCCGAGGAGATCGGCCCGGGCGGCGCCGAGGAACTGGTCATGAACACCCCGCTGATGGACGGCGTGGACGTCGTGACGGGCCTGCACCTGAACAGCCAGCTGCCTGCCGGTGTGGTCGCCGTGAAACCCGGGGCGTTCATGGCCGCGCCGGACATGCTGGAACTCACGATTCGTGGCAAGGGTGGGCACGGCGCGCATCCCGAGGAGACGGTGGATCCCATCGCGGTGGGCGCGCAGGTCGTGACGAACCTCCAACATGTCGTGAGCCGTATGGTCGCCGCGCAGGACGCGCTGGTGGTCAGCGTCACGAAGTTCACGAGCGGCACCACCCACAACGTCATTCCCGACACGGCCGAGCTGATGGGCACGGTCCGCACCTTCGATCCGGCGCTGCGCGAACGGGCCCCGCAGCTGATCGAACGGGTGGTCCGGGGCATCTGCGACGCGCACGGCGCGACGTACGACCTGCGCTACGAGTTCGGGTACCGACCGCTGATCAACACCGACTGGGTGGCGGCGCAGCTGAAGGACATCGCGCTGGACGTGGTGGGCGCAGAGCGCTTCCGGGACGCGCGTCCCACCATGGGCGGCGAGGATTTCAGCGCGTACCTGGAAAAAGCCCCGGGCGCGTACTTCAACGTCGGCTCAGGCAGCGACGAGGCTGACAGCCGCTGGCCGCACCACCACCCGCGCTTCACCATCGACGAGACCAGCCTGGAGACCGGCGTGGAGATGCTGCGCGCGGCCGCGCTGCGCCTCGCCCGCCCGGAGTAAGACCGTGCAGCTGCCCGAGACGGTCGCCAAGCAGATCATCGCCGACCACCAGCGCCGCCCGCGCCACACTGGCCCACTCGAAGGCGTGGAGGGGATCACGCTGGACAACCCGGGCTGCGGGGATCAGGTGACCGTTTGGGCCGATGTGCAGGGCGGCCGGATCACGGGCCTGACCTTCAGCGGGAAGGGTTGCGCGATCAGTCAGAGCAGCGCCAGCCTGATGACCGTCGCCCTGACCGGAAAGACGCTGCCCGAAGCGCAGGCGCTGACCGGGCAGTTCCGCGCGATGGTCATGGGTGACGCCGAGGGCACGCCCGACCTGGGCGACCTGCTGGCCCTGGCGGGCGTCAGCCGCCTGCACGCGCGGCGCAAGTGCGCGCTGCTGCCCTGGCAGGCGCTGGAGCAGACACTTCACCGGAAGGCCTGACCGCGAGAGGACCCCGGGCGACGCGCGCCGCCGGGCCCTTCGCAGTCACAGCGGTTTTCAGTTCCGCTGAAGGGCCAACACCACGCCCTTCAACGCCATTGCCGACCGCTGTCTCTCTCAGTGCCCGCTCTGCTCGATTCAACAGTACTGAGAGATACCCTCAATACCTTTGAATTCTGCGGTCAGGACTCCACGCCGGGCCGGGGCGCGACCACCTGGCAGAACAGGTCCAGCAGATCCGGATCGAACTGCGTGCCGCGCCCGTCACGCAGGACCGCCAGCGCCGCCTCGTGGCTCATGGCGCGCTTGTACGGCCGCTCACTGATCAGCGCGTCGTACACGTCGCACAGCGCAAACAGGCGCGCCAGCAGCGGCGTCTGGGTGCCCGCCAGACCGTCCGGATACCCGCTGCCGTCCCAGCGTTCATGGTGCGAGCGGACCACCTGCTGCGCCTCGGGCTCCAGGAACGGAATGCGGGCCACCAGGGCGGCGCCCAGTGGCGCGTGCTGCTCGACCACCGCGCGTTCCTCGGCGCTGAGCATGCCGGGCTTGAGCAGCACGGCGTCCGGGATGCACAGCTTCCCGATGTCGTGCAGGGCCGCGCCGCGCCGCAGGGCCGTCAGCTGCGGGCCGCCCAGTTGCAGCGCCTCGCCCATGCGCCGCGCGAGGTCCTGCACGCGCTGCGTGTGGCCCTGCGTCTCGAAGTCCCGCGCCTCAAGCGCGACGCCCAGCATGGTCAGGGCGGCGTCCAGCGTGACCTCCAGATCCGTGACGTGCGCGCGGCCCTCCATGACGCGCGCCCCCACAATGGCGAGCATCTGCGCCAGCGCCTCGTCCGGCGTGCGAAAGGGCCGGGACAGGTCCCGCAGCAGGCACAGCGCGCCCAGCGGGTCGCCTGTGCGTGACAGGAGCGGCACGACCATCAGGGCCCGCCGCTCCGGGTGACTGACCTGCGGGCGGAACGCGCCGCGCGCCGTGAGGATGTCGTCCACGCGGATCACCTGCCCTGCCGACAGCGCGCGCCACGCCATACCCTCGCCGCGCGCCAGGGTGGGCGGCGCCTCCAGTGGGTTCACGCCCAGCCCTGCCTCGGCCGCCGGGATGAGGGTGTCCGCGTAGGGGTCGTAGCGCATGAGCAGCGTGTACGTGGTGCGCAGCAGGTCGTGCGCCGTCTCCGCGAGGTGCGCGGCCAGTTGCTCGTCATCCGCGCGGCTCAGGTGCGCGTGCAGGTGTGACAGCTGTTCGAGTTCCCGCCAGCGGTCCTGGAGTTGCAGCAGCGCCGCGATCTGCTGCGCGAAGAGCTGCGCGTCCTGCATCACGCCCGCCGGGAAGGCGTCCTCCTTTGACAGGGAATCGAGGTTCAGGTGCGCGACCACCTCGCCGTCCAGCACGACCGGCACGCACAGGTTCGTGCGCAGCCGCTCGCGGTGCCCGGCGCGGGCAAGCCGTTCACTGTCTGGCGCGTGCACCACGCTCTCCTCGTCCAGCCAGGCGCGCTGCATGTCGCTCATGGTGGCCACGCGCGGCTTACCGCGCTGCCAGTCCTCGGCCGGGCCGCCGTACCAGCGCAGTTGCGCGGCCTCCGTAAACTCCAGGCCCAGGAGGTCCGGGTCGTACGCCACCACCGCGCACATCCGGAAGCGGTTGCCCTCACGGATGTTCAGGCTGGCGGCCTCCACGCCGTCCAGGGTATCCACTGCGCCGCGCAGAACCTCCAGCCAGTCGGTGTCGGTCAGGGGTCGGCGCTGCGTGAGCAGGGTCACGGTGGCCCGCTGCGCCTGCCACAGGGAATGGCGCGGCCGGATGTCCGCCGGGGTGTCGGGGGCCAGCGTGGGACGCGGCACGTTCGGGCTGAGCACCAGCCGGTTGCGGCCGTTCGCCTTGGCGAGGTACAGCGCCTCGTCCGCGCGGTGGCGCAGTTCGCCCGGCTGCTCGCGGGGCAGGCGCGTCGCGAGCCCAGCCGAGACGCTCAGGTTCGCCCAGGGCACCTCGCCGGAATCAGCCAGTCGGGCCTGCACGCGCTCCACGACCGCGCGGGCGGCGGTCTCGCTGCCCAGGTCCAGCAGCAGCGCGAACTCCTCACCGCTCAGGCGGTAGGCGTCCTCGCCGACCTCGTCGCGCAGCACCTGCGCGATGTAGCGCAGCGCCCGGTCGCCCACGGCTGTCCCGTGCTCCTCGTTCAGGCGGCGGAACTGGTCGACGTCCAGCAGGACCAGCTGCTCCCCGACCGGCAGCCGCGCCAGCTGCTCGTCGAACGCCTGCCGGTTGCCCAGACCAGTCAGGTCGTCCTGCCGGGACTGCTGGCGCGCCTCGAAGGTCAGGCGCAGCAGTTGCAGGCGCGCGCTGAGCACCCCCAGGACCGCCAGGGTCGCCACGCCGTGCAGGGCCAGCATACCGAGGTACAGCCACGGCGCAAGCAGCTGCGCGCCCGGCACCACAAACACGGCCACTCCCACGCCCAGGTAGGGAATGAGCAGCGTCGGCCACTGTGATACGCGCAGCTGCTTGAGGTTCAGCCGCGCGCGCAGCACGCTGCCCAGCAGCAGGACGCTCAGGGCGTTCGCCAGCGCGACTGCGCCGCCCGTCTCGGAGTCCAGCAGGCGCCACACCACCGGGCCCAGCGCCACCAGAGCCCCCGGCCCGATCCCGTAGCGCAGCGTGACAAGCGCCACCGGCACGTACCGCAGGTCGACCTTCAGGTCTCCCACGGGGGCGCTGTACCACACGAGCAGCAGCGCCGTCAGCGCCGCGAACGCCACCCGCCCCCAGTGGGCCAGAGGCGCGCGCCGCACCGGCCACTCGCGGTACGACAGGCTCAGCGCGAAGGCAGCGGTGAGGAGCAGACACAGGTTCAGCAGCACGTCCACCTCGGCACGGGTCCCAGCGTATGCCCCGGCGCCTTACATGCCTCTCACGCGCCGCGGTCCTGAACGACCCGCCCCCGCGCGGCGCCACCTGTGGTTCAGCAGCCCAGGGAGTTCAGCAGCAGGGGACCGTGCCCATCGGTCCCGGTCCTCCCTGCCTGCACCCCGGCGCGCCCAGGTAGCCCGCTCAGCGGCCCCGGAGGGTGCCCTGCACGGCACTCATGAACTCCGCGCGGGTGCGGGCGTCACTCTTGAACAGGCCGCGCATGGCACTGGTGGAGGTGCTGCTGTTCTGCTTCTGCACGCCGCGCATCGCCATGCACAGGTGCACGCCTTCCATCATGACCGCCACGCCCCTGGGCGCGAGGAGTTCCTGCACGGCGTCCGCGACCTGCGTGGTGATGCGCTCCTGCACCTGCAGGCGGCGGGAGTACAGGTCCACGATCCGCGCGAACTTGCTCAGGCCCAGGATCTTCCCGTCCGGAATGTACGCGATGTGCGCCCGGCCGTAGAAGGGCAGCATGTGGTGCTCGCACATGGAGTAGAACTCAATGTCCTTCACGATGACCATCTCGCTGCCGTCCGCGGCGAACACCGCGTCTCCCACCGCCTCGTGCAGCGTCTTCTGGTAGCCGGCGGTCAGGAACCCCCAGGCCTTCGCGACCCGGTGAGGGGTCTTGAGCAGCCCCTCACGGTCCGGGTCTTCCCCGATGGCCCCCAGCCAGTCGTGCGTCAGGGCGCGCAGGCCCGGCACCTCCTGCTTCTCGTCAGCGGCGCTGATCAGCGGTTCTATCGTCATGACCCTCTCCTTCTCACCCCGCACTCAGCGGCGCGAACATGAATGCGCGGAGTGTAGGCCCCCGCGCGGCCCGTCAACTGTCAAATGCCTTGCAGGCGAAGCGGGAGAAGTCCCCCAGTCAGGGAACCTCTCCCGCCCCGAACGCGCTGCCGCTACGTCCAGCTGACCTCGCCGTACGTCTGCTCCCGCGCCGGGCCCGCCGAGAAGATCACCACGGGGCAGCCCACGGTCTCCTCGATCAGGTCCAGGTACGCCTGCGCTTCCTTCGCCAGGGTCGCGCGGCTGTCGGCGCCGTCCGTGGTGGCCCAGCCCTTCATCTTCTTCCAGACGGGCTGGCCGTCCGCGTCGTATGCCACGCACACCGGGATCTCGTCCAGGCCCGCCAGGATGTCCATCTTGTTGATGACCAGCCCGTCCAGGCCGTTCACGTCCACCGCGTACTTCAGCAGCGCCAGGTCCAGCCAGCCCACCCGGCGCGGACGCCCGGTGGTCGTGCCGTACTCGTCCCAGGGCTTGCTGCCGTCCCCACGCAGGCGCAGGATGCCGGCCTCGTCATGCACTTCCGTGACGAACGGCCCGTGCCCGACACGGGTGTTGAACGCCTTCGCCACGCCGTACACCTTGTGGATGGCCTTGTGGTTCACGCCCGCGCCCACCAGGATGCCGCCCACCGTGGGGTGGCTGCTGGTCACGAAGGGGTACGTGCCGTAGTTCAGGTCCAGCAGGGTCGCCTGCGCGCCCTCGAACAGCACGTTCCGGCCGTCCCTGATCGCCCCGCGCAGCTGCGCGCCGGTGTCCTGCACGAACGGCGACAGGGCCTCACGCACCGGCGCCAGGGCCTCCATGGCCACCTGCGTGGACGTCCAGCCCGCGTCACGGGTGCTGTTCGGCTTGGCCTCCAGCAGCCGCTCCACGCGCTCGGTCAGCACGCCGTCGTCCAGCAGATCCCCGAAGCGGATGCCCACGCGGCGCGCGCGGTCCGCGTACGCCGGGCCGATCCCGCGCCCGGTCGTTCCCACGAAGTCCTTGCGGCCATCCACGAACTTGTGGTGCGGCAGCACCAGATGCGCCCGGTCACTGATCCGCAGGTCCGGGTTCAGGCCACCCGCGATCAGGTTGCGACGTTCCTCCAGGAACTTGTCCGGGTCGATCACCATGCCGTCGCCCAGCACGCTGACGGTCCCGTCGTGCAGCACGCCGCTGGGCAGCAGGTTCAGCTTGAACGTCTGCCCCTTGGCGGTCACCGTGTGCCCGGCGTTCGCACCGCCCTGGTAGCGCACCACGAACTCGGCTTCCGGCGCGAGAAAATCGGTGATCTTCCCCTTGCCCTCATCGCCCCACTGGGCGCCCACAATTGCGATTCCAGGCATCTCAGCCCTCCGGCCACGCGCACAGACTTGCCCCTTCCGCCCGGCCTGAAGCCCGGCAAAAAAAACACGGCGCGCAGCACCGTGCCTCAGTGTACGGGAAATGTCAGCCCATCCGGCAGGACTTGTTTACTGTGGGTGGACCGCCCGTCAGATCGGCTCGCCGTTCAGCGTGAGGATCAGGCGTCTTGGGCCGCCGTGGTCACGGTGTTCGCAGAGGTACACGCCCTGCCACGTGCCCAGCGCGAGGCGGCCCTGCTGGACGGGCAGGGTCAGGCTGGGGCCCAGGAGGCTGGCCTTGATGTGCGCGGCCATGTCGTCCTCTCCTTCCAGCGTGTGCGTGAAGGGCGCCCAGCCGTCGGGCACGGCGTGGGTGAAGTACGTCTCGAAGTCGGCGCGGACGTCGGGGCTGGCGTTCTCGTTCAGGGTGAGGCTGGCGCTGGTGTGCTGAATGAAGACGTGCAGCAGTCCGGCACGGGTCCGCCCCAGTTCCGGGACGGCCCCGACGATCTCGCGGGTGATGAGGTGGAAGCCGCGCCGCCGCGCGGGAAGGGTCAGGGTGTGCTGGGCCCACATGCCCTTCAGGGTACGGGCCCTTCGGTGGTCAGCGGGCGAGGCCGACGGTCAGGGTGGCCGAGTAGCCCTTGGTGGCGTTCCCGGTCACCGTGGGCAGCTGGGCGGCATACCCGTCGCTGAAGATGTTGTCGCGGCTCAGGCTGGTCTGCGAGAGGAAGCGGGCGCTGCTGCCGTACGCGGCCTGGGTGTACGTCTGCTGGCACATGGCCCGCGGGAGGGCCAGCTGTGACGTCTGGATCCGGTTGCGGGCGTTCGTGGCGCTGGCGAGGGTGGGGTACACCTCGAAGTGGATGTGGGGCCAGCGGCCGGGGTAGCAGCCGGGCACGACAGTCTGGAAGGTGACGTTGCCGCCCGCGTCGCTGACCTGCACGCCGCGCAGGTAGTCCTCGCCGACGATGGGGGCGCTGTACATGCTGTAGTTGCCGTCGGCGGTGCAGTGCCAGGCGTACACGGCGTACCCGCGCAGGGGCGCGCAGCTGCCATTCGTGTTCACGAGTTTCAGCGTGAGGGTCAGGGGCACGCCGGGCGCCACGTTGCCGGTGCCGAGGCTGCCGCGCAGGTCGCGGCGGACGACGCCGCTGCGGGTCAGGACGTTCAGGCTCTGGCCGCTGGCGACCGACCCGTCGGCAGGGTACGGCCCGGCCGTCTCGCTGGGAATGGGGGTGCAGGCGGCGCTGGTGCCGGTAGCGGCGCTGACGCGGCTGCTGGCCAGCAGCCCGATGCCGAGCAGGCCCAGGCCCAGGACGTGGCGGCGGTCGAGGACGCTGCGCGCGAGCATGTTCGTGTCGGCCTGCAGGCCCAGGTTGTTCAGGTCGTCGTGGTGGTCGTGGTCGTCGGCGGGGTATGGGCGGATCGGCTCGTTCATGGGGGCTCCTCTGCGCGCCCAGGTCAGGCTCCGGCGCTGCACCGTGAGAGTAGTCACGCTTGGTTAATCCACGGGGTATGGCCTCATGCGGGCCGGGTAGCGTCTGGGGAATGCCCGCCTCTGCTGTGCTCCGCTCCTCCGTTCGCCTGATGCGTGGTCTCACGCCGGTGGTGTTGACTGCTCTCATGTCTGCTCCTGCTGCACTGGCCGCTTCCGCTCCCTCGGTGGTCACGGTGCCGGTGTCGGTGCCGCTCTCGGGGGTGCAGGGCGCGGCGAATGCGCGGGTGCCGCTGGAGTTCGCGCGGGTGAACGAGGACCGGTCGTTCCTGGGGGGCTTGCTGCGGGTGTCGCTGTCGGGGACGGTGACGCGGGCGGGGCACGTGCAGGTGCAGGCGCTGCCGGACGGTTCGGGGTTGCGGGTCAGCGTGCCGATCCGCGCGGCGTTCCGCGCCGAGCCGGGCGGGGTGGGGGCGTTCCTGGCGCGGGATTTCGGGGGGGAGGCGACCGTGGCGCTGACGGTGGTGCCGACCATAACGCCGGACTGGGAGGCGGACGTGACCGTGCGCGGCGATTACGCGTGGACCGACCCGCTGAGTGTGGAGCTGGCGCAGGGCGTGCGGGTCAGCGTGCAGTCGCTGGTGGACGCGCAGGTGCGGGCACAGCTGGACGCCCTGGCGGCGCAGGTGCGCGCGGCCGTGCGGGAACAGGCGCGGCTGCGCGAGCGGGCGGGGACCCTGTGGGCGCGGGCGCAGCAGCCGTGGGCGCTGCCCACCCCGGACGCCGCGTACGCGCGGGTGACGCCGCTGAACCTGAGCGTGTCGCCGTTCCGGTTCACGCCGGACGCCCTGAAGGTGACGCTGGGCGCGCAGCTGCGCCTGGACGCCGGGCTGGGCCGCGCGCCCACGCAGGCGGCGCTGCCGCTCCCGGCCCTGCGCCGCAGCGACACGCTCACCCCGGACGTGAACCTCAGCGTGCCGGTGCGTCTCCCCTACCCGGAGCTGTCGGCGGCCGCCACGCGCGAGGCGGCGCGGCGCACGCTGACGCTTCCGGTGCCGACCTCGCCGACGCTGCGGGTCACGGGCGTGACACTGACACCACAGGGGGCGCAGCTGAACGCCGCCGTGCAGCTTCAGATCAGCGGGCCGCTGGGCCTGCGGCTCAGCGCCACGACGGACGTGCGCGGCACGCCCACCCTGGACGCGGCGGGGCAGGTGCTGACGCTGCGGAACGTGACGGTCACGACGCGCCGCGCGGGCCTGACCGGGCGGGTGCTGGCGTGGCTGGCGGACGCGCGCGCGCAGGCCTACGTGACGCAGGCGGCCCGTTTCGACCTGCGGCCGCGCCTGGACGCGGTGCGGGCGCAGGTTCAGGGTCGGCTTCCGTTCTCACCGGCGCCCGGCGTGACCCTGGGCGGCACGCTGCGCGCCCTGAAGGTCACGGACGTGCGTGTCACGCCGGACGCCCTGGTCGTGACCGGCGAGGCGCTGGGGACCCTGGACGCCAGCGTGGACGTGGGCCGCGCTGTCCGCTGAGCGTCGGGTCTGGGTGTGCGGGCGGGGCGCTCAGGGCGCACACTGGAACCCTGGTGAGCTTCGGCGGCCAGCAAGGAGTGTCACATGACGGCAGCCAATCTGAGTTTCACCTGGGTTCCGGGGACCATGGACCGCGTGCGCTTCACGCGGGAGGGCCGTACGTACACCGTGTACCTGCGGGACGTGGTGCGTCAGGACGTGCAGAGTGACAGTGCGCTGTACCTCAAGGGCCGGGTGGTCCTGCCGGTGTCGGCGGCGCACCTGGGTGAACTGATGGGCCGACTGTGCCTGAACGATGTCCGGAGCGAACCCCGCCGGTCGGCCGTACCGGGGGAGGCGGCGCGGGCCGACCGTGACCCGTGACTGGAGGTCACGGCAGGGGGGGTGACACACGTGCAGGCGTGATCGTGTATACTGTGACCTGTAGTTTTCCAAGTACGCATGATTGATCCGCGCACGAGGCAAGAGCTCGTGCGTGTTTTGCGTGTTGCGAAGACAAGGAGTGGAGTATGGCAGTAGGCATCGTGAAATGGTTTAACGCGGAAAAAGGCTTCGGTTTCATTCAGTCCGAGGGCAGCCCCGACATCTTCGCGCACTTCAGCGCGATCCAGGGCAGCGGCTTCAAGAAGCTGAACGAAGGCGACGAAGTCGAATTCGACATCGAAGACGGCCAGCGTGGTAAGGGCCCCCAGGCCAAGAACATCGTCGTGACGAAGGCCGCTCCTGTGAGCGACTTCGGCGGCCGCCGCAACGACCGCTGGTAAGACCCTCCGGGTCTGAAGGGAGTCCCCGCACGGGGGCTCCTTTTTTCATGCCGTGCGCAGCCTGTTCCCGGTGCAGGCACGCCCGGCGCCGTTTCTGGGGGCGCCCTGTACACTGTCAAGGTTGACGTGCCCCCGGCCTACGGGCGGCGCGGGGAGGACACATGGACGAGACGATGAAGGCGCCGCGCAGCCGGGCGCGCATGCTGGAACTGGTGTTCCCGAAGGACACGAACTACCACGGGACCGCGTTCGGCGGGTGGGTGCTGTCCCTGATGGACAAGGCGGCGAGCATCGCGGCGGTGCGGCACGCCGGGGGGAACGTCGTGACGGCCCGCATGGACGGCGTGGATTTCCACGTGCCGATCCGGGTGGGGGACGCCGTGGCGCTGGACGCGCAGGTGGTGCGGGTGGGCCGCACGAGCATGACCATCCGCGTGGACGTGTACCGCGAGCACATGCCGACCGGGGATCAGGAACTGGCCACGACGGGCTTTTTCGTGTTCGTGGCGCTCAATGAGCACGGCAGGCCCCGCCCGGTGCCCCCCCTGCCGGAGGGTCAGGACACGAGTGCCGCCGAGCCGGACTTCGAGGCGCGCCCGTGACCGAGGGCGTGACTGACGGGTTGCACCTGACCCTGGTGCGACACGGCGCGACCGACTGGAACGGCGCGGGCCGCTGGCAGGGCTGGTCCGACACGCCGCTGGGCGCGGCCGGAGAGGATCAGGCAGCGCGTCTGCGGCCCCGGCTGGCGGGGCGGGTGTTCGACCAGGTGTTCAGCAGTGATCTGGCGCGCGCGGCCCGCACGGCGGAGCTGAGCCTCCCGGCGGGCACGCCGTTGACGCTGGATGTCCGCCTGCGGGAACTGCACTTCGGGGTGTTCGAGGGCGTCACGACCGACGAGGTCCTGGGCGACGACCGCTACGCGCGGTGGCAGCTGGACCCGTGGGGCACGCCCGCCCCGGACGGCGAGAGCCTGTCGCAGGTCGGCGCCCGCCTGCGCGACTGGGCCGAGGAACTGCCGGGCGGGCGCGTGATCGCGTTCACGCACGGCGCGGCGATCCGGGCGCTGCTGTGCGACCTGTTCGGCTGGCCTGCCCGGCCGCAACCCGGCTACGTCCTACCGTTCCCATACGGGCTGTCCCACACCAGCCTCACCACCCTGACCCGCACCGGGCGGGGGGCGGGGGCGCGCTGGGCGCTCGTGACGTACAACGACCACGCGCACCTGGAGTAGAGGGTTGAAGGTCAATGGTTGAGAGCAGGTGACCTCTCTCAACCATCAACCGGTCACCATCACCCCTGCTGGGGCGGCGCGATTTCCAGTTCGCTGGCGAGTTCGGCGAGGAAGGCGCGCATGGTCAGGGTGCGGCGTCTGGCCTCGGCCTGCCCGGCGGGGGTCAGGAACGTGCCGTCCAGGCGCAGCAGTTTGGTGAAGAAGTGATCGATGGTGTAGGCGAGGTCGTCGGGGGCGCGCGTCTCGGCCCAGGGGTCGTCCGGGTGCAGCAGGGCGCGGCCCAGCTGTCCGCCGACGCCCGCGACGCGCAGCACACCCAGTGCGCCCAGCGCGTCGAGCCGGTCGGCGTCCTGTAGAGCGCGGCCCAGCGGGGTGGTGGGGGTCGCGCCGCGCGAGTAGCTGTGGTCGCGCACGGCGTCCGCGATGCAGCGGGCGTCGTCCGGGGTGAAGCCCAGCCTGGGCAGCTGGCTCAGGACCGCCTGGGCGCTGAGGTCGCTGGCGTGGGCGCGGTCCGGGTGGTTCTTGGGGAGGTTCACGACGTCGTGCGTCAGGGCGGCGGCGACGGCCAGCGCGGGCGCCTGATCGGGGGCGCAGCGGATGGTCCAGCGGGCCACGCGGGCCAGGTGCGCGTCGTCGTGCGCGGCGTCGGGGCGCATCTGCACCTGTACCCAGGCCCACACGGCGGGCAGGCGCGGGTCGAGGGCCAGCAGGGGGTGCAGGGCGTTCACGCGGCGTCCGCCTGACGGGGCGGCGTGTGCTTCCCGGCGGGCGCGTGGCGAGGGTGGCAGGAGCTGGTCATACGCGCAGGATAGCGGCGGGCTGTGTGGTGGCCGCGCCCGCCCGGATGAGTGCAGGGTGATAATTTTCACAGTCGGGCGCCGGTTTGTGAAGCCGCTGATACACCCTGGCCGCTAGGCTGGACACATGACCAACGCGGCGGCCCGGCGACCCACGATCCTCATCGTGGATGACAGCCCTGGCGTACTCCACACCCTGGAGTACCTGCTCTCGCCGCACATGACGGTCGTCACGGCCGAGAGTGGGGCGGCGGCGCTGGAGGCCCTCACCCCCGACACGGCCCTGGTCCTGACCGACGTCCGCATGCCGGGCATGAGCGGCGTGGACCTCGCGCGGCAGTTGCGGCGCACGCACCCGGCGCTGCCCGTGGCGTTCATGACCGGCATCATCGAAGCCGACCTGCGCGCCGAGGCCGAGACGCTGGAGGTGCTGGACGTGCTGCGCAAGCCCCTGCGGCCCGGCGTGCTGTTCCCGGCGCTGCAGGGCTGGCTGGGGCGCCGGGACGTGCTGCCCGCCGACGCCCCGGACACTCGCCCGCCACCCCGACCTGCCGCCTCTCCTCCCGTGGCGGTCCCTAAGGGGGGAACGCCGTCACCGGCCCCGGCAGTTCAGGTCACTGGAGGGGCACGTGGCGCGGCCGTGGTCGCCGCGCCGCCCACCCCGGACCGGGTGCGACAGCAGGCGCAGATGTTCGTGGCAGGCCTGAGCGTCCTGCCGGGCGTGACAGCCGCGTGTGCCTTCGACCCGCAGGGTGAACCGCTGACCGCCCCGGACCTGCTGAACGCGCAGGTGGGCACGTACCTGAAGTTCCTGCTGACGGCCGCGCAGACGCTCGCGCCGCACCTGCGGACCGGGCTGCCGCTGAAGGCCGCGCAGCTGGAATTCCAGGACCGGGTGCTCGTCGTGTGCCCCTTTGACGGGGGCTTCGCGGCGGTGCTGGTGCGGGACACGCCGGGGGCGAGCAGCGTGAAGGCCTGGATGCGCAGCCGCATGGGGTGAGCGGGGCTATGCTGCTGGCATGCTGACCTTCGCGGAGGCCCACGCTCCCGCCGTCCCGGCCGCCGATCAGGCCGAGGTGACCCGCCTGCTGGCGCTGGGTACGCCGGGCGTGATCGTGCCGCCCGCGTTCGAGGAGGCCTTCTACCGGGGCGGGAACCTGCCCGAGCAGCTGCGGCGACTCTTTTCCCCGATCCGCCCGGCCCGTATCGACGAGGACGCCCTGGAGCCCCTGGCGGCGCAGGCGCAGGCGCTGATCCGCACGTCGTACCTGATGGACGACGCGGTGCAGGCGTTCTACCGCACGGTGGCCCGCGCGTCGTTGCCGGTGGGCGGCATGGTGCGGGTGCGCCGCCCGGGCGCCGCGCGGGGCGAGGACGCGCCGTTCCTCGCGCCGGGCACGGCGACCCTCCAGGCCCTCAAGCGGGTGTGGGCGCAGGACTGGACCTTCGACGCCCTGCTGGACCGGCTGGACAGCACGGGCAGCATTGCCCTCGAGGCCCGGAGTACGCTGCTGCACCCGGCCTGAGGCGCAGGAGGTCCGGATCAGTTCAGCCGCAGCCAGTAGTAGTCGTACTTCCCGAGGATCATGGCGTACGGGTCCTCCCCGATGGCCGGGAAGGGACTGGCACCGGCCAGGGTGACGGGCACCCGCCCCGCGTAGTCGCCGAGGTTCAGGTGGACCGCCTGGGCGTTCGCGGCGAAGTTGCTCACGATCAGCAGGGTCTCGTCCCCGGTGCGGCGTGTGAAAGCCAGGATGGCGGGATTGTCCGTGTCAATGAAGGTCAGGTCGCCCACCGCGAAGGCCGGGTGGCGGCGGCGCAGTTCCAGCTGGCGGCTGGTCCATTTCAGGAGGCTGCTGGGATCCTGTTCCTGGCTCTGCACGTTCACGCGGCCGTAGCCGTACACGGCGTCCCCGATGGGCGGGAAGAAGCACTGGTCCGGCGTGGCGGTGGAGAACCCGCCGCTCATGCCCGCGTTCCACTGCATGGGGGTGCGCACGCCGTTGCGGTCGGCCAGGGACAGGTCGTCGCCCATGCCGATCTCGTCGCCGTAGTACAGGATGGGGCTGCCCGGCAGGGCCAGCAGGACGGTGGTCAGGAGTTCCACGCGGCGCCGGTCGTTGTCGAGCAGCGGCGCGAGGCGGCGGCGGATGCCCACGTTGATCTTCATGCGGGTGTCCGGGGCGTACGCAGCGTACATGAAGGCGCGTTCGTCGTCGGTGACCATCTCCAGGGTCAGTTCGTCGTGGTTGCGCAGGAACGTCACCCACTGCCCGAACGCGGGGATGGCGGGCAGGCGCTCCATGATCTCCCGGATGGAGGTGGTGTCCTCCTTCTTCAGGCTCATGTACAGGCGGGGCATGACGGGGAAGTTGAAGCACATGTGGAATTCGGGGTCGGCGTCGGTCCCGAAGTACTCGACGACCTCCTCGGGCCACTGGTTCGCCTCGGCCAGCAGGACCCGCCCGGGGTAGTCCTCGTCCACCATGCGCCGGAAGCGTTTGAGGATGTCGTGCGTTTCGGGCAGGTTCTCGCAGTTGGTGCCTTCCCGCTCGATCAGGTAGGGCACGGCGTCCACGCGGAAGCCGTCCACGCCGAGGTCGAGCCAGAAGCGCGCGGCGTTCAGGATCTCCTCGATCACGCGGGGGTTGTCGTAGTTCAGGTCGGGCTGGCTGGCGAAGAAGCGGTGCCAGTAGTAGCGGCCGCTCTGTTCGTCCAGCGTCCAGTTGCTGACCTCGGTATCGGTGAAGATGATCCTGGCCCCGGCGTACTCGGTGCCGGTGTCGCTCCAGACGTAGTAGTCGTAGTACTCGTTGGGGCTGCCGTCCGGGAGGGTCGGGCCGCGCCGGGCCGCCTGAAACCAGGGATGGTCGCTGCTGGTGTGGTTGGTGACGAAGTCCGTGACGACGCGCAGGCCGCGGGCGTGGGCCTCGCGCAGGAAGACCTTGAAGTCGTCCAGGGTGCCCAGGTCCGGGTGGATACCCACGTAGTCGGCCACGTCGTAGCCGTCGTCGCGCAGGGGGCTGGGGTAGCACGGGAGGATCCACAGGACATCCACGCCCAGGCCGCGCAGGTAGTCGAGTTTGCCGGTCAGGCCGGGGAAGTCGCCCTTGCCGTCGCCGTTGCCATCCGCGAAGGTGCGGACCGAGAGTTCGTAGAAGACGGCGCTCTTGTACCACTCCGGGGCGGGGGTCTGGGTCATGATCCGGAGTCTAAGACACGTCCGGGCTGGAAGCGCTGCCACGCCGTTGGGGGTACCCTCACCGGATCTCATCCGGCGCCTGCACACCTACCGCTCCGGCATACGGCAAGAAAAAACCCACCCTTTCGGGTGGGCGTTCTGGCTGGGGCACTAGGACTCGAACCTAGATCGACAGTGTCAGAGACTGGTGTCCTGCCATTAGACGATGCCCCAACACGGGTCCTGCTCTGACTCGCTTCGCCGTCGGGTGAAGCGTGGGGAAGTATAGAGGGCCCTGCGCCAATTCGTCAAGCACCCCCCTCCAGCGCCGGACTGGGGCCCGTCAGGGCGGACACGCGGCAAGTATCGCTGGACCGCGTTTAGATCGCAGTTGCCGCAAGTCCTTTGACTCTGGTACACTGAGGTGTTGCCGCGCCGTATGCACCCGGTCCACCGGACCGGACCTGCACGGGAAGCAGGTATCAGGCTGGCGTGCGGCCCCCGTGCCACACGCCCAGGAGGACAGGAGTTCATGGAAGACAACACCCAGACCCCCGCCCAGCAAGGCGGGACTCAGCCCACGACGGGCACCACCCCCAGCACCCCCACCCCCGTGGAGGAGCGCGAGTACCCCGCGATGACCATGGAGGACATCCTCGCCAGTGAGGCGCAGGAGCCCCAGAACGTCAGCCGCGGCGACATCGTCGACGGGACCATCGTGTTCATCGGCCAGGAAGGCATTGCCGTGGATATCGGCGCCAAGGTCGAAGGCATCATCCCCCTGAACCAGCTGGGCGACGAGCCCGTCACGCTGGAGCAGGCCCAGGAAATGTACAAGTCCGGCGAGCAGATCGAAGCGTACGTCGTGCGCGTCGACCTGCCCAACAGCCAGATCGTCCTGTCCAAGAAGCGGGCCGATCAGGACAAGGGCTGGCGCGTCCTGGAGAAGATGCAGGAAGCCGAGGAAGCCTTCGAAGTCGAGGTGCTCGAGAAGGTCCGTGGCGGTCTGGTCGCGCAGGTTGAAGGCATCCGCGCCTTCCTGCCCGCCTCGCAGGTGGACACCCGCCGCGTGAACGACCTCGACCCCTACGTGGGCAAACCCCTGATGGTCAAGCTCATCGAGCTGAACCGCAAGCGCAACCGCGTGATCATCAGCCACCGCGCCATCCTGGAAGCCCAGAAGGCCCAGGCCCGTGAAGCCACGGTCGGCCAGCTGGAAGCCGGCGCGCAGTTCGAAGGCGAAGTCGTCGAAATCACCGACTTCGGCGTGTTCGTGAACCTGGGCGGCATCGACGGCCTCGTTCACCGCAGCGAACTGACCTACGGCCGCTTCAACCACCCCCGCGACGTGGTCAAGGTGGGCGACAAGGTTCAGGTGCAGGTCATGGACGTGGACAACGACCGTGAACGCATCAACCTGAGCATGAAGGCCCTCACCCAGGATCCCTGGGAAGGCGCCACCGACCGCTACAGCATCGGCCAGAAGGTCACCGGCAAGGTCACGAACCTCACCAACTTCGGTGCGTTCGTCGAACTCGAAAGCGGCCTCGAAGGTCTGGTGCACGTCAGCGAGATGAGCTGGACCAAGCGCGTCCGTCACCCCAACGAAGTGATGAAGGAAGGCGACGAGGTCGAGGCCGTCATCCTGCGCATCGATCCCAAGGACCGCCGCATCAGCCTGGGTATTCGTCAGACCACCGACGATCCCTGGAGCGCGCTGCCCGACCGCTACCCGCCCGGCACCCCCGTGAAGGGCAAAATCACCGGCATGACCGACTTCGGCGTGTTCATGGAGATCGAAGAAGGCATCGAGGGCCTGATCCACATCAGCGAACTCGACCTGAACCGCGTCAACAACCCCGCCGACCTGTTCAAGAAGGGCGACGAGATCGAAGCCGTCATCCTGAACATCGACCCCGTCGAGCAGCGCGCCAGCCTCAGCCGTCGCCGCTTCCTCGGTGGCGGCGCAGCCCCCACCCAGCGCGACTACGTCAGCCAGGGTGGCGGCGCCCGCAGCGACCGCTACAGCGGTGGCCAGGGTGGTCAGCGCGGCGGTGGCCGTCGCCGTGAAGGTGGCGCCGACTACGCCTACAACGCCAAAGACGCCCAGCAGGGCGGCAAGATCAGCACCAAGCTCGGCGACGTGTACGCCGACCTGTTCGCCCAGTTCGGCCTGGGCGGCGACAAGAAGACTGAAGAAGAGCAGGGCTAAACCCCCCCATCTTCAAGGAACCCCCGGTGTTCGCACCGGGGGTTCCTTGTTGGCGGTACAGCAAGAAGAGGAGGCCTGATGTGGCCTCCCCTCCCCCGCCGATGACGCTGGGCCTACAGCGGGTGCCGCGCCGCCGCGAAGGTCCCCTGCGCGCTGAAATCCCCCGGGATCTTCATGTACTCGCCGTCGGCATTCAGTTCCCACGAGCCGCGCGTGTCGGCCCACTCGGTATCCAGGACGCTCAGGAACGCCTCGCGGTGGCGGTCGTCCAGCACCGGCGCGATCACCTCGACGCGGCGATCCAGGTTGCGGCTCATCCAGTCGGCGCTGCCGAAGTACACCTCGGGACTGCCGCCGTTCCCGAAGGCGTACACGCGGGCGTGTTCCAGGTAGCGGCCCAGCAGGCTGCGCACCCGCACGTTCTGCGACAGGCCCGGCACGCCCGGGCGCAGGCAGCACACCCCACGGATGATCAGCTCCACCCGCACGCCCGCCTGCGCGGCGCGGCACAGCGCCTCAACCATGCCGGGGTCGGTCAGCTGGTTCACCTTCACGCGCACCCAGGCGTCCAGACCGTCGCGGGCGTGCGCGGCCTCACGGTCCAGCAGCGCCTCGAAGCCCGTGCGGGCGGTGTCCGGCGCGACCAGCAGGTGCGTGTACTCAGCTTCGGCGTAGCCGGTCAGGTGGTTGAACAGTTCCGCGACGTCCGCGCCCAGATCCGGGTTGGCGGACAGCAGGCTCAGGTCAGTGTACAGCCGCGCGGTCTTCGCGTTGTAGTTCCCGGTGCCGATGTGCACGTAACGGCGCAGGCCACCCTCCTCACGGCGGACGATCATGGTGACCTTCGCGTGCGTCTTGAGGCCCGCCACGCCGTACACGACGTGCGCCCCGGCCCGCTCCAGTTTGCGGGCCCAGGAGATGTTGCGCTGCTCGTCGAAGCGCGCCTTGAGTTCGATCAGGGCCACGACCTGCTTGCCGTTCTCCGCCGCCGTGCGCAGCGCCGCGAGCAGGCGGGGATCGTCCCCGGTGCGATACAGCGTCTGCTTGATGGCCAGCACCTGCGGGTCGCGGCTGGCCTCCTCCAGGAAGTCGAGGATGTTCGTGAACCCGTCGTACGGGTGGTGCAGCAGCACGTCGCCGTCGCGCAGCGTGTCGAAGATGCCGCTGTCCTCGTCACCGTCGAGGTCCGGCACGGCGGGCGCGAACTCCGGGAAGCTCAGGTCCGGGCGTTTTACCGGCAGGCCCATCAGGTCCGCCGAGCCGAGCGGGCCTTCGAGCAGGAAGATGTCCTCCGGCGCGAGCCGCAGCCGCTCCTGCAGGAAGGCCGTGATGCCCGGCGGGGTGTCGCGCATGACCTCCAGCCGCACCGCCGACCCGAAGCGCCGCCGCCGCAGGCCGTCCTCGATGGTGGCGAGCAGGTCCTCGGCCTCCTCCTCCTCGAACTCGTAGTCGGTGTTGCGGGTCACGCGGAACGCGTGCGCGGCCAGCACGGTGCGGCCCTTGAACAGCTCGCCGATGTGCGCGGCGATCACGTCCTCCAGCAGCAGGATCGTGTCGGCGATGCACACCGCGCGCGGCAGCACCCCCACCGGCACCTTCACCCGCGCGAACTCCGGGTCCTCCCCGTCGCCGCCCTCCAGCAGTACCGCGAGGTTCAGGCTCAGGTTGCTCAGGTACGGGAACGGGTGGCTGGGGTCAACGACCAGCGGCGTCAGCACCGGCTGGATCTCCGCGAGGTAATGTTCGCGCAGCTGCGCCCGCGCCCGCTTGCCCAGGTCTGACACCCGCGCGAACCGCACGCCCGCCGCGTTCAGGTCCCGCAGGGTCTTCCGGGTTACCCGTTCGATCTCGCGCAGCATGCTCTGCGTCCGCTCCCGCACGAGCGCCAGCGTCTCCCGCGGGAGCAGACCGTCCGGGCCCGGCGTGTTCACGCCCGCCGCGATCTGGCGGTGCACGCCCGCCACGCGCACCATGAAGAACTCGTCGAGGTTACTGCCGCAGATCGCCGCGTACTTCAGCCGCTCCAGCGGCGGGTTGCGCTCGTCACGCGCCTCGGCCAGCACCCGCTCGTTAAACGCCAGCCACGACAGCTCGCGGTTCAGGAACGGACTCTCGGGGTTGGCGACCGCGCTGTGGGTCCGCACGTCGCCCCCTCCGGGTTCCTCCTTCCGCCGCGGGCGGCCACGAGAGGAAACGGAACGGGCAGGCAGGGACTTTTCAGCAGGCACAGTCATGACTCCTTGAGCAGTAAACGGGGTGAAGGTCAGCGGGCCGTCACCGCATTACAGCACGCCCCACCCACACGCGCCCGCCGACCACCGCCGTTCCCCACCCCGGCCGTCCGGGAAACGGCCCGCCCACACGCCCCGGATCAGGCCAGCGGCTCCGGGTGCAGCTCTGCCGAATCCTCGGCCTCCTGCGCGGCGAGCATCACGTCCCGGAAGACCCGCACCGCCTCCTGCACGAACGACAGGTACCGCGGCAGGGCCGCCACGAACTCCTGCGGCTGCGCGTGCAGCGCCTCCACGCCCGCCCACACGTCCCCGTCCACCGTGTGCAGCTTCACCAGCTTCGCCTCGCGGTTCACGGCGTCACACGCGAACAGCGCCTGCCCGTACTCCTCGTCGGACTCCAGCGGCCAGAAGTTCGGGAACAGCAGGTGATAGAACCCCGCGTCGTCCCCCTGCGCCGGCACGTAGTACTGCCCGCCCTCGAACATGAACGCCAGCCCGGACTCCGCGTCGGCCTGCACCGCGAACCCCAGCGCCCCCAGCGCGTCCCGCACCGCCGCCAGTCCCTCCGGCAGGGGCGCCGCCGCCCGGGGTGGGGGGGCGACCTTCACGACCTTCTTCTTCACCATCTGCGCAGCCATGTCATTCCTCCGGTATGCACCCGCCTGCCCACGCCGGGGCGGCGGGACAGGGGGCTCAGTTGGGGCGATTGGACTCGTCCGAGTACAGCTCCTCCGGGAATTCCTCCGCGAGGAACGTCATGTACCGCATGTTCAGCAGGTGCCGCGTCGCCACCCGCTCGAACGCCGCGCCGTTCTCCTCGGTCTTCGCGTTCCCGAACCCGTACTCGCCCACCACGAACGTCCCGTCCGGCCGGAAGTACGCGATCGCCGATCCGGCCGGGTCACGGAAGTTCCAGCCGCTGTCCCCCGCGTTCCCCGGCTCCCGCACCGGCCGCGAGAGCCGCTCCTGAATCCGCACGTACCGCCCGTCATCCATCACGGCGTGCCGGAATCCACGCGTCGCCGTCTCGACCATGTACCCGAAGCGCCACCCGAAGAACCGCACGTCGAAACGCAGCGGCCCCGACGCGAGCAGAATCGACGTCGCGTCCCGACTGAGTTCCTCGGCCTGGTACTTCTTCCGCATGAACACCGCGAATGCATCCGTCGCCGTCGGGTACACGTTGAACCCCTCGCCGTAATGGAAGCCGCCCAGCCACTGCGACACGCTGGGCCGCGCGGCCTCCGTGAACGGCAGCCCCAGGTACGCCCGCGCCGCCATCACGCCCTCCTCCAGCATGAACAGCGCCACGTCGATGAGCGTGTCCGCCCGGAACTGCCGGTCGAAGCCCGCCGACTCCACACCCAGCACCAGCTCGCCGGACACCGGATCGAACTGCGCCCGCACGCCCGCACAGGTCGAGCACACGTGATCGATGCAGCGGTACGCAAACGCCTTTTCCGCCACCGACCCCGCCCGCAACGCATTGCACTCCGGCACGCGGGTCGTCAGGGACAGACCGAGGAGGTTCGCCACGATGGACATCGTGACCGTCAAGCCCCGGTAGGTGAACGTGGCCGTATCCTCCCCCACCTGCTGGAACGAGTGAGGTTCGCCCCCGGCAGCTGCGAGCGTCGCCACGGTGGTCAGGGCGTTCTCGCGCATCTCCCCCACCTCAACGCCGCCGCGCAGGTGTGGTTCCTCCTGCTTCTTCCTGAACAGACCGAACATCAGTCGCCTGCCTTCATGTTCAGCTGTTTGGCGGTGTCATCCAGGATTTCATCCAGGTTCAGGCTGGGGAAGACTTCCTTCATGACGTCCTCGGCGACTTTCAACAGGCCACTGGCTTCTTCCTCGGTGGCCTTCTTCTTGCTCTTCTCGTCCTTCTCGCCCTTGAGTTCCTTCGCTTTCGCCTTCACGGGCGCGGCGATGGCCGACTCGGCGGCCTTGCTGAGCACCTCGTCCACGGCGTCCGATCCCACCGTGACCATGGAGGCCAGAGGCGTGGTACTGCGCAGCGCCTGCACGACCTTCCCGTACTTCTCCAGCCGCTCGTTGATCGGCACACGGGCCGGGGTGGTGAGCGCCATGCCCAGCCGCTCGAAGGCCCCCTTGTCGGCAGCGTTCTTCCCGAAGTACCGCTCCATGGCTTTCTTCGACGCGTTCAGCGCCTCGGTCTTCATGGCCAGCGTCTGGAGGGTGGTGGAGGGATGCCGCGCGACGAACGTCTCAGCCTGACGGGTGAGCAGATCGGCCGATTTCTTCACGGCGTCCTCCGCCGCTGCTTGCGCCCGCTGCCGGATGACCACCGGACTCACGGTGACGCCCGGCGCACTCGGCTGGGCCAGCAGGGCCGCCTCGGTATCCTGCGCGACCTTGTCCCGCAGGCGTTTCTCGGCCAGGGCACGGGCGTGGGCGACCTCCGCCTGGTACGTCAGGGGGGCGCCCTGCTCGGCCAGGACCTTGAAGTCAGCCTGGACGCTGCCGTGGCGGCCCAGCAGGCGCGAGAGGTCCTTGTTCAGGTCGTGGCTGGCGTCCGTCCAGACCTTGTTCAGGTGCGTGCGGATGGCCGCGCCGCTGGCGCGGAATTCCACGATGGCCTTGGCGACGTGCCCGTCGGGGTTGCGGGCGATCAGGTCGTCGAGGCGCTGGACGGTGGTTTCCCTGAGGTGCCGGGCGTGCCGGGCGACGCTGGTCTGGCTGATCTTGCCGCCCAGGGTGGCCTTCCAGGCGTCCACATGGTCGGCGGCCTTGACGCGGGCGTTCGTGAGGCGACGACTGAGGGTGTTCCCGGCGCCGTCCACGGCGTCCCTCAGGTGCCGGGCGGCTTTCAGGACAGGGCTCTGGCGGACGTGGTTGCGCAGGTACGAGAGGGCGGTGTTGTCCCACTCGCGAAGCTTGGCTGCGCTTTTCCGGACGGTGCCGGTGATTGCACCTGCGCCCTTGCTGGCCAGCTTGCGGAGGGTGGGTGTCTGGGCTCTCAGGTACGCGCGGGCCTGACGGGCGCGGCGGGTGGTCATGACGCGGACCTTGCGGGCGGCGTGCCCGGCCCTTGTGGCCGCATTGCTGATGCCGGTGGTGACGGCGTTCTTGACGCTGGTGGCGGCGCGGCCCACGGGTTGCGTGAGGTACTTCTGCGCGAGCCGCCCGGCGTTCTTCAGGACCGTTTTCGCGCCTGCGGGCAGGACGCGCCGGGCGAGGGTCGCGGCAGCCTTCCCGCTGCCTTTCAGGGCGCCCTGCGCGAGGTGTCCGAGGCCCCGCGCGGCAGGCGTGAGGCCCTTCCCGAACGCGCGGCCCACGCCGACCACGGCCTTCCCGGCGAACTTGAACACCGGGCCGCCCACGCTGCCCACGATGGCGTCCACGGCGATACTCCTGGCGGTGACGCCCTCGAAGGTGGCGCGTTCCTTGAACGTGTACTTCTTGTCCTTCTGCGCCCTGGCTTTCGCAGCGGCGTTGAAGACCTTGTTCTCCACGACCTGCGCGGCGATACCGCCCCCGGCGCTGATCCCGGCCGCCAGGGCCAGGGCCGGGGCCGTCAGGGCCCCGCCGGTGGCGACGGTCGCCACGGCCACCGCTGTCACGGCGACGCCCTTCCAGAATTTCGCCTTGCCTTCCGGCGTGGCGTACCACTTCCTGAACTGCTCGACCTTCGCCCCGGCAAACTTCCCGGCGGCCGACACACCGTTGGCGACGCCCTTGACGGGGTTCTTTGCAAAGTCAGCGGCGCCCCTGACGACCTTCTTCGCACCCTCCAGCAGGCCCGGCAGGTTCTTCGTGGCACTGGCGTGCAGGCCCGTCAGCTGCTTGCGGAAGAACCCCATGATCCCCCCGGCCTCGCGGGGTGGGGTGGCGGGGCGGCCCGTGACCTTCAGGTTCGGGGTAGGCAGCGTCCTGGGGGTGGTCTTGCGCGCGCCGGGGGGCAGTTGCGGGCCGATCATCGGCGCAGCCTTCACCCCCTTGCGGGGCGCGGCAGGTGTGCGCCCCACCTTCAGCGGGGCGGGCTGAGTGGGACGCGCGGCGGCGGTCTTCGTGGGCTGTTTCGGTTTGGCCTTCTGGCCCTTGCGTTGCGGTTGTTCGAGCATGACGGCACCTGCTGGAATCGGATCGGGAGGCGGCGCGGCAGAGTGGACACGCCAGTCTAGAGGTGACCGACCGTTCACACAAACGGAAATGACCGGCCACCCAGACCGGTCAACCTTCCGTGAAGCCGCCGGGTTCTACGCCTGTGCGCCGCCCGGCACGATCCGCGAGGCGTCCACGCCCAGGCGGTCCAGCGCCGACTGCCAGCGCTCCGCTGCGGGCACATCCCACAGCAACTCCGGCGTGGTCTGCTCCACCCACACCCACGTCCCCTCACGCGCCTCCTCGGTCAGCTGGCCCGCACCCCACCCGGCATACCCCAGCACCAGCATGAACGGCTGCCCGCTGCGCTCCACCGCCCGCAGCACATCCAGGCTGCTGGACACCGTCAGGCCCGGCACGAGGCGCAGCTCGCCCTCCATGTCCACCGGCTGCGCGTACAGGCACCAGCCGAGCGTCGGGTCCACCGGACCGCCCAGCCACGCGACCTCCGGGTGCCCCGTGAGTTCCGGCATCAGCTCCTGCACACTCTGGGTCATGGGCGCGTTCACGATCAGGCCCATCGCGCCCTTCGTGTCGTGCTCCAGCAGCAGGATCACCGCGCCCTCGAACAGGCTGCCCCGCAGGTGCGGGCTGGCCACCAGGAACGTCACGGGCGCACTCATACGCACAGGATAGCGCGACCCACGCGTCCGTTCAGGTCCATTCAGTACGTGATCCGCCGCGTGACGGTCGCGACAAGCGCCTTGCCGAGGCGGTATTCGTGCGTGATCCAGTTACCATGCGTATCCCTGGTGAAGGTGTGTCGTTCACGAACCGCGTTGTCTCCCTCGCCGATCTGGACGGTGTATCCCGTGATCTGCCCGGACGTGAGGGTGTAAGCGAAGGTGGAGTTCGCCTGCCCGGCAACGCTGAAAACGGACCGGCTCAGTGTGCCGTTGTCGTACGTGAAGGTCTCTGCCGTGGGGATCAGGGGCGAGTTGGAGCCGTCAAGGGTGATTCCGGTGCTGCTGAGACTCAGCAGTTCACCGGCGGGGCCGAACTGGGCGTCCGTGACGCTGCGGGTGCGTCGGGCCAGACTCACGACCTCGCGCACGGTTCGCTGAGCGGAGGCGTACGTGCAGCTGACCTGCACCTCGTCCATCAGGCCAGCTTCGGGATTCAGGACGACCCCCTTGTACTGCGTCAGGCGACCCTGCGCGTCCAGCGTGATGCTGATGGGCAACGCCTTCTCGGCGGCGAGGTCAGCCGCGGTGACCTGAGGCGCGGGACCGGTCAGGCTCCCCCGAATCACGAAGCGCCAGCTGCCCGCCAGGGTCGTGGCGGGACTGGCCAGTGCACCCGACGGGCGGATGGTCGCCTGGAAGAGCGTGGTGCGTGGAAAGGACGGGTCATCGGGGGTCAGGCGGTGGGTCACCTGAATGGCCTGCGTGCCCTGATAGGTGTAATTGGACGTACGGGCCGTGATGAAATCCAGTGTTCGGAAGGCCGGTTCGACGGTGACCTGCTCCTCGATCTGCCTGGGCGCGCCGCTGAGTCTGGGGTACAGCGTCAGATCCGTGCGGGGATGCTGAAAACAGTACGCGGCGTGGGCGGTGGTCAGTGTGGTCAGGAGGAGCAGGGGGAGCAGGCGGCGCATGTCCTGGCAGGATAGTGCGGCCTCTGCCTGTGGGCACACGAAAACCTCCCCGCCCAGGCTGGACGGGGAGTGCTTGCGGTGCGGGTTACGCGCGGGCGTCGCTGCGGCGGGCGCTCTTGCGTTTGGGGGCGGGGAGGGTGGGGGCAGGGCTGCCGTCGCGGGGCGTCTCGAGGGCTTTCAGGCCGCCGACGAGGGCCACGTCGAGCACCTGGTCCACGGTCTCGCAGGGGTGGAAGCGCATGGTGGTGCGCAGGTGGAGGGGGATGTCGCGCAGGTCGCCTTCGTTCGCTTTGGGCAGGATGATGTGCTTGATCCCGGCGCGGCGGGCGCCCAGCACTTTCTCTTTCAGGCCGCCGATGGGCAGGTAACGGCCGGTGAGGGTCATCTCGCCGGTCATGGCGACGTCGTGGCGGGCGGGGATGCCGGTCAGGGCGCTGATGAGGCTGGTGACCATGGCGCCGCCGGCGCTGGGGCCTTCCTTGGGGATCGCTCCGGCGGGGACGTGCACGTGGATTTCGCTGTCGTCGATGCGGGCCTTGTCGATGTGGAAGCGTTCGGCGTTCGCCTTGATGTACGTCAGGGCGGCGCGGGCGCTTTCTTTCATGACGTCGCCGAGCTGGCCGGTCAGGACGAGGCCCTTGCCGGGGCTGGTGCTGGTCTCGACGAACAGGATGTCACCGCCGACCGGGGTGTAGAACATGCCGGTCGAGACGCCGACCATGTCTTCCTTGCCTTCGGTTTCGGGGATGTGGCGGGCCTGCCCGAGGTAGCGGTCGAGTTCCTTGTCGGTGACCTTGACGCGTTTGACCTCGCCGGTGGCGATGCGGCGGGCGACCTTGCGGGCGACCGTGCCGATCTCGCGTTCCAGGTTGCGCACACCAGCCTCGCGGGTGTAGTGGCTGATGAGTTTTTCCAGCGCGGAATCGGTGAACGCGATCTGGTTGGCTTTCAGGCCGTTCGCCATGAGCTGGCGGGGCAGCAGGTAGCGTTTGGCGATCTCCAGTTTTTCCTGTTCGATGTAGCTGTTGAAGTCGATGACTTCCATGCGGTCCATCAGCGCCGGGGGGATCTGCTCGGGGTAGTTGGCGGTGGCGATGAACATGACCTCGCTCAGGTCGAAGGGCACGCCGAGGTAGTGGTCGGTGAAGTGCTGGTTCTGCGAGGGGTCGAGCACTTCCAGCAGCGCCGCGCTGGGGTCGCCCTGGTAGGAGCTGCCGAGCTTGTCGACCTCGTCGAGCAGGATGACGGGGTTCTTGGTGCCCGCGGTGCGGATGCCCTGGATGAGGCGGCCGGGCATCGCGCCGATGTACGTGCGGCGGTGACCGCGGATGTCACTCTCGTCGCGCGCGCCGCCCAGGGCGATGCGGACGTACTTGCGGCCCAGCGCCTTGGCGATGCTCTGCGCGATGCTGGTCTTACCGACGCCGGGAGGGCCGGTGAACACCAGGATCGGGCCCTTGTTGACGTCCTCGGCGCTCAGTTCGCCGCGCTCGGCGCGTTCCTTGCGCAGGCGGCGCACCGCGAGGAATTCCAGGACGCGGTCCTTGACCTTTTCCAGGCCGTAGTGGTCGTCGTCGAGGATCTGGGAGGCCTGCATGACGTCCAGCTGGTCGTCGCTGCGCGTGTTCCAGGGCAGTTCGGTGATCCAGGTGAGGTACGTGCGGATGACGCTGGCCTCGGCGGCGTCGGGGTGCATGCGCGCCAGTCGGTTCACTTCGCGGTCGATGTCCTTGCGGACCTCGGGGCGCAGGTCCAGGGTGTCGAGCTTGGCGCGGAAGGCTTCGGCCTCGTCGCCGTCCTCGCCGTCCTCACCGCCCTGGAGTTCCTTCTGGATGACTTTCATCTGTTCGCGCAGGTAGTACTCGCGCTGGTTCTTGTCGATCTCTTCCTTGACCTGGGCGCGGATCTTGGCCTGCACTTCCTGCACTTCCTTCTCGGTGTCGAGCAGGGTGAGCAGTTTGCGGATGCGCGCGGTCAGGCTGGGCAGTTCCAGCAGCGCCTGCTTGTCGTCCAGTTTGAAGTCGAGGTTGAAGGCGATGTGGTCGGCCATCTCGCCCAGGTCTTCCTTGCTGTGGATGGTCTGGACGGTCTCGGCATTCAGCTTGCCGCCGCTGGCCAGGGCGTCGAAGCGTTCGCGCAGTTCACGGCCCAGGGCCTGGAGTTCGACGGTGTCGTCGGCCTCGGCGTCCAGGGGGGTGATGTCGGCGCTGAGGTAGTCGCCGCGCACGTAGTTGCTGGCGCGGACGCGCGCGACGGCCGAGACGAGCATCTGCACGGTGCCGTCGGGGTTCTTGCGCACGCGCAGGACGTTGCAGGCGGTGCCGACGTCGTACAGGTCGCTGCCCTTGGGATCGTCGATGTCCTTGTCGCGTTGCGAGACGATCAGGATGACCTTGTCGCTGGCCATGGCCGCCTCGATCGCGCCGATGGAGAGGGCGCGGCTGGCGTCGATGTGCTGGACCATCGTGGGGTAGATCACGCTGCCGCGGACCGGGCAGACGGGGACGGTGCTGGGGAGGGTGTTGGTGGGCATCTCGGAACTCCTTTTCGCCCGGGTGGGGTCTTGGTGAGAGCGGGTTCCTGAAACTCCTGCATCCAGGAAACTTGAGTGTGACTATATCAAGTTTCCGGGGTGGGGGCAAGCCGCAGCCGACCCGGACGGGATCACATCAAACCTCGTCCTCCACGACAAAAGCCTACCCCCACGCGCCTGACACAACCCTCACGCGAAGCTGACGAGACCTTCACCAGTGCCGGACCCTCCTAGACTGACCGCATGCCCCGCGTGACCTTCCAGCTGACCCTCCCCCCCGGCACCCCACCGGGAACCCTCTTCCTGACCGGCGATCACCGCGCCTGGAGCAGCGACCCACACGGCTGGACCTTCAGCGGCAGCACCCTGCACGCCGAACTGCCCGACGGGACCCTGGCGCAGGTGAAGATCCGCCGCGTGAACCCGGACGGCACGACCACCGAGGAGGGCGACGCCTGGGGCGGCCGGGCCCGCGCGCACCGCATCAAAGTGCACGGGGACACCACCGTGCCCCTGACCGTGGCAGGCTGGCAGGACGCCAGGGGCGGTACGGGGCGCCCGCAGCGCTGTGGCCCACCCCGCGAGGAGACCGTGCTGGACGCCCCCTGGGGCGCGCAACCCCTGCGGCTGTGGTGGCCCGCCGGGCACGAGGGACCGCTGCCGCTGCTGATCCTGCACGACGGCCAGAACGTGTTCGACGAGGCCGCCACCTTCGCGGGCGACAGCTGGGACGCCGCCGGGGCCGCGCAGGCCCTCGCGGACGCCGGGCACCCGGTGCGCATCGCCGCCCTGCCCGTGAACGACGACCGCAGCCACCGTTACGTGCCGTTCCCCTTCGAACTGAACGGCAATGACAGCGGCGCGGACGAGTACGCCGACTGGATCAGGAGCACCCTCCTGCCGCACCTGCACGCCCGCTTCGGCCCCGTCCACGCGCAGGACACCGCGCTGGCCGGATCCTCCTTCGGAGGCCTGATCACCGCGTACGCGGGCCTGCGAGACCCAGGCACGTACGGCACGCTGGGCGTGTTCAGTCCCGCCGTGTGGCCAGGCGACTTCGCGTTCCTGCGCTGGCTCGCCGGGCGCGGCGACCCGCGGGCGCGCGTGTGGGTGGACATGGGCGACCACGAGGGCAGCAGCGTGCAGGGCGCGCAGGAGGTCATCACCCTGGCCCGCGACCTGACCGCGCAGCTCGCCCCGCACGTCAGAGAGGCCCGCTTTACGGTCGGTGAGGGCCACTGGCACGACGAACCCGCGTGGCGGGAACGGCTCCCGGAGTTCCTGCGGTGGTGGCGTCAACCATGAGAAGTGGCAGCGGATCTGGCAAGCAGATCTGGACAACCTGTCTAGATTCCGGGTGGTCAGGACAGGCGGGGCCCTTGCGGGAAGTGGCCGGCCCTGGATTATGATTGGCAGGCACCAAAAATCCTGAAACCGGTTCCACGCCGTTGTGGAACCATTCCATGGAGGTTTCCCATGAACCGTTCTGTCCTGGCCCGCTCCGGCGCGGCAGCCCTCTCGGCTGCCCTTCTTCTTTCCGCCTGCTCCCCCGCCCCGACGCCTGCCCTTGATGGAACCGTTTCCAGCTCCAAGACGGTCAGTGCCCAGGCCATCAGCGGCACCAACATCGACGCCTGGCGGCAGCAGGTGATCTACCTCGTCATGCCCGACCGTTTCTCGAATGGAAATACTTCCAACGACGGTCTCGGCCAGCCCAACTGCTTTGACCCGGCCAGCCCCACCAAATTCCACGGCGGCGACATCCAGGGCCTGCGCAACAAACTCGGGTACATCCGCGACCTGGGCGCCACCGCCGTCTGGACCACCCCCGTGTACAAGCAGGTCGGCATCGTCAACGGCAACTCCTGCGGCTACCACGGCTACTGGCCCGACTACACCAACCCCAACGACACCGCCATCGAACCCAAGTTGGGCACGAGCGCCGACCTGACCGGCCTGATCAGCGACCTGAAGGCCGGCGGGCAGAAATACATGATGGACATGGTCGTCAACCACGCCGGGTACGGCGCGCGCATCACCACCCAGAACCCCTCCTGGTTCCACAGCAGCTGCACCGGCGACGAGATCGTCTGTCCCCTGGCGGGCCTGCCGGACTTCCGCCAGGAGGACAGCACAGTCGCCACGTACCTGACCAACCTGAGCAAGACCTGGGTCACGAACTACGCCGTGGACGCCATCCGCATGGACACCGTCAAGCACGTTCCCAACAGCTACTGGCAGAACTCCTGGGTGCCCGGCGTCCTGGCCGCGCGGCCCAACACGTTCCTGCTGGGCGAGGCGTTCCTGTCGGGCAGCGCCTCGCAGCTCAAGCCATTCCTGGACGCGGGCTTCGACTCGACCTTCAACTTCCCGCTGCGTCAGGCGCTGGTGGACTCGGTCGGCCGGGGCGGCAGCCTCGACCGGGTCGCCAGCAGCATGCAGGACACCCTGGGTACCCTGGGCCTGGACCGCACGCTGCTGCAGGTGAACCTGCTGGACAACCACGACGTGCCACGCTTCGTGAACGAACCCGGCAGCGCCGTCGCCGAGAGCGAGATCCGCGCCCGCTCCGGCAACGCCATGGGCCTCCTGATGACCCTGCCCGGCATCCCGCAGGTGTACTACGGCAACGAACTCGGCATGTACGGCGGCAACGATCCCGACAACCGCCGCGACATGCCCAGCTGGGCCTGGACGGACACCGGCCGCAACGCCACGCAGGCGAACTTCGTGGCGGGCGGCGGCAACCCCAAGGTCACGTATGACCTGACGAAGAAACTCATCGGCATCCGCAAGGGCAACGCCGCCCTGTGGAAGGGCAACTACGCCGAGATGTGGCGCCCCAACGGCGGGCAGAACGTGTACGCCTTCTACCGTGGTAGCGGCACCAACCGCGTCATCGTCGTCGTGAACACGTCGGGCAGCGCCGCGACCGTGAACCTGGACATCCAGGGCAACGCGGGCATCAGCGCGACCGACAAGAGCGCCCTGAGCAACGGCACGGTCTTCAACGACCTGCTCGCCGAGGGAGCCCCGGCCAGCGCCACTGTCGCCAGCGGCAAACTGCCCGTCACGATCGGCGCCGGGAAGATGGGCATCTACCGCGCCGGGGCGACGGGCACCGGCGGCACGGGCGGCACCGCCGTGCAGGTCACCTTCCAGGTCAGCGCCAGCACGTACTTCGGGCAGGACGTGTACCTCGTCGGGGACCGCGCCGAACTGGGCGCCTGGAACACCGCCTCCGCGATGGCCATGACGCCCAGCGGCTGCTCGGGCAGCACCTGCACCTGGAAGACCACCGTCAGCCTGCCGCCCAGCGTCGCCGCGCAGTTCAAGTTCATCAAGAAACCAGGCGACAGCGGCGCCAGCGTCACCTGGGAAGGCGGCAACAACCGCACCCTCACCACGCCCGCCACGGGCAGCACCACGTACAACGGCGGCAACTGGCAGTAACGCCAATCCATGCAGAGGAGGCACCACGGGACGTCCCCGGGTGCCTCCTCTCTGTGGGGTCGTTCAGCGGGCCTGGAATTCCCAGGTGTCCTCGGCGGTCCTCAGGGTCAGGGTGCCGCCCTGCACGGTCAGGGTGGGCCGCTGCTCGAAGAACGTCTGGAAGCCCAGGTCCGGCTGGTCGGGGCAGGCCATCTTCGTGCCCATCAGCCCGCCGCTGAGTTCCACGCGGCCCGCGCGGATCACGTACTCGCCGCCCACGCTGTTGCAGCCGTCACTGCCTCCTAACCGCCCGTCTCTGAAGCTCAGCGTGACCGGGCGCAGGGTCCGCGGGGCGGGCTGCCCGTTCAGTCGGGTCAGGGTGTACGTGGCCGCCGGGTCCGGTGTCGCGCCCCCGGTGGGCGCGGGGACAGGCGCGCGGGTCAGGGTGAGCTGCCCGCTCTGGCCGCGCAGGACCAGCGCCCCCCCCTGCCGCTCGATGGTCAGTGGGGCGCGCAGCAGCCCCAGGATGCGGTTCTCGGCGGTGCCAGCCGCGCCGGGGCAGAGTTTGCGGGTGGAGGCCACCCCGCCGAACACGACCTGCTGCCCGATCACGGCGCCCGAACCGGTCACGGTGTTGCACCCGGCCAGTCCGGCGACCGTGACCTTGGCGCCGCTGAACGTGAAGCGCAGCAGCGCCTGCCCCCGCTCGGGACCCGCTGGTCCTGGGGTCACGCGCATCTGCCACGTGCCGTCCAGGGAATCGGTGGGGGTGTCGGTCATCGCGCCTCCGGTGCGGGTGAAGGTCAGGCGGCCCGCCCCGCCACTGAGGATCAGGGTGCCGCCGTTCAGGTCGTAACGGGTCGTGGCGTTCAGGAGTCGCAGGTAGTCCTCGCGCAGGCTCAGGGCGGCGTCGGTGCAGCGCTCGCTGCCGCCTGCCTGCACGCCGCGCACCACGAGCGCCTGCCCCTTCAGGGCAGCCTGCGCGGTCAGGGGGCTACACCCGGTATTCCCGGTGATCTTCAGGGACGCGCCGCTGCCGTCCAGGCGCAGGGTGGGACGTGCCAGGGCCGCGCCGGGCGTGATCGCGCCGCGCCCGGCGGGCTGGACGGTGCCCAGCGTCCAGGTGACACCCGCCGGGTTGGCCGGGGAGAACAGGGCGGGCGCGGCCAGGGCGGCCAGGGTCAGCGAGGTCAGCAGGGCGCTCATGCTCCGGTTGTACCCCGCCGAGCTGACCGGCGGGTGATGACGGGGAGACCGGACGGCCGCGCCGGACAGCGCGTAGAATGCCCCCAAACGCCCGTTAGGTTCCCTGACCCCTGCCCCGCGCAGGCGCCGCGGCCCGGCGGGCACCGGAGGAACCATGGAAGACCGCCGAATTCGAGTGCTGATCGCCAAACCCGGCATGGACGGCCATGACCGGGGCGCGAAGGTCGTGGCGCGCGCCCTGCGGGACGCGGGCATGGAAGTCATCTACACCGGCCTGCGCCAGACCGCCGAGATGATCGTGAACGCCGCCGTGCAGGAGGACGTGGACGCCATCGGCCTGAGCGTCCTGTCCGGCGCGCACATGCACTACTTCCGCGAGGTGATGGGTCTGCTGCGCGACAAGGGCGCCGAGGACATCATCGTGTTCGGGGGCGGCATCATCCCCGATCAGGATCTGCCCACCCTGCAGCAACTGGGCGTGGGGCGCGTGTTCACGCCGGGCGCCAGCACGGAGGACGCCGCGACGTACCTGCGCGGCGCCGTGCAGGCCCGCTGGCAGGCGCAGGGCGAGGCGTGACCCCAGCCTCCGCGTCTTCAGCCACCTGCCGTGAGTGACGCCGCCCGTCCCGCCGCACTGAGCGGGGCCGCGCGGCTGGCGCCGCTGTACGCCGCGCAGGCCCTGGCTACCGGGGCGACGACTGTCAGCACGGTGCTCGCCAGCCTGATCATGTCGGGCCTGGGCAGCGAGGCACTGGCCGGGCTACCCAGCACGCTGATCCAGGCGGCGGCGGCCACGTCGGCGGGGCTGTTCGGGGCGCTGATGCTGCGCCGGGGCCGCCGCGCGGGCCTGAGTCTGGCGTTCGCGCTGGGCACCATGGGGTCACTGGTGGGCTTCCTGGGCGCGCGCGCGGGGGTCACGCCGCTGTTCCTGACCGGCGCGATGCTGATGGGCGCCGCGCAGGGCGGCTACCAGCAGGCCCGCTACGCCGCCGCCGAGAGCGTCCCCGAGGCGCGGCGCGGCACGGCGCTCGGCGCGCTGATGCTCATGAGCGTGCTGGGGTCGTTCGTGATGACCGGCTTCTCGCATCCCATCGAGCGGCTGGGGGCGGCGCTGGGGGCCACGCCGGAGGTCACGGGCTGGCTGGTGGGCGGCGCGCTGCTGGGCGTGGCCGCGCTGCTGATCCTGTCCTGGCAGCCCCTGACCGGCCCGGCCGTAGCGAAGCGCGAGCGTCTGCCCCTGGCGGCGGCGTTCCGGATTCCCGGCGTGAAGTCCACGGCGCTGGCCGTGGCGACCGCGCAGGGCCTGATGGTGACCCTGATGAGCCTCACGCCGCTGCGCGCACACCACATGGGCATGGATCACGCGCAGGTGGCTGCGCTGATCAGCGGGCACATCCTGGGCATGTTCGGCTTCGGCTGGCTGACCGGCCCGCTGATCGACCGGCTGGGCCTGCGCTTCGGGTACGTGAGCGGCGCGCTGCTCCTCGCGGCAGCGGCCCTAACGGCGCCCCTGACCGGTCAGGCGTGGCTGGCGGTCAGCATGTTCCTGCTGGGCCTGGGCTGGAATCTGGCGTTCGTGGCGGGCAGCAAGGCCCTGACGCGCTTCCCGGCAGCGCAGGGCGTGACCGACGCGCTGGGGTACGTCGCGGCCGGGCTGGGCACGCTGCTGGGCGGCGCGGTGATCGCGCGGGCGGGCTTCCCGGCGCTGGCGATCACCTGCGCGGTCCTGGCGGCGCTGCCGCTGGTCAGCGCGTGGCGCGCCCGGCCCACACAGCCCTGAAAAGACGAAGAGGAGCCCCGGGGAGGTGAATCCCGGGGCTCCTTCTCGTTCTCCCGGCTCAGGGGTTCGCGGCGCTGACGAAGGTGTCGTCACCGGGGGTGGTGGTGCTGCGCCCGGCGTTCTGGTCGTAGCGCACACCGCTGTTCATCACGGTGGTCGCTCCGCCGAGGGTGTTCGCGGCGCTGACGGCGTTCTTGGCGGCGAACGACCGGCTCCACAGGTACCAGCGGGGCGCGACGCTGTGCTTGCGCGCCACGCCGCTGGCGGGGTTCAGGTCGAACACATACTCCGGGAAGATCTCGGTGCGGCTGACGAACTTCGCCATGCCCGTATTGTTGTCGCCGCCCAGGTCGTTCACGCGGCTGGACTTGATCCACTCGACCGCCACGCCCTGCCCCTTGAGGGTCTGCGCGATGCGGGAGCTGCGCGCGGCGGGGTTCACGTCGGGGCTGAGGAACGCGTAGCTGTTCCCGTACCCGGCGCTGGCGGGCGTCCAGTACGGGTCAGCCAGCACCACGCGCCTGGGCCTCTTGGCGCTGCTCAGGCCCGTGTCTGCGTAGGCTTTCTCGGTCATGGCGAGGGCCATCTGCGCGCCCAGCGAGTGCCCCATGACGCGCACGCCCTCGGTACCCGCGTATGTCCACTGGCTCAGGGCACTCTTGTACGCCGTGTAGAACAGCTGTCCGGCGCTGACGGTGGGCATGCCGGTCGTGGCGTACGTGCCGCCCGGCGTGCGGTAGCGCATGTTGATGTTCTGGGTGCGGCCCAGGTTATCCCGGTAGGTGTAGGTGGGGGTCCAGATCTTCGCCTGCGAGTGGTACGGCGCGCCCGCCGTGCCCTCGTCGTCGGCGAGCTGCGTCCACTGGTACAGGGCGACGTTCCACCCGGCGTCGATCCAGGCGTCGGCGACGTTGCGGCTGGCCTCGCTGAAGTAGAAGTTGTCGCGCACGCCCGCGACGGTGCTGCCGTTCTGCCAGCCGTGCACGAAGACCATCACGGGCCTTGTAGGGTCGTAGTAGCCGGTCATGGCGGCGCCGTCGGTCCGGGCCTTGCAGCCCACGCCGCCCAGCGCGCCGCTCTCACCCTTGCCGTACCAGTACAGGCCGGTGTCCAGACCACTCTGGCCGTACGGGAGGGCCAGCTGGGTGGGGCAGGTGGCAGCCTGGGCGCGCAGCGTGCCGGCGGTGCCGCCCTTGGCGGCCTCGGCGACCAGGGCCGCGCTGAAGCCGTCTGGAAGACCGGCCTGGGCAGTTTCGGGGGTGCTGGATGGGGCAGTGGGACTGCCGCAGGCGGCAAGCAGGGCGGGCAGCAGGAACGGCAGGATGGCAGGACGACGGATCATGATGGGCCTCCGGGCAGCAGGAACGTGCGCCGGAAACCGGTTTCCGGCAGTGGGGGTGAATTGTGTGTGCGACGCACACCCTACCCCCACCGCCCCGCGAAAAAAAAGTCCTCCCGGTCCAAACTTTGACCCGGTTCAACGCATGTGTGGCCCACTCGTGTGCCCCGGCGTGCCAGAGCACACGCCCCCCATTCAGACACTGTCAGCTTCTCGCTTCCAAGCCGCTCTCTGCACCGCATGCCGCCTACTTGAACGCTCTCTGCACACCAGCCAGAATCCGTGACGGCATGGCAAAGCAGCGCCGGGACTCCCCATGCAGGAGTCCCGGCGCATCTGGCGGAACGGGAGGGATTCGAACCCTCGATAAGCTTGCACCTATACACGCTTTCCAGGCGTGCTCCTTCAACCACTCGGACACCGTTCCAGCGCACAGCAGAGTAGCGGCTTCGCGGGGGAAGTGCAAGCGACCCGCCTGGCCGCGCGCCCCACCCCCCCGGCACCTTCACCGTCAACCCGCTGTAAGAGCGGTGCCCTATCATGGCAGCGTGACCCTTTTTGCCGTGCTGACGGTTCTGTGCTCGTACCTGTTCGGAGCGATCCCCGCCGCCGCGTGGGTGGCCCGCCTGCGGGGCGTGGACATCCGCACGGTCGGCAGCGGCAACAGCGGCGCCACGAACGTCCAGCGTGCCCTCGGCAACGGCCCCGGCCTGCTTGTCGCCGCGTTCGACATCCTGAAAGGCGCCCTGGCCGTCCTGGCCGCGTACGGGCTGGACCTGGGCCTGCCCGTCATGGCTGCGTGCGGCGTCGCGGCCGTCATCGGGCACAACTTCAGCCCGTTCCTGCGCTTCCGGGGCGGCAAGGGCGTCGCCACGACGTTCGGCGCGGTCGCGGCGCTGCTCCCGGTCGCGGGCCTCGCGTTCTTCGTGATCTTCATGGCCACCGTGTGGCTCACGCGTTTCGTGTCCGCCGGGAGCATCCTGGCATCGGTCGCGGCGGCCTTCACGGCCTTCCTGGTCGGCCCGGAGTGGCTGGGCGCGGTCGTGACGGCCCTGGCCGCGCTGCTGATCTGGCAGCACCGCGACAACGTGGGCCGCCTGACCGCCGGGAACGAACGCCGCTTCGGCCAGAAAGTCTGATCCTCACCCGGGGCAGGGGCAGGTGCAGCGTGACGGCCGCACCTGCCCCTGCATTTGCGTGCCCTGTACGCTATGCTGACCGCGTCCCACAACCCACCCCACCCTTCAGCCCGCGCGGGCGGGCACCCCGAGGAACGCATGACGGCCAGGATTCGCGTGTACGGCAAGGAAGCCACCTTCACCCAGGGCCACTGGGCCTGCGACGACGAGAGCCTCCAGTCGATGCTCCAGGCGCTGGCCGACCCCCGCGCCGTCACCGAGGAACAGGAACGCACCCACGCCCTGTACGCCGCCGGACGCCTGGGCGGCCTGATCGCCACCGAGTACGGCTGGGAAGCCGCGCCGCACCCCGAAGCGGAAATCAGGATGGAGGACTTCGCGCCCGCCCGGCAACCCGAACGCGCCGGGTGGCTGAGCTTCCTGCGGCGGCGCAAGTAACGCACCTGAGGCAACTCCGGTCCGTCCTGCCGCGTACCGTGAGGCATGACCCGCTCCCTGCTTCTGGCTGCCCTGCTGACCCTGCCTGCCGCCCAGGCCCAGACCGCTCCTTCCCCGGTCAGCGCCACGCTGGCGCAGGTGGCCGTGACCGGCACGGTCATCCAGAAGACTGGACGAGACGGGTTCATCGTGCGGAGCCTGACCGAACCGGACTTCTTCTTCGCGTTCCTCACGAGCGCCGCGCCGAAACAACCCATCCGCGACCTGAAGATCATCGTGCCCAGGCACGCCCTCAGCGGAACGCAACTGAGCCTGATGCAGGAGTTCCTGGGCCGCGCCGGACGCACCTGTCTGAACCTGAGCGGCCCTCAGGTCCGCGACCTGACGGACTGGCTCGCCACCCAGAGCCTCGACCCCCGGACGTTCGGGACGCTGACCGTCCAGCGGGACGGGGCGCTCGACATGAACACGTTCACCTCCACGACGACCATCACCCTGACCGTCCCCACCGCCGGGCCCTGCGTCCAACAAGGCGCCGGCGACACGACAGGACGCAGCTGACCCCTCTCTCTGAGGCCACACACGGTCCCTTCACGCTAGGCAGGCAGCCTTGACCCCCACCCGGGCAGCCCCTACGCTGGGGCGCATGACCGTCATGACCACCATTACCCCGTGAGGGCGGTGTCGATTGACAGCCGCCCCGCGAGACACGCCGGGCGGTTTTTTCATTCAAGGAGACGAACATGCGCGTAGCGATTGTCGGAGCGACCGGAGCGGTGGGCCACGAACTTCTCAAGGTGCTGGAAAGCAGCACCCTCCAATTCGACGAGCTGCTGCTGTTCGCCAGCCCCCGCAGCGCGGGCACGCAGCTGACCTTCAGGGGCCAGCCCCTGACCGTGCAGGTCACGCCCGAAGGGGCGATCGACGCGGACGTGATCCTCGCGTCGGCGGGCGGCAGCATCAGCAAGGCCCTGGCCCCGAAGTGGGTGGAGGGCGGCGCGGTCGTGATCGACAACAGCAGCGCCTTCCGCTACGACGCCGACGTGCCCCTGGTGGTCCCCGAGGTGAACGGGGACGCCGCGCTGGCCCACAGGGGCATCATCGCCAACCCGAACTGCACGACCGCCATCGCCGTGGTTGCCGTGGCGCCCATTCACCGCGCGTACGGCGTGAAACGCATGATCGTCAGCACCTACCAGGCGACCAGCGGCGCAGGCGCCAAGGGCATGGAGGAATTGCTGGACCAGACCCGCGCGGAACTGAACGGGGAGCAGGCGCAGGCCAGCGTGTTCGCGCACCCCATCCCGTTCAACGTCATCCCGCACATTGACGCGTTCCAGGACAACGGGTACACCAAGGAAGAGATGAAGGTCGCGTGGGAGACCCGCAAGATCATCGGGGACGACAGCCTGAAGATCAGCTGCACGGCCGTGCGCATCCCCACCCTCCGCACCCACAGCGAGGCGATCACGCTGGAACTCGAACGCCCCGCCACCCCTGAAGCGGTCCGCGAACTCCTGGCCGGGGCGGCCGGGGTCGAGGTGCGCGACAACCCGGAGGGCAAGCTGTACCCGATGCCCCTGACCGCCAGCGGCAAGTACGACGTCGAGGTGGGCCGCATCCGCGAGTCCCTGGTGTTCGACGGCGGCATCGACCTGTTCGTCGCGGGCGACCAGCTGCTGAAAGGCGCGGCACTGAACGCCGTGCAGATCGCCGAGTACCTCCAGCAGAAGGGCGCGCTGAAGGCGAAACAGCGGGCGTGAACGGGGAGTGGGGCGCGGCCCTCCTCCTCCACTGACCCCCTGCACTCGCCCAGACCAGTCGAGCGGGGCAGCCGGAGCGGACGCTTCTGGCTGCCCTGTTCCTTTCCACTTTCCACTCGCCACTGCCTGCGCTGCACATTCGCTTGACCGCCCCTGGCCTCGCGTCTAGTCTGGGCGCATGAGCGTGCAGATCTCCCCCACCATCCGGATCGGTGCGGGCCTGCCCGTGCTCCCGCCACCCTCCGGGGTGTGACGCTGCCATTTCCGGTCAGTGCTGTCCAGCCTTGAGCTGGGCGCGTCGTCACATCGCCACTGTCTGAGAGACCGGCCTGCGGGTGGTCTCCCCTGAGGGGTGTTTCCCATGAAATTGAGTGAGAGTCTGTTCCGCACGTGGCGTGAGACGCCGGAGGGCGCGGAGACGCGCGGCATTCAGTTCCTGCTGCGGGCGGGGTACGTGCGGCGGGTGGGGAGTGGCCTGTACGCGCACCTGCCGCTGATGACCCGCGTGATGGGGAGGCTGGAGGGCCTGATCCGCGAGGAGCTGGAGGGCGTGTCGCAGGAGGTGAGCTTCCCGGTGCTCCAGCCGCGGGCGCTGTGGGAGGCGTCGGGGCGCTGGGAGGCGTATACACAGGCGGAGGGGATCATGTTCACGGTGATGGACCGCTCGGGGCGGGCGCACGCGCTGGGCCCGACGCATGAGGAGGTCGCGCTGGACGTGGTGGGCGGGCTGGTGCGCAGTTACCGGGACCTGCCGGTCAGCGTGTACCAGTTCGGACGGAAGTTCCGGGACGAGTTGCGGCCGAGGTTCGGGTTGCTGCGCACGCGGGAGTTCGTGATGAAGGACGCGTACTCCTTCCACGCGGACGCGGCGAGCCTGGAGGCGCATTTCGAGGCGATGAGCGGCGTGTACGGGCGGGTGCTGTCGCGGCTGGGCGTGGCGTGGCGGGCGGTGCAGGCGGACAGCGGGAACATCGGCGGGGCCGAGAGCCGCGAGTTCATGGTCCTGAGCGACGTGGGTGAAGACGAGGTGCTGTTTACCCCGGACGGCCGGTACGCGGCGAACGCCGAGCGGGCGGCGTCGCGGGCGTCGGTGGCGGCCCCGAGTCCGTTCGCGGGCTTCGCGCGGCACCACACGCCGGGCACGGCGACGGTCGCCGGGGCGTGCGCGGCACTGGGCTGCGACGCGGCGCACATGCTGAAGAACGTCCTGTACGACGCCGTGTTCCTGCGGGCAGGGCAGCGGGTGCTGCGGCCGGTGCTCGTCAGTCTGCGTGGGGATCACAGCGTGAACCCGGTGAAACTGTGGAACGCCGTGCAGGTCCGCGTGGACGGGGAACTGCTGGGCTTGGAGGTCGCGCAGCCGGACGCCTGGGCGGCGGGGCCGCTGCCGCTGGGGTACCTCGCGCCGGACCTGCCGGACAGCGCAATTGCCGCGCGGGAGGACGTGGTGGGATCGTTCCTGCGGCTGTGCGACCCGGCAGGCGCGGCGCTGCGGGACTTCACGACCGGCGCGAACGACACCGACTGGCACGTGACGGGCGCGAACTGGGGCGCGCAGTACGCCCTGCCGGAAGAGGTGGACGTGCGGCAGGCCCGCGCGGGCGAGGCCGCCCTGCACGACGACACGCAGGTTCTCGGGTCGGCGCGGGGCATCGAGGTGGGGCACGTGTTCCAGCTGGGCACGCGGTACTCGGCAGCGATGGACGCGACGTTCACGGCGGCGGACGGCAGCGAGCAGCCGTTCCAGATGGGCTGCTACGGCATCGGCGTGTCGCGGCTGGCGCAGGCGGTCGCCGAGCAGCTGTCCGACGAGCGGGGGCTGGTCTGGCCAGACTCCATCACGCCGTTCCACGCGCACCTGATCGTGGTAGACATCCGGAATGAGGGCCAACAGGCAGCGGCCCAGAGCCTGTACGCTGCGATTCGGGCCGCAGGGTTGACTGCCCTGCTCGACGACCGGGACGAACGCGCCGGGGCGAAATTCGCGGACGCGGACCTGCTGGGCGTCCCGTACCGCGTGACGCTGGGCCGCACCCTCGAACGCGGCGAGGTGGAGGTGAAGAACCGCCGCACCGGCGAGACGCTTACCTTCCCGCTGGCTGAGGTGGCGGGCTGGCTCAGCGCCCGCTTCCGGGAACGGGCAACCCGGGCAGGCTGAGGACGCCGCGCAGGTCGCGGAGCGTGGCGTCCGGCACCTCGCCGCGCAGGGGGTGGGTGGTGGGCAGCCACGCGGCGCGCAGCCCCACCGCCTGCGGCCCGGCGATGTCGTTGCGGGGCGAGTCGCCCACGAACCACGCCTGATCGGCACGCACGCCCAGGCGGCGTAGTGCCAGCCGGTAGATGGAGGGGTCCGGCTTGCTGAGGCCCACGGCCTTGCTGATCACGAGGTCGTCAATGAGCCCGGTCAGGCCGCAGGTCTGCACGCAGGTCCGCTGGAGGTCCTCCCAGCCGTTCGTGACGATCCCCACCCGCACGCCCCGCGCGCGCAGCTCCCGCAGGACGTCGTGCGCGTGCGCCATCGGCACGGCGTGCTGCACGTGCCCTGCGTAGGTGTCCAGCAGGGTGCGCGGGTCGTGCAGGAGCCCGAACTCCTGCACGAGCTGCGGGATCACCTCGGCCTTCGGGCGGTAGCCGTGATCCTCCAGTTCCAGGAAGCGCGCGGCATACCCGCCCGGGAGGCCGAACTGCCGGACGTGCCCGGCCAGCCACGCGCGCAGCGTGACGGCGCGGTCGTGCAGGGTGCCGTCCAGATCGAACAGGATCGCATCAATACTCACCTGAGCATCTTACTCATCACGACTGTCGGGGTTGCGGACCCCCTCGTCCTGGGGGCTCTTGTGGAACGCCGCGCCCATGGAGTGCACTGCCGCGTGGATCAGGCGGGTGTTGATCACCTGCGCCGCGTGCATGCCCGCCGCCGCTGCCTGCACCACGTACTGCGGCGCGCCCGTCATGTCCCCGATGGCGAACACGCCCGGAAGGCTGGTCTCCTGATTGCCGTCCACGATCACGCGGCCCTTCTCGTCCAGCGCGCAGCCCAGTGCGGCGGGCAGGTGGCTGCCGCCCTGCTGCTCTGGCGCCAGGAACACCGCGTCCACGCTCAGGGGCGGCGCGCCCACGAACGACACGCACACCGGGGTGTCCTCGGGCGGGCCGCCACTCACGCGGCGAACCGGCTGCGTGCGGACCGCCACACCCACCCGCTCCAGGTCACGGGCCTGCTCGGGCGTCAGGCATGGGTCCCCGTCGCACAGCAGGGTCACGCGGGGCGACCAGGCCCGGACCGTCAGGGCGAGGTGATGCGCCGACTGCCCCGACCCGTACACGGCCAGGGCGCGGCCCTCGTGCTCCCAGCCGTCACAGTACGGGCAGTGGAACACGCCCTGCCCCCAGCGTTCCCGCAGGCCCGGCACCGGCGGCAGGATGTCCCGCACGCCCGTCGCGAATACCAGCACCCGCGTGCGCTGCCACGCGTCCCCGACGCGCACGCCGAAACACTCGCCCACCCGGCGGACCTCGCGCGCACTGTCCGCCCGGACCGTCACGTCATACGGTTCCAGATCCGCCAGGGCGGCCGCCTTCAGCTCCTCGGGGCTGATCCCGTCGCGGGTCAGGAGGCCGTGCCCCGCCGACACGCTCGCGTTGCGGGGCGGCCCACCGTCCAGCAGCAGCACCCGCCGCCGCGAGCGGCCGAGCGTCAGCGCCGCACTCAGGCCCGCCGGGCCCGCCCCCACGACCAGCACGTCCCACAGGCCCGGCACGACCTCCCCCGCACGCGGCGCGGGAACCTCCGCCCCACTCACTGCGGACCGGGGCGGACGCTCAGGTCCGGCAGCAGCGCGTCCCGGGGCGCATTCAGCGCGAACGCGATCAACGCCGCCACCGACTCCGGCCGCACGAACGCCTCCGGGGTGTACGGCGCGCCCTCCTGCGACCGCACCTTCTCCTGCATGGGCGTCGCCGTGCGGCCCGGGTACACGCTCGTGACCCGCACGCCGTGCGCGGCCTCCTCCTCACGCAGCGCGTCCGCCAGGGCCTTCAGGGCGAACTTGCTCGCCGCGTAACTGCCCCAGCCGGCGTTCGCGCGCAGGCCCGCGCCGCTGTTCACGAACACCACCGAGCCCCTCTCGGCCCGCACGCGCGGCAACAGCAGGCGCGTCAGTTCCGCCGGGGCGACCACGTTCACCGCCAGCGTGTGCGACCACACCGCATGGTCCTGCTCTGCCACCGCGCCCAGCTCCACCACCCCTGCGTTGTGCACCACGTTCGACACGCGCCCCAGCCCCGCCAGCGCCGCCTCGAACGACTCCGGGCGGGTCAGGTCCAGCACCAGCGGCGTCCCCCCCACCTCCGCGCACAGGGCCTCCAGCGCCCCCACGTTCCGGCCCGACAGGATCAGGTCATGCCCCGGCGCCAGCTCCCGCGCCAGCGCCGCCCCGATCCCACCCACCGCCCCCGTCACCACCGTCACCGGACGAACACTCATAGTCCGACGGTAGCAGGGCTGTCGGACGTGACGTCTGGGTCGCAGGAAACGGTGAAGAGGCGTCGCCTCTAGCCCAGCTGCGGGTACACCGTGGCGCGCTTGACGCGGCCGTACGCGAAGCTGGTGTCGATGGAGGCGATGCCGGGCACGGCGTGCAGTTCCCGGCGCACGAACGCCTCGTACGCTTTCAGGTCAGGGACGAGGACGCGCAGGAGGTAGTCGGCCTCGCCGGTCATGACGTAACAGTCGAGCACGGCGTCCATCCGGGCAATCGCGTCCTCGAAGGCGCGGATGCTGGCGGTCGTGTGCAGCTGGAGCCGCACGCGGACGAACGCGGTGACGGTCAGGCCGTACCCCTCCTCATCGACCAGTGCGGTGTACCCCTGGATGACGCCGGAGTCCTCCAGCTGCCGCACGCGCCGCAGGCACGGCGACGGCGAGAGGTGCACCTGATCTGCAAGCTCCTGGTTGCTGATGCGTCCGTTCGCCTGGAGGGCCGCGAGAATGCGGCGGTCACGGTCGTCCATGGGTGGATTGTGGCAGAATCTGCCCCTGATCCAGCCCAGGGCGGCAGGTTTTGGCAGCTTCTGACCATTCTGGGGCTGCATCCGTCTGCTGGCGGAGCATGAGGTCATGAGTCAACTCAGCTCCACGTTCCCGCCGGGGACCGCCCGGGCCCGGTCCAGCGGCACGCTGCTCGGCTGGGCGGCGCTGGCTGTCACGGTGCTCATCTGGGCGGCGTTCGCACTGACCATCCGCGCCATCGGGCACTCGCCGCTGACGCCGGGGGACGTGGCCCTGATCCGCTTCCTGATCCCCGCCGCGCTGCTGCTGCCGCTGCTGCCCTCGCGCCTGCCCGCGCTGCGGCGCGTCCCCCCGCACGCGGCGCTGATGATCACTGCCGGAGCGGGCCTGCCGTTCTTCCTGATCGCCGCCGCCGGGGGCGCCAGCACCTCCGCCGCGCACGTCAGCGCCCTCGTGGCGGGCACCACCCCGCTGTCCGTCGTGCTGGTCGGCGCCGCGCTGTTCCGCGACCGCGTGACCGCCGCGCAGTGGCCGGGCCTGGGCCTGATCCTCCTCGGTATCGTGCTGCTGGTCGCCGGGCTGGGCACGGTCGGCACCTCCCCCCTCACCGGAATCGCGCTGCTGCTGAGCGCCAGCCTGCTGTGGGGCGGCTACACCCTCGGCATGCGCCGCGCCGGACTCGATCCCCTGGGGGTTGCCATGCTCGTCACGTACCCCTCGCTGCTGCTGCTGGCACCGCTGCTGCTGAGCGGCACGCTGCCCAGCCACCTCACGCAGGTGCCCTGGCATGGCCTGCTGCCCTTCATCGCCGTGCAGGGCATCGGAGTGGGCGTCGTCGCCTCGCTCACCTACCCGTACGCGCTGCGGCACCTGGGCACGCTGCGCTGCGCCACCGTCGGCGCCCTCGCCCCCGTCCTCGCCACCCTGCTCGCCCTGCCGCTGCTCGGCGAGCGGCCCAGCCTCGCGTCCGCCATCGGCGTCGCCATCGTCACCACCGGCGTCCTCGTCTTCAACCTCATGCCCACCCGCACCAAAGGAGCTGCCCATGTTCAGTGACCTGCACCCCCTCCCCCTCGATCCCCTCTGGGCCCTCCAGAACGCCCACCGCGACGACCCCCGCCCCCACAAACTCAACCTCGGCATCGGCATCTACCGCGACGCACACGGTCACACCCCCGTCCTGAACGCCGTCCAGCACGCCGAACGAAGCCTCGCCGAGGCGGCCCCCAGCAAGGTCTACCGGCCCCTGAGCGGCAACGCCGACTTCACCGCCGCCATGACCCGCCTGCTCCTCGGCGAACACACCCCCACCCTGGACCGCGCCGTGACCGTGCAGACCGTCGGCGGCACCGGCGCCCTGCGCACCCTCGCCGACCTGATCGCCAGCGCCCACCCCGACGCGACCGTCTGGACCTCCAACCCCGGCTACGCCAACCACCACCCCCTCATGCGCGCCGCCGGACTCCTCACCGCCGAGTATCCCTGGCAGGACGACGGCACCGGCACGACAGACCTGCGCCCCATGCTCAGCGCGCTCGACGCCGCCCAGCCCGGCGACATCCTCCTCGTGCAGGGCTGCTGCCACAACCCCACCGGCATCGACCTCAGCCAGGAAAGCTGGCACGCCCTCGCCCAGCACTGCCAGGGGCGCGGCCTCATCCCCCTCGTGGACATGGCCTACCAGGGCCTCGGCCAGGGCCTCACCGAGGACGCCCAGGGCCTGCAGATCATGACCCGGCACCTCGGCACCGTCCTCATCGCCGCCAGCTGCTCCAAGAACATGGGTCTCTACTGCGAACGCACCGGCACCGCCACCGTCCTCGTCCCCCAGCCCAGCGAGAAAGCCGCCGTCCTCAGCGTCCTTGAGGGCATCGCCCGCCGCACCTACTCCATGCCCCCCGAACACGGCGCCGCCATCGCCGCCGCGCTCCTGAACACCCCCCACCCCTGGCACCAGGAACTGGGCGCCATGCGCGACCGCATTCGCACCGTCCGCACCCAGCTCGGACACGCCCTCCGCGACGCAGGCGCCCCCCACGACCTCCTCACCATCGAACACCACCAGGGCATGTTCAGCCTCCTCCCCCTCACACCAGAACAGATGGACACCCTCCGCGACCACCACGCCATCTACGGCACCCGCGAAGGCCGCATCAACATCGCCGGCATCCCCGACCACGCCATCACCCCACTCGCCCACGCGCTGATCGCCGTGTACGGGCGGGAGGTTGTCGGGCGGTAGGGGGTTCCAGAGTCGATTGGTTGCACCTCGCGGCAGGCTGCCCCACGGAATCGAGTTGGAAGGTGGGCGCCTGCGGCGGGCTGCCCCACCCCCCAGCCCCCTCCCCCACAGGGGCAGGGGGAGTTTTTGCTGCGCTCGGCAAGGTATTTCCCAGGCCTGGTCAGCGGGTGACTGGCGGGGACGGCCACGGATGGGGCTGCAGACCTCCGAATTCGCTGCGGGCGCCCCGCGCGCTGCGCGCACGACGGGCTCGTCTGCCACGACGCCAGTGTGGCCAGTCAACTTGGTGCGTGCCGGAAGGTTCCACTTTTTCTCGCTTGGGCAAACGCGTGGTTTTGAAAGTCGATCAGCCGCGCGAAGCGTCCCACCGATCACCTGACCGCAGACCCCCACCGGCCGTCGTGCGCGAAGCGCGCGGGCCTACGAGGGGGGTGGAGGATGGCGTCGAAGCCGGACACGTCACCGCCCACCACACCTCCGCCGCCCAAGTCAAATCTCTTGCCCAGTGCCAACGTAAGCCCCCCCCTGCCCCTCTGGGGGAGGGGGTTGGGGGGTGGGGAGGCCCGCCGCAGGCGCAGCCCTTCCAATCCAGTCCCGAATCCCTACCGCCCCGCCAGCCCCGCGTAGTACGCGCTGATGCCGTCCGCGATGGCCTGCGCGACGCGCCGCTGTCCGTCGGGGCTGTTCAGGAGGCGGAGGTTGCCGGGGTCGGTGAGGTACCCGGTTTCCACGAGGAGGCTGGGTTGGGTGGTGGGGCGGGTGAGGGCGAGGTCCGCGTCGGGTTTGAGTCCGGCGCCGGGGCCGAGGTCGGGGAGGTTGGTGCGGAGGGCGGTGAGGATGGCCTGCGCGGCGCCTCTGGCTTGCTGGTGGGTGTAGTAGATCTCGGGGCCGCGGGTGCCGCGGGGGTCGCGGCCGTCGGGGAGGGCGTTGGCGTGGATGCTGATGAGGAGGTCGCTGCTGGCTGCTTCGGCGATCAGTCCTCGTTCGTAGAGGCCGAGGGTGGTGTCGGTGTCGCGGGTCAGAACAACCGTGGCCCCCTGTGCTTCGAGAAGCTGGGCGGTTATGAGTGTGATGGGGAGGACGAGGTTCTTTTCGGGGGTGCCGAGGCTGCCGGCGCCGCCGTTCTGGGTGCCGCCGTGGCCGGGGTCGAGGGTGATGACGCGGCCCTGGAGGGGTCGGGTGGGGTCCGGGGTGGGGGGCTGCCGGGTGGTGAGGAGGAGGCCGGTGTCGTCGTGTTCGGCGTGGAAGCCCCAGATGGGGGCCTGGAGGGTGAGGTCGAGCTGGGTGACGCCGGGCGCGGGCGTGGTGATGGTGAGCCGGTCGAGACGGGGATCGTTTTCCTCGGGCGCGGTGAGGGGCTGGGTGGGGGTGGCGTAGAGGGTGAGGCGCAGGGTGCGCTCGCCGGTCTGGGTGAGGGTGAAGGGGGGCCGGGCGGGGCCGAGTGGGAGGTGCAGCTGGAGCTGGTCGGGGGTGCTTCTGAGGGTGAGGGGGCCGCCGCCTGGGGCGGGGGGCGGGGTGAAGCCGGTGGGGGTGGTCTGACTGGCGGTGATCAGGGCGCTGAGGCCGGGGGCGAGGCGGACGCGCAGGTCGGGGCCGACGCGGCCGACGGCGCGGTATGTAGTGCCATCTCTGGGGTACAGCAGGGGTGCGCCCTGGGTGGTGGTGAGGCGGGTGCTGCTGGCGTTCAGGCCGGGGCCGGGGATGGTGCCGGGTGGGGTGGTGACGGTGCGGGCGGTGCCGGGGGCGCTGGTGACGCGGCCGGGGGCGGGGGCGCTGGTGGTGCGGCCGTCGCGGCCGGTGAGGGTGACGGTGAGGGCGGCGCTGCTCAGGCGGGCGGTGGGGGGCACGTCGAGGGTGCCGCTGTACGTTCCGGCTGGGCCTTCGCGCAGGGGTTGTGGGGGCAGGCTGGCGATGCGGGCGCTGGCGCGGCCGCCGGGGCTGCCCTGGAAGCGCACGGGAATCTGCCGGTCCTGGGGGGTGTCCCCGGCGGGGTCCCACAGTTCGGTGGGCTGCGCGGGCGTGATGCTGGCGCGGGTGATGGTGGTGGGCGTGGCGGGCAGCGTGCGGGGGACGGTGCGGGTGACGCGCAGGATGCGCGTGGTGCTGCGGGCGCTCTGGCCGGGGCGGGCGGGGGTGCGGGCGATCAGGCGCAGGTCGTTCACGCCGGGCTTGAGCGGGAACCAGCTGATGTACAGGCCGTCGGGTCCGGTGGGGACGGGCGTGCCGCTGACCGTCAGGGTCGCGCCGGGCGGCACCATGCCTTCGAGGATGACGTGGTCGAACGCGACCCGGTGGCCTTCGGGCGGGTACGCGACGAGGATGCCGGGCGCGCTGCCGGTGGCGGGGTTGGGGGTGGCGGCGGGGGCCGCGCCGAGGGTCAGCAGGGCGGTGCCCAGGAGCAGGGCGGGCAGGGCGGGGCGCATGTCTGGGGATAGCACGCGGCGCCCGGGGCTCGGGTGTGGACCTGCGCGCCGGGCGGGGCGGACGCGGGTTTAAGCTGGGGGCACATGAATGGTCAGCTACTCCAGGCGTACGAGGACGGGTGCGAGACCTTCGAGGGCCTGCGGGACGCGGCGGTGACGCACGTCACGCGGCTGATCGCCGGGGCGGGCCTGAACATCCATCACGTGACGGGCCGCGTGAAGAAACGCGCGAGTCTGGAGGACAAGCTGCGCCGCAAGCCGGGCCGCTACGGGTCCCTGGCGGACGTGACGGATCTGGTGGCGGTGCGCGTGATCACGTACTTCGAGTCGGATGTGAGCGTGGTGTCGCGCCTGCTGGAGGAGCATCACGAGATCGACTGGGAGAACTCGATCGACAAGAGCAAGATGCACGACCCGGACCGCTTCGGGTACATGGGCGTGCATTACGTGGTGCAGGTCACGCCGGACTCGCCGGACCTGTCGGGGTTCGCGGGCCTGAAGTTCGAGGTGCAGATCCGGTCGATCCTCCAGCATGCCTGGGCGGAGATCGAGCATGACCTGGGGTACAAGAACCGCGAGGCGATCCCGCGGGAGGTGCAGCGGCGCTTCTACCGGCTGGCGGGCCTGCTGGAGATGGCGGACGAGGAGTTCATGACCCTGCACCGCCTGTCGCAGCAGTACGCGGCGACGCTGCCCACGCGGGTGGAGGACGCGCCGGACGCGGTGTTTATCGACGCGCCCAGCATGAAGCATCTGCTGGGGGTGGCGCCGGTGCGGGACCTGGATCAGCAGGTGGCGGGCGCGCTGAACGTGCTGCTCCTGACGGACTGGCCGGACCCGGAGCGGCCACAGCGGCTGGCGAGCCTGCTGCATTACGTGGGCGTGCATTCGGTGGGGGCGCTGCAGAAGGAACTGCGGCGGCATGAGGACGAGGTGGTGCGCTTCGCGTCCCTGCTGCTACCGCGCCTGCGCGAGGCGTGGACGCCAGCGGGCGGCGCGCGGCCGGGGACGAGCGTGGTGCATTACGCGCTGCTGCGCGCCTGCGCGAATCCGCTGCTGGACCCGCACGAGATTGTCAGCATGCTGGACCTGCGCGGCGTCCTGAGCGGGGATCAGCTGGTGGCGGCGGTGCGGGAGGCGTACGCGCAGGTCATGGCGGACGGGTCGGCGCGGGTGGGCTGACGGGCGCCTGACACGCCGCGCGCACGCTGATCGTGACGGGATCACCAGCGTGGAGGCCGTCCAGGCCGACCGGCAAGCCGTGTCCCGTCAGGGAGAGGGCCATGAGCCACGAACGAATGAGCGGTCAGCTGAATGTCACCCCGAACCTCCCGGTCCTGCCGACGCTGCCCCCGCTGTGGGATGAGTTGCGCGCGTACGTCCTGCCCGAGGGCCTGCTGGCCCGCGTGGCCCGAGAGCAGCGCTGGACCCCCGCGTATGCGCAGCGCGCCGCGCTGGAGTACCGCCGGTTCCTGCTGCTGTCCACGCTGGGCGCGCCGGTCACGCCGTCTGCGGTCGTGGACGAGGTCTGGCACCTGCACCTGCTGTTCACCCGCGACTACTGGGAGCGCCTGACGCCGCTGCTGCCCGCGCCGCTGCACCACGAACCCGGCAGCGGCCAGCCGGGCGACCCGGCCCGCTTCCGCGCGCAGTACGAGGCGACGCTGGACGCCTACGCCCGCACCTTCGGGGAGCGTCCCCCGGCGGACATCTGGCCGGACCCTCGCCGCTCGCGTCCCCGGCGGGAGCACGTGCAGGGCAGCGCGCGCCGCTCGGGCCTGTGGCTGGCGCTGGGCGTGGCGGTCGTCACGGGCCTGACCTTCGCCTGGAGTCACGTGGCGCTGCTGCTGGCCCTGGGCGCGGGCCTGATCGCGCTGCTGATTGTGAACCTCACCCCGTCCGAGCTCTCCCCCACTGCCCTGCGTCGCCGCTCGGACGGGGACACGGGCGTGACCTGGATGGGCGGCAGTTCCGGCGGCGACTGTGCGCCCGGCAGCGACAGCAGCTGCTCGGACGGCGGCAGCAGTTGCGGGTCCAGCTGCGGCGGCGGGTGCAGCAGCTGAGCACTCGCCCGGGTGCATGGGCCTCGGCCAGTCGGCGGATACGGCACGTACCCTGCCCCGGGTACGGTGGCGCATGCAAGTCGAGCTTCCCGGACTGCACACGGGCCCCACGGACACTGACCTGGCGCGGTTGTCCCGGCATGAGCTGATCGTCCGGCACGGGAATGCGGAGGACGAGGCGAACGCGGCTCGGCTGGGTCTGACGGCCGAGCAGTTCCAGGCGCTGCGGGCGTCCCTCGCGGCACTCCGCCGCTCATCCTCAGGGGCGTGAGGCTCGCAGCTGGCTGAATACCTGTTTCAGGAGGCGGACGGCCTCGCGGGCGCGGATGCCGGGCGTGACCCGGGGTGCGTGGCCCCAGTGCGCGGCGAGGAGGTCGGTGACGCCGCCCAGCGCACCTGCCTTGGGGTTGGCGGCGCCGTAGACGATGTGTCCGATTCGCGCTTCGAGAGCCGCGCCGAGGCACATGGGGCACGGTTCGAGCGTGACGACCAGCGTGCAGCCGGTCAGGTACGGGGTGCCGAGGGTGCGGGTGGCCTCGCGCAGGGCGGTCAGTTCAGCGTGACGGGTCATGTCGCCGTGTTCGCGGCTGGTGTTGCGCCCCCGCCCAACCACGGTGCCGTCCGGGCCCAGGACGACCGCGCCGACCGGGACTTCCTGCGCGTCGGCGGCCAGCCGGGCCTGCGCCAGCGCCTCGCCCATCGCGGCGTGCAGGGGCTCGGGGGGCTGGGCGGCGTGCTCGCGTGCCCCACTGGCCCAGATGGGAGGCTGGAGGCCGATCCACTGCACCCCCGCATCACTGACGAGCAGCGGCACGCGGTCCCGGTCGGCGCGGGGCACGTGCCGGTCGGTCAGCACGTCGCTGAGCTTGCGGGTGCCGCCCGGGAGGTGGATGCGGTCGCCGGGCTGCCGGGTGCGGCGCGTCCAGCCGTCCGGGAGGGGGAAGTCGGGGGCCGGGTACGTCTGCGGGGTCAGGTGCACCCTCCCGCCGGTGACGGTGACGGGGTGCGCGCCGGGCAGGTCGAGGTGCGTGGTGCCGCCCGACGTCAGGGCGTCCGCCAGGGTGTCCAGGTGCGTGGCGTGCGCGTCCAGACCCGCGTCCCTCAGGCGGGCGCGCAGCCAGCGGCGCAGCACGGCGGGCGGCACGGCGCGCAGCGGGGCGTGCGGGGTGATCCGCTCGGCCTGGGCGCTCAGGGCGTCGTCGTCCTGCGCCTGATGCCGCGCCACGCGGGCCAGGGTGGTCTCCAGCGCGGGGTAGCGGGCGGTCAGGACGGGCATCACGTCGCGGCGCAGCCACGCGCGGGTGTACGCGGGGTCGTCGTTGGTGGGGTCCTCGCGCCAGTCCTGCCCCTGCACGCGCAGGAAGACTTCCAGGTCGGCGCGGGGCACATCCAGCCAGGGCCGCCGCACCCGCCCGCGCACGGCGGGAATGCCGTGCAGGATCGCCTCGCCGCGCAGCAGGGCAGTCAGGACCGTCTCGGCCTGATCGCGGCGGGTGTGGGCGGTCAGGATGACCGGCGCGCCGTGCGCCTTCGCCGCGCGCGCCAGGAAGTCGTAGCGCAGGCGGCGGGCGGCGTCCTCGGTGTTCCAGCCGCGCCGGGCGGCGACCGCGCCCACGTCCACCCGCGCGCCTGCGTAGGGCACCTCCAGCCGCGCGGCGAGCGCCTGCACCCACGCGGCGTCCTGCGCGGAGTCGGGCCGCAGGGCGTGATCCAGGTGCGCCGCCACCGGCCGCGCGCCCGCCTGCCGCAGGGCCAGCAGCAACGCCACGCTGTCCGCCCCGCCGGACACGCCCACGACCACCACTGCCTCCGCGTACTCGCGCAGGGGCCGCAGGAGGGACTCGGTGGGATCGGGCACGCGCGCATTGTACGGGCGGCCCGTACAATCGGGCGCATGAGTGTCACGCCCGGACAGGCCGCCCCCGACTTCACGCGCCGCAGCGATGACGGCCGCACCGTCAGTCTCGGCGCGCTGCGGGGCCGCTGGGTGGTCCTGTACTTCTACCCGCGTGCGAGCAGCGCCGGGTGCAGCATCGAGGCGCAGCGGTTCGAGGCGGCCCTGCCGGAATTCGAGCGTCTGGGCGCGCAGGTGGTCGGCGTGAGCACCGACACCGAGGCGCGGCAGGCGGCGTTCCGGGATTCGTGCCGCCTGAGCTACCCGCTCATCCCGGACGGGGACCGCAGCCTGTGCCGCGCGTACGGCGTGATGGGCACGCTGGGCGGCCTGTTGAACATGGCGTCGCGCGTGACGGTCCTGATCGACCCGGACGGCCTGGTGGCGTGGGTGCACCGCAGTGGGAATCCCCTGACGCACGTCAGCGGCGCGCTGGCGGAACTGGAGCGGCGCACGCAGGGCGCCCCCACCGCGCACGCCGGAGTGTAAGGACCGTCAGGTGCGGGTCACGCCCGTGCCTTACCCTGATCTTATGAAACGTGGTGTGGTGGGGGCAGCGGGCCTGGCGCTGGCGGGTCTGCTCAGTGGGTGTGTTCCGGCGCCGCTGCGGGCGCAGCCGGGCGCGCAGCTGCGCCTGACGGTGACGCCGGGTACGCGGGCCGCGCAGCCCGTGACGGGCGAGGAGGCGCTGTACCGCGCGCCGGGGCCGGGCAGTCTGCGGGTGGTGACGGACCGGGCGGCGTTCGTGACGTCGGTGGTGCTGCCCGCGCAGGGTGGGGCGCTGGTGCTGCCGACCGTGCAGACCCGTCCGGGCGAGGTGGTCTCGGCGCCGCTGCCCGCCACGCAGGGCTTCACGCAGGTGTTCACGGTGGCCAGCGTGCAGCCGATGCCACTGGACGGCGCGGCGGGTGCGCGCAGCGTCTCGGACGTCTCGCGGGCCGTCGAGGGCGCCGCGCGGGCCCTGCCGGCCGGGTCGTACACGGTGGGCACGACGGTGTACCGCGTGGTGCGCTTCGGGACGCTGGACGTCACGTCGAACTTCGGGGACGCGCTCGTGCGGGTGAACGGCGTGCGGGTGGGCACGACGCCGCTGAGCGTCCCGGACCTCCCGGAGGGGCAGGTGTCGGTGGAGGTGTCGCGGGCCGGGTACAAGACCGTCACGCAGCGCGTGAACATCGCGGGGGACAGCGTGAACCGTGTGGACGTCACGCTGCGCCCGGTCACCGGGACGCTGTCGGTGCGCAGCGACGTGCTGGCCGACCTGTTCATTGAGCGGCGGCTCTCGGGGACGGCGCAGCCCGGCGTAGGGCTGGATCTGGCGCTGCGGCCCGGGGTGGTGGCGCTGAACGTGGTGCCCCGCGACCGGCGCCTGGCGGCGCAGAACCTGCTGGTGCGGATCACGGCGGACCGGGTCAGCCCGGTGATCTGCGCGGTTCAGGGCGGCACGTATACCTGCACACTGCCCTGACGGCGCGCGCGTCCGGGGGAGGCCGTGGCGTCTCCCCCTTGCCGTGCTCCCGGTTTTCGTGTTCCTGGCGCGGTGGCGGGCGGCGCCGGGGCGCGGTGGTACGCTCGGCGGCATGACGGACGCGCCGCTGCCGACCCACGTCCTGGGTGACCTTCACGCCCTCCAGGTGCCCATTCCGTACCCCATGAAGTACGTGACGGTGCTGCTTGACCGCCCGGCGGGGGGCCCGGTCACGATGATCGACTGCGCGCTGGACACGCCCGAAGCCCGCGCGGCGCTGGAGGCCGGGCTGGCGGCGCTGGGCCTGCACTGGCCGGACGTGGACCGCCTGATCATCACGCATCACCACCCGGACCACTACGGGCTGGCGGGGGTCGTGGAGGAACGCAGCGGCGCGCAGGTGCAGATGCTGGACGTGGAGATCGGGCGCGGCGAACGCTACTGGCACCTGTGGGAGGAGTGGCTGCCCGGGCACCTGAAGCACATGCGGGATCACGGGCTGCCGCCCGAGTCGCTGGAGGGCATGGGCGCCGACAACCGCCGGGGCCGCGAGCGGGTGCATCCGGCGTCGCGCGTGCAGCCGCTGCGCGAGGGTCAGCACGTGGACCTCTCGGGGCAGCCGTGGGAGGTGCTGTGGCTGCCCGGTCACGCGGACGGGCACCTGGGCCTCTGGAATGAAGCCGAGGGGACCCTGATCGCCGGGGACGCGATCCTGCCGCGCATCAGCCCGAACGTGGGCCTGTACGCCTACACCCGCCCCGACCCGCTGGGCGACTACCTGCAGACGCTGGGGAAACTGGAGGCGCTGAATCCGGCGCGGGCGGTGGTGGGCCACCACGGGCCGGTCATGACCGGCGTGCAGGCCCGCGCGCGCGAACTGCGCGCCCATCACCACGAACGGCTGGACTTCATGGCGGCCGAGGCCGCCCGCGAACCCCGCAGCGCGTACGAGCTGTCCCTGGCGATGTTCCCGCGTGACCTGAACGTCTCTGGTCGCCGCTTTGCACTCGCCGAGACCCTGGCGCACGTGGAGCACCTGCGCCTGCTGGGGCAGCTGTACCGCACCTGGAACGAGGCGCGCGGCGTGTGGCTGTACCACGCGTAAGGGCTTCAGGGTGATGGTTGAAAGTCGATGGATCTTTCCCCCTCCATCAACTTTCAACCATCAACTCTTCCCCCCCACGGACCGTGGACCCCGTGACCGTCCCTGGCGCGCGAGGGCTCTATACTCCGGCGCATGACAGCATCCCAGTCGGAACTGCAGCGGATCATGGCGGCGCTGCAACAGAGCGGCCTGACTGTCGAGGCGGTCGAGGACGGCGCGCTGATCCAGGACGGGGACACGCGCGTGGCGATGTTCGCCGAGGCCGATCCGCAGGGTGGGGTGATCGTGCGCCTGCACCTGGACCTGGACCTGTACGTCGAGGAGGACAGCCTGCCGGACATCCTGATGGGCATGAACCTGATGAATCAGGGCCTGGACTACGGCGCGCTGAACCTCGACCCCGTTGATCCGGACGAGGATGCCGATGAGGACGCCCCGCTGACGTTCGCGGTGCTGGGCCGCAGCGTGCTGTGGCTGGCGGATCTGGGCGTGGCGGAACTGGACCGCCTGCGCGAGCACCTGCGCCGTTTCGAGCAGGAGGTCACCGAGACGGTGGAGCGCACCCTGCACGGCAGCAAGGGCCTGAGCGCGTAACGGTTCACCTCCTGGGGTCACGGGTGCGCCGGTGCCCGTGGCCCTTTCCGTATGTTTGGGCCTATTCCGCCTGGTCCGGGCGGCGTACCGTGGGGGCCTGAACTGACGGTTGGCGCGGTGGGTGGTCGCCGGAACGTGGTGCTGCCTGGGTGGGCAGCGGCAGTCATGAGGTGATGGGCATGACCAGAGGCGTGCAGGGTCGAGGTCGGGCGGCGCGGGCGGGCGCGATGCATTTCACGATGCTCAGCCGGGGCCGGGTGTACGGACTGTTCCGGTCGCTGGATGGGGTGCAGGCGTGCACGTCGCGCCTGCTGTCGCTGGGGCTGGGGGACCGGTCCGTGCAGCTCCTGATGGGTGAGGACGGCGTGGCGGCGCTGGACGCGGACGGGCGGCGGCACGGGCTGTGGGCGCAGTTGCTGCGGCTGATGCAGGGCGCGACCGACGAGCGCGTGCACGTGGAGCGTTACGTGGAGGCGCTCGGCTGGGGCGAGATCCTCCTGAGCGTGGACGTGTCGGACCAGCCGGGCCGTCTGCCGGAGGTGGCCGGGGCGTTCCGGGAGTCCGGGGCGCACTTCGTGAATCATTACGGGGCGTGGGTGGTCGAACCGATCTGCGCCTGACCGGCGGCGACGGAACAGGCAGAGGGGCAGGCCACCCACGCGGGTCACCTGCCCCTCTCACCTGCCGGTTACTGGCGGTCTTGCAGTTGCACGTAGTGCGCGTCGGTTGCACCGGTGTACACGGCGTCGGGGCGCAGCAGGCGGTTGTTGCCGGTGTACTCAATCAGGCTGGCGCACCAGCCGCTGATGCGGGCCAGCGCGAAGATGGGCGTGAAGTATTCCTTCTTGATGCCCAGGTCGCTGTACACGGTGCCGCTGTAGAAGTCCACGTTCGGGTAGATGCCCTTGGAACCGATGCGGTCCACGACGACCTTCTCGATGGTTTCCAGGATCTGGTAGTAGTTGCTCTTGCCTTCCTTGCTGGCGACCACTTCGGCGTAGTCGCGCAGGACGCGGCTGCGGGGATCGAAGTACTTGTACACGCGGTGCCCGACGCCCATGATCTTCTCTTTGTTGTCGAGCTTCTTCGTGATGTAACCTTCGGCCTGGTCAGGCGTGCCGACCTCGTCGAGCATGTCCATCACGGCCTCGTTCGCGCCGCCGTGCAGGGGGCCCTTCAGGGCGCCGATGGCGCTCGTGATGCAGGAGTACATGTCCGAGAGGGTGCTACCGGTGGCGATGGCGGTGAAGGTGCTGGCGTTCATGCCGTGGTCCACGTGCAGCACGAGGGCGATGTCGAACAGGCGGGCCTGCTCGGCGGTGGGTTCCTTCCCGCTGAGCATGTACAGGTAGTTCCCGGCGTGCGTCAGGTCCATGCGGGGCGCGATGATGTCCTGCCCCTCCTGCGCGCGGTTGATCGCGGCGATGATCGTGGAGAACTGCGCGATCATGCGCGTGGCGATGGCGCGCCGGGCCTCGGCGCTGGTGTCCTCGGCCTGCGGGTCCAGCAGGCCCAGGTAGGACACGGCGGTGCGCAGCGCCTGCATGGGGTGCACGCCGCGCGGCATGCCCTTGATGATCTCGGTCAGCGCCTCAGGGATCGCGCGGTTGGCTTTCAGGTCGGCGTCGAACTGCGCGAGCTCGGCGGCGGTGGGCAGCTGGCCGTTCAGGAGCGCCAGGGACAGTTCCTCGAAGGTGCTGTTCTCCGCCCATTCCTGGATCGGAATGCCCAGGTGGGTCAGGATGCCTTCGGTGCCGTTGATGAACGTGAGTTTGCTCTCGGTGAAGAGAACGCCTTCGAGTCCTTTGGCGATACTGGCGGTGTTCGTCATGATGATCGAGCATACCACCGGGCCGCTTTCCGCCACCCCCCGATCACGTTCCCGGCGGGGTGACAAAGGCGGTTCCAAAGGCGGGGTGAACGCCGCGCGTCAGGACATGGCGGGACGGGCGCACCGGGCAGGCTGCCCTACAATGCCCGGCGATGACTGAGCACGCTGCCCCTGCCTCCCTGAAGCCGGACGTGACCCTGGCGCTGGACACGGCGACGCCGTGGCTGACGCTGGCGCTGGCGTGGCCAGGCGGGTCGGTGCAGGTGTCGCGTGAGGTGGGCCGGGCGCACGCCGAGCTGCTGCCGGGCGCGGTGCAGGCGCTGTTCGCCGAGGCGGGGTTACCGCTGCGGGCGGACGCCGTCGTGATCGGCACGGGGCCCGGGTCATACACGGGCGTGCGGGTGGGCGCGAGTTACGCGCTGGGGCTGGGGCGGGTGTGGAGCGCGCCAGTGCTGGGGGTCAGCACCCTGGAGGCGCTGGTGGGTGGGGACGGCGTGCAGGGCGTGTCCCTGGACGCCCGCAAGGGGAACGTGTATGCCGCGCGGTATGACGTGCAGGGCGGCGTGGTCCGCGCGACGCTGCTGCCCCCCACGCGCCTGCCGCTGGAGGAGTTCCAGGCGCGCATGGACGGCGCGCCGCACCGGGCGGACGCCACGCCGGACGGCTTGGCGCTGCTGCGCGCCGGTCTGGATCACGGCGCGCGGGACTGGGCGCTGGCGTACCTGTAACAGCGGCCGGGCGAGGCGAGGCGCAGGGAGCGGTGAAGCCTGCACTCCGCCTGCTGTGCGTAACTGGCATGTGACGCCCGGCGCGTAGGGTGGGCGGGTCAGTCTCAACCCGTTCTCCCGGCGGCCCGCGCCGGAACCTCTGTCGTTCCGTTGCCGGGGCGCGCCGCGCCCACTTCCCGTGAGGTCCGTCATGAATCGCGCCGCCCTGATGTCTTTGCCGCTGCTGCTGGCTGCCTGTGCGCAGGCTCCGTCCTCTCCCCTGTCGTCCCCGCATCCGTCCTCTCCTCTGCGGGCGCAGGCGACCGGTACCACGACCACGGGCAGCGCCACCGGGGCGGGCGTGACCCGCGCCTACACGCTGTACACGCCCGCAGCCGGGGCGGGTGCGGCGCGGCCCCTGGTGGTCATGCTGCACGGCTGCACGCAGTCCCCGGCGGATTTCGCGGCGGGCACGCGCATGAACGACCTCGCGGACACGCAGGGCTTCCTGGTCGTGTACCCGGAGCAGCCGTCCAGCGCCAATCAGAACAGGTGCTGGAACTGGTTCGATCCGGCGCACCAGGCGCGCGGTCAGGGGGAACCGGCGGCGATCAGGGCGGTCGTGGACGCCGTGAAGGGCCGGGTGAACGTGGACGCCGCGCGGGTGTACGTGGCGGGCCTGTCGGCGGGCGCGGCCATGAGCGTGATCATGGGGGCCACGTACCCGGACGTGTTCAGCGGCGTCGGGGTCGCGTCGGGGCTGGAGTTCAGGGCGGCCACGAGTTCCTCGGCGGCGTTCACGGCGATGAACAGCGGCGGGCCGAACCCGGACGTGCAGGGCACGGCGGCGTACAACGCGATGGGGACGTTCAAGCGCACGGTGCGGACCATCGTGTTCCACGGCAGCAGCGACTACACGGTGTACCCGGTGAACGGGGATCAGGTGGCGGCGCAGTGGGTGCAGACGAACGATCTGGCGGACGACGGGCAGGACAACGGGAGCCGCAGTACGGCGCAGGTGACGACGCGTTCGGGCACGGTCAGCGGGGGCCGGGCGTACAGCGTGAAGACCTTCGCGGGCGGCGTGGTCGAGCAGTGGTCGGTGACGGGCATGGGGCACGCCTGGAGTGGCGGGAGCACCGCCGGATCGTACACGGACCCGAAAGGGCCGGACGCCAGCGCGGAGCTGTGGCGCTTCTTCAGCGCGGGGACAGCGGGTGGGGGTGGCACGGCGCCGGACACGACCGCGCCGGTCGTGAGCGTGTCGCCCACGCCGGGCACGTACGTCGGGCCGCTGACGGTCACGCTGTCCCTGAACGAGCCGGGCACGGTGTACGCCACCACGGACGGCAGCGACCCGGCCAGCAGTGCCACGCGGGTCACGCTGGCGGGCGGCGGGAGCGTCACGCTGGCGGGCAGCAGCACGGTGCGGGCGTCCGCGGTGGACACGGCGGGGAACGCGTCGGCCACGCAGGCGTACGCGTACACGCTGACGGCCGCGCCAGACACGGCGGTGTCGTTCAGCTCAGTGGGGACGCAGGATGGTTACGTGGCGGCGAACACGCCGTCCGCCACGACCGGTGGGTACGTGGTCGCGTCGGGCGGGATCGGCGTGGGGGACAACGCGGACGCCCCGTGGAAGGGTGTGCTGTCGTTCGACACGTCCAGCCTGCCGGACGGCGTGACCGTGACCGGCGCGACCCTGACAGTGCGCTACAGCCTCGCGCCGAACGGCACTCCCTGGGCGGGCGGCGCGACGCTGGGGGTCGACGTGCGGAGCGGCTGCCTGGGCGCCACCTGCGCGCTGGGCACGGACGACTTCGCGGCGGCCGTCACGGCGGCAGGTGTCGCCTCGTTCGCGGCGCCCACGGGCACGGCGGCGGGCACCACCCTCAGCGCCCCGCTGAACGCGGCGGGGCTCGCGGCGATCAACCGGGCGGGCAGCACGCAGCTGCGTCTGGCCTTCACAGGCGGCACGGCGCGCAGCAACGGCCTGAGCGACTACCTCACGCTGGGCGAGGTCACGCAGGTCACGCTGAACGTCACGTACCGGTGAGGGGGTTGTAGGTTGTGGGCTGTGGGGAAAGATCCTCCTACAACCCACAGCCCACGTCCCACACCCCTCCGTGTCAGTCGGCGGCGTCGCCCTGCGCGTACTGGAGGCGGTGCAGGCGGGCGTAGTAGCCGCCCTTGTCGAGCAGCTGGCGGTGGCTGCCCTGCTCGACGATGCGGCCCTTGCGCATCACGACAATCCGGTCGCAGTGTTCGATGGTGCTGAGGCGGTGGGCGATGATGATGCTGGTGCGGCCGCGCATGACGCGTTCCAGCGCGGCCTGGATGCGCAGTTCGGTCTCGGTGTCCACGTTGGCGGTGGCCTCGTCGAGCACGAGCAGGATGTCCGGGTTCTGGATCAGCGCGCGGGCGAAGGCCAGCAGCTGCTTCTGCCCGGTGGAGAGGGTCGCGCCGCGTTCACGCACCTCGGTCTGGTAGCCGTGTTCGAGACTGAGGATGTAGTCGTGCACGCCGACGTAGCGGCAGGCTTCCACGACGCGCTCGTGGGGAATCTCGGGGTTGTTCAGCGTGAGGTTGCTCTCGATGGTGCCCGCGAACAGGAACACGTCCTGCAACACGACGCCCACGTGCTTGCGCAGGTCGTGCTGCTGCAGGTCGCGGACGTTCACGCCGTCCACCTTCACCGCGCCGCGCTGCACGTCGTAGAAGCGGCTGACCAGGGCGGTGACGCTGGTCTTGCCCGCGCCGGTCGCGCCGACCAGGGCGACACTCTCACCGGGCTGGATGTCGAGGTCGATGCCGCGCAGTATCCAGCGGTCGTCGGTGTCGGGGGTGGTCCCGGTGACGCTCTGGTCGTACGCGAACCAGACCCCATCGAAGGTGACGCGCCCCTGGAAGTCCGGCAGGGTCTGCGCGCCGGGCTTGTCCTGGATGGCTTCCTCGGTGTCGAGCACGCCGAAGATGCGTTCGCTGCTGGCCATGGCCGCCTGGAGGTTGTTGAACACGTCCGCGAGGTCCTGGATGGGCTGGAACAGCTGCTGCGAGAGCTGCACGAACGCGAACAGCGTCCCGACCGTGATGGCCCCGGCGACCACGCCGTCCACGCCGAGGATCTGCCGGGCGGCGAAGTACAGGATCAGCGCCACGGCGACCTGGCCGAGCACGGCCACGACGGGCATGAACAGCGAGAACCACTTGACGCTGTTCTCGTTGGCGCTCAGCAGGGCGCGGTTGCTGAGGTTGAAGTCCAGCGCGCTGCGTTTCTGCCGGCCGAACAGCTGTACGGTGAGCATGCCGGTGATGTTCTCGTTCAGTTTGCTGTTCACGATGGCCTGCTGGGTGCGGGTCACGCGGAACGAGTCGCGCAGGCGGGTCTGGAAGAAGCGGGTGGCGAGGAACAGGACGGGCAGCACCGTGAACGAGATCAGCGCCAGGCGCCAGTTCACGCTGAGCATGATCACGACGTACACGATGATGATGAAGGTGCTCTGGATCAGGCTGACGAGGCCGCCGGTGATGAACTGGTTGATGGCGTCCACGTCGCTGGTCACGCGGGTGATCAGGCGCCCGACGGGGTTCTGGTCGAAGTACGCGAGGTGCAGCCGCTGGAGCTTGCCGAACACGTCGGCGCGGATGTCGCGCAGGACGTTCTGGCCCAGGTAGCCGATGGTGAGGATGAAGCCGTACTGCAGCGCGAATTCCACGACCTTCAGGCCCATGTAGGCCAGGGCGGTGGTGGTCAGGCCGCTGATCAGGGCGTCGCGGCTCCTGGCCTGTCCCTGCGCCAGCGGGGAGAGGTACGCGTCGATGGCGTGCCGCTGGATCAGCGCGAACAGCGGCGACGCCAGCGAGATCAGCAGGGCCAGCAGCACCCCGCCGATCACGAGCGGCAGGTACGGGCGGACGTAGTGCAGGATGCGCCGCACGAGGTGGGCGTCGAAGCCCTTCTGGTAGGCGTCGGTATCGGGGCGGGTCATCGGTTCACCTTCTGATGTTCGAGCTGGTCGGCGGCAGCTTCGGGATCGGCGATGGCGTCGTCGTCGCCGTCCAGGTCACTGGCGAGGCGCTGGAGGCGCTCGAGCTGCGCGTAGTGGCCGCCTCGCGCCAGCAGGTCGTCGTGGCTGCCCTGTTCGGTCAGGCGGCCCTCCTCGAGCACGATGATCTGGTCGGCGTGGCGCAGCGTGCTGACACGGTGGGCGATCAGGATGACGGTGCGGCCCCGGCTGACCTCGCGCAGGCCGTCCACGATGCGGCGCTCGGTCTCGGTGTCCACGGCGCTCAGCGAGTCGTCGAGGATCAGGATGGCGGGTTCGCGCACGATCGCGCGGGCGATGGCGGTGCGCTGGCGCTGCCCGCCGCTCAGGGTGACGCCGCGCTCGCCGAGCATGGTGTCGAAGCCCTGTGGGAAGTCCTCCACGTCGTCCAGCAGGCCGGCCAGCCGCGCGGCGTCGCGCACGCGGGCCGGGTCGGGCGTCTGGGGGATGTCGTCGGGTGGGGGCGCGCCGACCACGCTGACGCCGGTGGGCACGCTGGGCAGGTCGCGGGCCTCGATGCCGAAGCCAATGTTGTTGGCGATGCTGTCCCCGAACAGGAAGGGTTCCTGCGGCACCACGCTGATCGCGCCGCGCAGGGTACTCAGCGGGATGGTGCGCAGGTCGTGCCCGTCGATGCGCACGGTGCCGCTCGTGGGGTCCATGGCGCGGGTCAGCAGCTGCCCCAGGACGGTCTTACCGCTGCCAGTGGGGCCGGTCACGCCCAGGAACGTCCCGGCGGGCACGGTCAGGGTCACGTCGTCCAGCACGGTGGTCTGACCGTAGCGCAGTGTGACGCGCTCCAGGCTGATGTCGCCGCGCAGGGTCTGGAGGCGGGTGTCGGCGCGGCCCGGCTCGTCGCGCACGATGGGCTGGGCGTCGAAGACTTCCTTCAGGCGCAGCCAGGAGGCCAGGCCGCGCTGCGCGATGCTGGTGATCCAGCCGATCATCAGCATGGGGAAGGTCAGGCGTTCCAGGGTGCCGACGAACTGCACGAACATCCCGAGCGTGAAGGTGCTGCCGGGTTCCAGGATCAGGCGTCCGCCCACGAGCAGGATCAGCCCGAACGCGAGGCCCAGCAGCAGGCTCATGAAGGAGCGCAGTGGGCCGTCCACCTTGGTCAGGGCGATGTTACGGCGCAGGAGTTCGAGGTTCATGGCGCGGTAGTCCTCGATCTCGCGGTCCTCAATGGCGTAACCCTTGACGACGCGCGCGCCGCTGAAGTTCTCCTGCGCCCGGGCGGAGATCAGCGAGTTCTGTTCCTGCGCGAGGCGGTGGCGGACGTTGATCTGCCTCGCGAGGTACGACAGGACGCCCACGATGACCGGCACGATCGCCACGACGATCAGCGTGAGCTGCCAGCTGAGGCTGAACATCACCGCGAACGCCGAGATGAACCCCGAGACGATGTTCACGATCTGCCACGCGCCGAAGCCCAGCATTTCGCGCACGGCGCTCAGGTCGCCGGTCAGGCGGTTCATCAGGTCGCCGGTGCGGGCGCGGTCGTAGTAGTGCTTGTCGAGGGTCTGCAGGTGCGCGAACAGGTCGCGGCGGATCTCGTACTCGGACTGGCGGGACGCCACGACGATGTTGCGGCGCATGACCAGCATGAAAAAGCCCGCGGTGACGGCGGCCGCCACGACGCCCAGCGCGTACAGCCCGGCGGTGGTGACGGTCAGGCCGGGCGTGGCGGGGTTGCCGTCCACCTGTCCGGTCAGGCCGTCGATGGTCAGGCGGATGAGGTAGAAGGGAATCAGGTTCACGGCGGTGGCAATGGCCACGGCAATGAGCCCGATCACGTACTGGCGCGTGTGCAGGCGCAGGTACGGGAGCAGGGTGCGGAAACTGTCCAAGGGTGGTGCCTCCTGGGGCGGGGGGAGGGCGGAGCTGGTGGGGTGGTCCAGCGGCCGGAAAATGGCCGGTGCGCAGGCGAGGATACGCCCGCAGCGGTCCGGCCGAATGCGCCATGTGGCGCATACCTGTGCCTGCCTGAGCGAACGCTCAAGGGGACAGCGCCGGGGTGGTCCGACGAGGTGGTCCGGGTGGGGGCGGCGTGGCCGGTTCAGGAGTTGAACGGCGAGGTGATTGACACCCTGGGGGGTGACTGCTACTATTCACAGCCGGAAGTGAACGCGCCGAAAAGCGCCGCAGCGACCGCATCCAGAGGCCGGAATTCGTTCCAGCGCTTTCAGACAGGAACGGTGCCACCCTAGCTCAACTGGCAGAGCACCCGACTTGTAATCGGAAGGTTGGGAGTTCGATTCTCCTGGGTGGCTTCACACACGATCATCCGCACCACACGGCTGAACGTGCGCTTTGAGAAAGGCGAAACAGTGGGTACAATACGGGTAGGTGGCCGAGTGGTTAAAGGCGACAGACTGTAAATCTGTTCACGTAAGTGTACGGCGGTTCGAATCCGCCCCTGCCCACCACGATCACGCGGGAATAGCTCAGTTGGTAGAGCGTCAGCTTCCCAAGCTGAATGTCGCGAGTTCGAGTCTCGTTTCCCGCTTTCTCACCCCCCCAACGCTTCTGTAGCTCAGTGGTAGAGCACTCCCTTGGTAAGGGAGAGGTCGTCGGTTCAATCCCGACCAGAAGCTCCAACACGGCGCGGCCTCTTGTGGGTCGCGCCTCTTCTCTAGGCCCCCATTCCCTGGCAGCCCGCTGAAAGCCGAAGAACCCCTCTTTGCGTTCACGCGGCGGCCCTGTACACTGTCAAGGCTTGCCTGCACAGCGGGCAGTCCACTCTCAGGAGGACACACTCATGGCTAAAGGAACGTTCGAGCGCACGAAGCCCCACGTGAACGTGGGCACCATCGGTCACGTCGACCACGGCAAGACCACCCTGACCGCCGCGATCACCTTCACGGCCGCCGCGATGGACCCCACCATCGAAAAACTGGCCTACGACCAGATCGACAAGGCTCCCGAAGAAAAGGCCCGCGGCATCACCATCAACACCGCCCACGTCGAGTACAACACCCCCACCCGCCACTACAGCCACGTGGACTGCCCCGGCCACGCCGACTACGTCAAGAACATGATCACCGGTGCCGCCCAGATGGACGGCGCCATCCTCGTGGTCAGCAGCGCTGACGGCCCCATGCCCCAGACCCGCGAGCACATCCTGCTCGCCCGTCAGGTCGGCGTGCCCTACATCGTCGTGTTCATGAACAAAGTGGACATGGTCGACGACGAAGAGCTCCTCGAGCTCGTCGAAATGGAAGTCCGCGAACTGCTGAGCAAGTACGAGTTCCCCGGCGACGACCTGCCCGTCATCAAGGGCAGCGCCCTGCAGGCCCTCGAAGCCCTGCAGGCCAACCCCAAGACCGCCCGCGGCGAGAACAACTGGGTTGACCGCATCTGGGAACTGCTCGACGCGGTGGACAGCTACATCCCCACCCCCGAGCGCGCCACCGACAAGACCTTCCTGATGCCCGTCGAAGACGTGTTCACGATCACCGGCCGCGGCACCGTGGCGACCGGCCGCGTGGAACGTGGCGTCGTGAAAGTCCAGGACGAAGTGGAAATCATCGGTCTGCGCGACACGAAGAAGACCACCGTGACCGGGATCGAAATGCACCGCAAGCTGCTCGACAGCGGCATGGCGGGCGACAACGTGGGCGTGCTGCTGCGTGGCGTGGCGCGTGACGACGTGGAACGTGGCCAGGTGCTGGCGAAGCCCGGCAGCATCAAGCCCCACACGAAGTTCGAAGCCAGCGTGTACGTGCTGAGCAAGGACGAAGGCGGGCGTCACAGCGCGTTCTTCGGTGGCTACCGCCCCCAGTTCTACTTCCGCACGACGGACGTGACGGGCGTGGTGGAACTGCCCGAAGGCGTGGAAATGGTGATGCCTGGTGACAACATCACGTTCGTGGTGGAACTCATCAAGCCGATCGCGATGGAAGAAGGCCTGCGCTTCGCCATCCGCGAAGGTGGCCGTACCGTCGGCGCCGGCGTCGTCGCCAAGGTCATCGAGTAATCGAAGACCCGCTGACACGAGGAGGGGGGAGGCCTGCGGGTCTCCCCCCTTCCTCGTTCATCACCGATACGGTCTCCCGTTGTTGCGTTCTTGGTCGGGAAAGACACCGGGCGTCCAAGCCTGGGGTCACACGCCGCTGTACGCCCTCCTGCCTTCCCTCACATTGAAAAGTGTGTACAGACGACTGCGCCTGTCTCCTCGTTGCCCCGTTGCGGCGGGGCGTACCCTGACATATGGGCCAGCACTTGCCGGGCATCAACGATCACCTGCGGACGTTCATTGAAGCGCAGCACCTGTTCTTCGTGGGCACCGCCGCCCCGGAGGGCCGGGTGAACGTATCTCCCAAGGGCATGGACAGCCTGCGGATCCTGGGACCGAACCGGGTCGCGTGGCTGAACGTGACCGGCAGTGGCAACGAGACGGCCGCACATCTGCTCCGCTCGGACCGCATGACGCTGATGTTCTGCGCATTGAGCGGCCCGCCGCTGATCATGCGGCTGTACGGTCAGGCGCACGCCATCCACGCGGGTGAACCCGCGTGGGCCGAGTGGACGGCGCTCTTTCCGCCGCTACCGGGCGCGCGGCAGGTGTTCGTGCTGGATATCGATCTGGTGCAGACGTCCTGCGGCATGGCCGTTCCACTGATGGACTTCGTGGCAGACCGCGGGGCGCTCAGCCGCTGGGCGCAGGCCCAGAGCCCCGGGGAACTGCAGGCGTACCAGCAACGAAAAAACCAGCGCAGCATCGACGGTTTCCCGACTGGTCTGCCAGTCACAGTGGACACCTGACGATGGACTCCCTATAATTCGAATGTTGCCCGCCAGAAGGCGGGCTTTTACCAGCGTGTCCGACCCCGCCACCGTGCGGGCGAGGATCTCTCCGGGAAGGCCCGGAGGGGCTGGGAGCAGACACGCCGCGAACCCTGAGTGGGCCAGCGGCCCTCTGCGAAGGAGCATCCCATGGCGAAAGACGGCCCCCGCATCATCGTGAAAATGGAAAGCAGTGCCGGCACCGGCTTCTACTACACGACCACCAAGAACCGCCGCAACACCCAGGCGAAGATGGAACTGCGCAAGTACGACCCCGTCGCCAAGAAGCACGTGGTCTTCAAAGAGAAGAAGGTCTGATCCCGCTCCGGCCCTCCGGCTCTCCCGGGGGGCCCGTCGCCGGTTCGTTCCACGCCTTTTTCTCCCGCAGGTGATTGCATGAACTTGATTCAGTACTTCCGCGACTCCCGCGCTGAACTCTCGCGCGTGTCGTGGCCGACCCGCCAGCAGGTGCTGGAAGGCACGCAGGCCGTGCTGATCTTCGTCGTCGCCCTCACCCTGATCGTGTACGCCCTCGACCTGCTGTTCGGGAACCTGATCCGGCTGGTGCTGTCATGAGTATCGAATGGTACGCCGTGCACACCTACGTCGGTCAGGAAGACCGCGTTCAGCAGCACCTGATGGAACGCGCCACGAAGCTCGGCATGCGCGGCACCAAGATCTTCCAGGTCATCCAGCCGGAAGAGAAGGCGGTCGAACTGCAGGAGGGCGGCAAGAAGGTCGAGGTCACGCGCAAGCTGTTCCCCGGCTACGTCTTCGTGCAGATGGACGTCGAGGATGACGACGCGCCCGGCGAGCTGGGCGAGTCCTGGGAAGTGGTGCGCGGCACCAACGGCGTGACCGGCTTCGTCGGCACTGCCACCCGCCCCGTGCCCCTGTCGCACGAGGAAGTCCAGCGCCTGCTGGCCAGCGTTGGCGTCGCCACGCAGCCTGTACAGGAAGAGGCCCCCAAGGTCAAGGTGGATTTCAAGGCCGGGGACATGGTGCGCGTCACGGGCGGTCCGTTCGCGGACTTCAGCGGCGTCATCAGCGAGGTCAACATTCCCCAGGCGAAGGTCAAGGTGCTCGTCAGTATCTTCGGCCGCGAGACCCCGGTGGAACTCGACTTCGGTCAGGTCGCCAAGTAACATTCCACACCGCCCGCGCCTACCCGCACCCTACTGGTAAAAGTGCGGCGCAGGCAGTACACTGAAAAAGTTGCTGTGCGTTTCAGGCCAGAGACCATTCCGGCCCAGGAACGACGCAGAACTTAGCGCCAGCACCCCGTCCGGGCCAAAAACGGCACCAGACCGGGGGAGCTAAGGAGGCACCACATGAAGAAAGTCGCAGGGCTCGTCAAACTGCAGCTCCCGGCGGGCAAGGCCACCCCGGCCCCCCCCGTGGGTCCCGCGCTCGGTCAGTACGGCGCGAACATCATGGAGTTCACGAAGGCGTTCAACGCGCAGACGGCCGACAAGGGTGACGCGATCATCCCCGTCGAGATCACCATCTACGCCGACCGCTCCTTCACCTTCATCACCAAGACCCCCCCCATGAGCTACCTGATCCGCAAGGCCGCAGGTCTGGCCAAGGGCAGCGCGACCCCCAACAAAGCCAAGGTCGGCAAGCTGAACTGGGATCAGGTCCTGGAAATCGCCAAGACGAAGATGCCCGACCTGAACGCCGGCAGCATCGAAGCCGCCGCGAACACCGTCGCCGGCACCGCCCGCTCCATGGGCGTGACCATCGAGGGGGCCCCCAATGCCTAAGCACGGCAAGCGTTACCAGGCGCTGACCGCCAAGGTCGACCGCAGCAAGCAGTACACCATCGACGAAGCCGCCGCGCTGGTCAAGGACATCGCCAACGCGAAGTTCGACGAGACCGTCGAAGTGCACTTCCGTCTGGGCATCGACCCCCGCAAGAGCGACCAGAACGTGCGTGGCACCGTCGCCCTGCCCCACGGCACCGGCCGCACCGTGCGCGTCGCCGTGATCACCAAGGGTGACAACGTGCAGGCCGCCGAGGCCGCTGGCGCCGACGTGGTCGGCAGCGACGAACTGATCGAGCGCATCGCCGGTGGGTTCATGGACTTCGACGCCGTCGTCGCCACCCCCGACATGATGGCCCAGGTCGGCCAGAAGCTCGCGCGTCTGCTCGGGCCCCGCGGCCTGCTCCCCAACCCCAAGAGCGGCACCGTCGGCCCCGACGTGACCGGTATGGTCAAGGGCCTCAAGGCCGGCCGCATCGAGTTCCGGAACGACAAGACCGGCGTCGTGCACGCCCCCATCGGCAAGGCCAGCTTCGAGCCCGGCAACCTCAGCGCCAACTACAGCGCGCTGATCAGTGCCCTCGAAGCCGCCAAGCCCGGCAGCGCCAAGGGCGTGTTCCTGCGCAGCGCGTACCTGACCACCACCATGGGCCCCAGCATCCAGCTGACCCTCAGCGGCGGCAGCAACGCCTAAGCAGGACCGTTGATGGGTAAAGGTTGATGGTTGATCGAAAAAACCATTGACCATCAATCTTCCCCATCGGCACTTCTTATCGGCACCCCGGTGCACCTCGCACCTTTCCAATCCGTTTCTTCTCAGGCACCAAAGACAGCGGGGACCCTTGCCAGGTTTAAACAGCCCGCCGAGTTGCCAGGGCGCGACCGTGCACCTGGACCTCGTTCCCACCAAGGAGGTACTGCGTGGCGAACGAAAAGAACCAGCAGACCCTCAGCAGCCTGAAAGGCAGCCTCACGGGCGTCGAGACGTTCTACGTCGTCGACTACCAGGGCCTGACCGCCGGCCAGCTGGGTAAACTGCGCAAAGACATCCGCGAGAAGGGCGGGCAGCTCATCGTTGCCAAGAACACCCTGATCAACCTGGCCCTCCAGGACAGCGGCCGCGACTTCGCGGACGCCCTGAAAGGCCCCAGCGCCATCGTCGTGGCTCAGGACGACCCCGCCGGAGTGGCCAAGGCCCTCAGCGACGCCGCCAAGGGCAACGACAAGGGCATCCCCGCCGTGAAAGCCGGCTTCGTCGAAGGCAACCGCGTGGACGTGAAAGTTGTGGAACGTCTCGCCAGCCTCGGCAGCAAGCAGAGCCTGCAGGGCGAACTGGTCGGCGTGCTCAGCGCCCACCTCAGCAACTTCGTGGGCATCCTCGAAGCGTACAAAGAAAAACTCGAAGGCCAGGCCTAAACCCGGCCCTGCGCCCGGGCTGAGCCCAGGCGCGCACCACCCACTTCAATTCCGGAGGAATACAACATGGCTTACGACAAACAGGCTCTGATCGACCAGCTCGGCACCCTCACCATCATGGAACTCGCGGACCTCATCGACGGTCTGAAGGAAACCTGGGGCGTCACCGCCGCCGTCGCCGCCGGCCCCGCCGCCGCTGCCGGCCCCGTCGCCGAAGAGAAGACCGAGTTCGACGTCGTCCTGGTGGACGCCGGCGCGAGCAAGATCAACGTCATTAAGGAAATCCGCGCCATCACCGGCCTGGGCCTCAAGGAAGCCAAGGACATGAGCGAGAAGGGCGGCGTGCTGAAGGAAGGCGCCAGCAAGGACGACGCCGAGAAGATCAAGGCCCAGCTGGAAGCCGCTGGCGCCAAGGTCGAACTCAAGTAAGTCCCCCCTCACCGGGAGTGCACCCCCAGCTCCGGCTGGGGGTTTTTTAGTGCCGTGCCGGGTGCGCCTGCTCGGCGACCTGCCGCACGAACCGCGAGGTGTCCTGCCGCAGCACCGCCGCCACGCCCGCAGGCAGCGACGGGCGGGACGCGACGGCCAGTCGCACGCCGTAATCCGGGTCGGCGGCCAGAGCGGCCAGCAGGTCCGGGGGCAGGACAGGCCGGGCCGCGATCCGGGCGCGGACCAGCCACGCCGCGTGCCGCGCCAGGATCAGCACCTCCGGTTCCTGAAGGCAGGGATGCTGCGCGAGCGGGATCAGGAGTTCCGGGCGGGCGTGCCGGATCAGGTGGGTGCGGACCCACACCGGGACGTCCGGACGGCGCAGCAGGGCGTGAAAGGCCGCGTCGGGCCAGCCACGCAGCAGGTGTGGGTCGGCCAGCCGCAGCAGCGGGAGGGCCGGGTTCGCCAGCACCTCCTGCGGGAAGTCGGCGGTCAGGGCGCCCAGCACGGCGGCGGGCGTGTTCGGGTGCCGCGCCACCTGCGCGCGCACGCCCGGGTCCGGATGGCGGGCCAGGTCGGCCAGGTCGGCAGCGGGCGTCCGGGCGTTCAGTACTCCTGCGTGGGGGACCAGTTCAGTTTCTCCTGCCATAACGAGAGCAACTCCTTCAGGTCGTCCGGCGACACCCGACCCGCCGGACCGGGCTTCAGGTCATCCAGCACCTCGAACGTGAAGGCGTCCGGGCCGTCCTGCGTCCAGTCTCGCTGAAGGGCGGGCGTGCGGTGCGACCCCAGCTGTAACTCGAAGCGGACCCGGTTCAGGTACGCGGGGGCGTCCACGCTGCCGCCGATCAGGCTGCGGCCCGACGCGGTGTGCCGCACGCGGTAGATGCCAGGGCGGGGCGTGTGCTTCATTGCGCCTCCAGGGCGGGCGCGGCGAGGTACAGGGCGTGCGTGCGGACATCCGGCGGCCACGCGGCCAGCGCGTCCTCGAAGGCGGCGCGCTGCCCGGCGTACAGGGCGCGGGTGGCGGCCTCGAAGCCCGGCAGGTCCCCGCCCACCGCGCCCAGGAAACGGTCGGCGGCCGCCTGGGCCTGCGCGCGGCGTTCGCCATCCGGATCGGCCCTTCTGGCCTCGTCGATCAGGCGGCGCAGCGCGGCGGACGCCCCGCCGCGCTGGCGTTCCAGCCACTCCCAGTCCCGGGGCAGCAGCGAGACTTCCCGGGACACGACGCCCAGTTTTGGGCGGCCCGGGCCACTGCGCGGCTCGGGTGGCAGGTGACGGGCCAGCACCTCGTCCAGGGTGCCACTCAGGTCGAAGTCCGCGCTCCGGCCGGTGCGGTCGTCGAAGGTCAGCAGGCCCGCGCGCGGCCCGGCGTGCAGCAGGGTGAGGGTGGCGGCGAGGGGCGCGGTCAGGCGGCGGGTGGGTCCCTCGAAGGTGGTGAAGGTCGCTTCGGTTTCCATGCACCGATATTACCCGGGTGAATTACAGAGAGCAATACTACCCGGCTAATAAAGATGGCCTAGTTCGATCAGCACCCGGATACAGTGCAGCATGACCTCCGACGCTGCGTGGGCACTGCTTCAATCCGGTCAGACCGAAGCCGCGCGGCGCACCTTCCAGCAGGTGCTCACCCAGTCGATGCTGCCACCCAGCGAACGGGATGGCGCCCGCTTCGGCCTCGCGTTCTGCCGCGCCCTGCTGGGTGAACCCCGGGCCGCAGCCCGGCTCTACCGCACCCTCTTCCGCGAGGCAAAGACCCGGGCGGATCACGGCGCCGCCCACCGCGCCCTGCATCAGATCGGCATGACCCAGCGACTGGACGGTCAGTGGACCGCGGCCCACCGCACCTTCCAGCGTGAACAACGCCTGATCGACCGTCTGGGCAACCCTCCCCTGTCCGTGACCATCAATGCCTATGAGCTTGGGTGGACGGCGCTCCATCTGCGGCGCCACACAGCAGCCTGGGAGCATTTCGAACGCTGCCTCCTGGCAGCGCAGCAGTGTGGTGATCTCACCGCGCTGGGGTGCGCCCACCGGGGACGCGGGGACTGGTGGGCACGCCAGGGGAACACTCAGAAAGCCCAGACCGAATGGGATGAGGCGCGTCAAGCCTTTGAACAGACTGGAGATGCAGTTGCGCTGGCCGACCTCCGAGTGCGCGGTGAACCCACCACCTGACCCTTCACTTCATGGCGATGAAGCCCCCGTAATGCCCCTCACCAGTCGCCGGGCGGTATGACGAATCCGCTGCGTCCCACCTGTGTGCACGAGGGCCTCCAGCTCAAGGAGAAACGCCTCAGTACCTCCCTCCCGCTCCAGCCAGTCCAGCGCGGCCTGCTGCCAGAACTCCGTGGGCCAAGTCAGGCCCAGCCGGATACTCGAATCAACCGGGAAGGTGTCCGCCAGGGACGGGGTGAGGCCTGCGGCGATCAGCTGGTCCCGCAGATCGGAGTGAAACGCGGCCCCCTGCGGCAACACCGTGACCATAAAGACCGGGGACGAGTCGGTCAACGACGACCACCCGCCTTCCCGCGCGAGATACACCCACTCCCCTGCCCCGGTCACGCCGACGGGCACGCGGGACTCACTCAGTTCAGTCACCACGACCACGGCCTCATCTGGTGCCGTCATGGTGAGCCTCCGAACCGCTTCGTCCAGAGGCCGCAGCCGTCGCGGGCGCTCAGGCGAAGGGTCTCCCCCATCCAGCGCAGGCCCAGCACATCGAACCCGCCGCAGTGAGGCCGGGCGCTGAGCTGGCCGGTCACGGCGCGCGGCCCGGCGGCCTGCACGACGGTCGCCTGGAAGGTGAACACATCCAAGGCGTCAAAGGATCTGGAGCGGTCGGTGACGAGCACCACCGCGTCGGTCTGCGCGGTCCACAGCTCGCCCGGCCAGCTGTTCAGGCGCGCGCCGGTGTCCGGGTTCAGCTGCCACGTCTCGCACGCGGACGCCGCGGTGACGCTGCCTGTGGGGCACAGGCTGACCCACAGGCCCCCCAGGCCCAGTTGCGCGGATTGCCGGGTCAGTTCGGCGGGAATGGGCAGCGTCCAGACCGTCTGGGCACCATCCACCCGCCGGATCTGGGCAGGGTGCGGCGGGCTGGGCGGGTCGTACAGGTAGACCGGCACGGCGATCACTTCAGCTCTTTGCGCAGCCCGGCGGCCATCTGGAACCACTCGCGTTCCTGGCGCTTGTACAGATTCGTGGCGCGCGATTCGGTCTTGGCGATCTGGTCGAGCAGGGTGCGGGCGTCGGCGGCGCGGCCCTGGCCGATCAGGTACGCGGCGTAGCGGGCGCGGGGTTCCTCGGTGGTGGCGCCCGTGATGGCGTCGCGGTACGTCTGGTCGGCGTCGGGTTTGCCCTGGGCGGCCTGCGCCTGCGCCAGCAGGGTGAGGGTCCGGGTGCGGGTGGCGGCGCTGGTGCGCAGGTCCACGCGGGTGAGTTTGCCCTCGGCGGCGCTGAAGTCGCCCCGGGCGAGGTCGAGTTCGGCGCTGGTGAGCAGCACGACCGGGTCGTCGGCGTAGATGCCACTCAGCAGGGGCGCGAGGGTGGCCTGTGCGTCGTCCGGGCGACCCGCGCGGGCCTGCAGCGCGGCCAGGTCCGCGCGGTGCTGGAGGGTATCACTCTCGGTCAGGCGCTCATGCGCCTCGCGGATGCGGGTGTCCAGGGGCTTGAGGGCCTCGACGCCGCGCGCCACGGCCTGCCCGGCCACGCGGCCGCCCCCGCGCGCGGCGGGGATCAGGACCATGAAGGTGTACACGGCGGCGAACGCCAGTCCGAACAGGCCGCCGAACAGCGCGCCGAACAGCAGCATGACGATCCAGTACACCTGCTGCCGCGTGACGATCGCGTGGATCAGACCGATCAGGGCCAGACCGCGCAGGATGGTGTAGATCAGCGGCAGGTAGGGGGCAAGGGCGTCCACGCTCTCATGCTACGGGGCGCGGCCGGGAATTCCTGCCCATCATCGTGAAGTCCGGCTGAGGTTCGGGGTGGATTGATTCCGGGAGGGGATGTGCGCCATACTTCGCGCCATCACCCGCGCCCGCCCCGCGTTGCGGCCGCCCGTTGACCGGTCATGCCGGACGGGCGTATACTGCTCTGTGCTGACCATGATGGGTCGGATCAGGAGTTCTTTGCGGCGAACGGGTCTGCAAAACTAATTCATTCTCCAGGGAACGCGCCCGCACCACACAGGGGGCCGCGCTTCCCGGACGCGTCGTTTCTCCACCCCGGAAAGACGCGGGAATCCACAAGAGGGCGTGCGAGGTGGACATGAGTTTGACCGGTAAAGGACCCCGCATCGAGCGATTCGGTGACATCGCGGACGTGATTCCGCTTCCCAACCTGACCGAGATTCAGGTGAACTCCTTCAGGGCCTTCCTGCAGGCCGACCGGGCCCCCGACGGCCGCGAGAACGTCGGGCTGCAGAGTGCCTTCAAGGAAGTCTTCCCCATCGACGAGACCGAGAAGGGCCGCTCAACGGGCCTGGTGCTGGACTTCCTGGAGTACCGTCTGGGCGAGCCGCCCTACACCCCCGAGGAGTGCCGCGAGAAGGACGTCACCTACCAGGCGCCCATGTACGCCAAGCTCCAGCTGATCCACAAGGACAGCGGCCTGATCAAGGAAGACCAGGTGTTCCTGGGCGACCTGCCCCTGATGACCGAGGACGGCAGCTTCGTCATCAACGGCGCGGACCGCGTGATCATCTCCCAGATCCACCGCAGCCCCGGCGTGTACTTCACCAGCTCCTACAAGGGCATCAAGAAGATGTACACCGGCGCGATCATCCCCATGCCCAAGCGCGGCCCCTGGATCGAACTGGAGTTCGCGGGCGGCATCCTGGAAATGAAGGTCAACAAGCGCAAGTTCCCCGTGGCGATGCTGCTGCGCGTCCTGGGCTACGACGACGCCAGCCTCAAGGCGCTGTTCACGGAGTTCGAGCCGGACATGGAACTCCCCGAGGACAAGAGCGCGGGCATGGGCGCCGACGAGGCCCTGCTGCGCCTGTTCACGGTCCTGCGCCCCGGCGATCCGCCCAAGCGCGACAAGGCCATCCAGTACCTGTACGGGCTGCTGGCCGACCCCCGCCGCTACGACCTGGGCGAACCCGGCCGCTTCAAGATGAACACCAAGCTGGGCGTGCAGCGTGAAGAGCGCACCCTGCTGAACTTCGAGGACGGCAAGTTCACGGACGCCGGCCTGGTGGACACCATCCGCTACCTGATGGCGCTGCAGTACGGCCGCGAGACCGTCAGCATGGCCGACAGCGACGGCGTGCTGCACGACGTGCCCGTGGGCGAGGACGACATCGACCACCTCGGCAACCGCCGCGTGCGCACCGTGGGCGAACTGCTCGCCGACCAGCTGCGCGTGGGCATGGGCCGCATGGCGCGTGGCGTGCGCGAGCGCATGCTGCTGGGCAACCCCGACGCCGCGACCCCCACGAAACTCGTGAACAACCGCCCCATCGTGGCGGCCATGCGCGAATTCTTCGGCCGCAGCCAGCTCAGCCAGTTCAAGGACCAGACCAACCCCCTGTCGGACCTGCGCCACAAGCGCCGTATCTCCGCGCTGGGGCCGGGCGGTCTGACCCGCGAACGCGCCGGCTTCGACGTGCGCGACGTGCACCGGACCCACTACGGTCGCATCTGCCCGATCGAGACGCCCGAAGGCGCCAACATCGGCCTGATCTCCTCGCTGGCCTCCTACGCGAAGGTGAACGACCTGGGCTTCATCGAGGCCCCGTACCGCAAGGTCGAGAACGGCCGCGTCAGCGACGACGTGATCTACATGACCGCCGACATCGAGGACCGCTACACCGTCGCGCAGGCGAACAGCCCGCTGCAGCCGGACGGCACCTTCAGTGACGAGCGCGTCCTGGCCCGCCGCAAGGGCGACCCGCTGTGGTACACCCCGGAAGAAGTGGACTACATGGACGTGTCCCCCAAGCAGATCGTGTCCATCAACACGTCCCTGATTCCCTTCCTGGAGCACGACGACGCCAACCGCGCGCTCATGGGTTCCAACATGCAGTCGCAGGCCGTGCCGCTCGTGCGCGCCGACAGCCCCGCCGTGGGCACCGGCGTCGAGCGCCGCGTGGTGACCGACAGCGGCACCAGCGTCGTGAGCGACGTGACCGGCCGCGTGACGTACGTGGACGCCCGCAACATCCAGGTCACCCTGACCGAGGACGCGCCCGCCATCGGCTACAGCGCCGGCAACGTCCGCACCTTCGAACTCGTGCGCTTCACGCGCAGCAACCAGGGCACCAACCTCGACCAGCACCCCATCGTGGACATCGGTGACACGGTGAGCGCCGGTCAGGTCATCGCCGACGGTCCCGCCAGCGACCTCGGTCGCCTCGCGCTGGGTCAGAACATCACCATCGCGATCATGCCCTTCGACGGCTTCAACTTCGAAGACGCGATCTGCATCAGCGAGGGCCTGGTCCGCAAGGACTTCTACACCAGCGTGCACATCGAGAAGGACGAGATCGAGGCGCGCGACACCAAGCTCGGGCCCGAGAAGATCACCCGCGACATCCCCGGCCTCAGTGAGGCCGCGCTGCGCGACCTCGACGAGGACGGCATCGTCCGCGTGGGCGCCGAAGTCAAACCCGGCGACATCCTTGTCGGCAAGACCAGCTTCAAGGGCGAAAGCGAACCCACCCCTGAAGAGCGCCTCCTGCGTTCGATCTTCGGTGAGAAGGCCCGCGAAGTGAAGGACACCTCGCTGCGCGTGCAGTCCGGCCAGGGCGGCATCGTCGTGAAAACCGTCCGCTTCCGCCGCGGCGACGAAGGCGTGGACCTCAAGCCCGGCGTGCGTGAAATGGTCCGCGTGTACGTGGCCCAGAAACGCCAGCTGCAGGTAGGCGACAAGGTCGCCAACCGCCACGGGAACAAGGGCGTGGTCTCCAAGATCATGGCCCCCGAGGACATGCCCTACCTCGAAGATGGCACCCCCGTCGACCTCGTGTTCAACCCCCTGGGTGTGCCCTCGCGCATGAACCTCGGGCAGATCCTGGAAACCCACCTGGGTGAAGTGGCCCGCCTCACGGGGCAGAAATTCGAGACGCCGGTCTTCGACTCCGTCACCGAAGCGACCATCAAGGAAATGCTTGAGGTGGCCGCCGCCGAACGCATCCAGCGCAACAAGGACGACGGCTTCGAACTCGACAAGCGCGAGCAGGAAGTCCTCGACCGCGCCGCGAAACTCGGCGTGATCAGCGACACCAGCGGCGACTACGAGAAATCCCAGATGGAACTCAGCCGCACCGGCAAGAGCGTCCTGTACGACGGCCGCACCGGCGAACCCATCAGCGGCCCCGTCGTGGTCGGCACCATGTACGTCATGAAGCTGTACCACATGGTGGAAGACAAACTGCACGCCCGCTCCACCGGCCCCTACAGCCTCATCACCCAGCAGCCCCTCGGCGGGAAGGCCCAGTTCGGCGGCCAGCGCTTCGGGGAAATGGAAGTGTGGGCGCTCGAAGCGTACGGCGCCGCGCACGTCCTGCAGGAAATGCTCACCATCAAGTCCGACGACATCGACGGCCGCGACGCCGCGTACCAGAGCATCGTCAAGGGCGAGGAAGTCTCGGGCAGCACCATCCCCGAGTCGTTCAAGGTGCTCGTCAAGGAACTTCACTCGCTGGGCCTCGACGTCGAAGTGCTCGACAACGGCGACAAGGCCGTCGACATCTTCGAAGGCATGATGCCCAAGCGCTAAAGGCGCTGCGCGCCTGTTGATAGTTGATGGTTGACAGAACAACCCCAGACGCGTCAATCCATCAACTATCTTCCATCCTCCATCAACAACTCCGAAGGAGTTCGAATGAAAGATTTCAACAAAGTTCGTATCGCCATCGCCAGCCCGGAGAAGATCCGCGAGTGGTCGTTCGGCGAGGTTGAAAAGCCCGAAACCATCAACTACCGCACCCTGAAACCCGAGCGCGAAGGTCTGTTCGACGAGCGCATCTTCGGGCCGCAGAAGGACTACGAGTGCGCCTGCGGGAAGTACAAGCGCCAGCGCTACGAGGGCAAGGTCTGCGAGCGCTGCGGCGTTGAGGTCACGAGCAGCAAGGTGCGCCGCTACCGCATGGGTCACATCGACCTGGCGACGCCCGCCGCGCACATCTGGTACGTGAAGGACACCCCCAGCAAGATCGGCACGCTGCTCGACCTCTCGGCCGGTCAGCTGGAGAAGGTGCTGTACTTCAGCTCCTTCCTGGTCACCGACCCCCGCAACGCCCAGAAGGACGGTCGGCCCCTCAAGCGCGGCGAGCTGCTGAGCGACGACGAGTACCGTGAACTGCGCTTCGGCCGTCAGGAAACGTACTCCATCCCGAACGGCACCGACGCCGAGATCCGTGACGGCGAGTACGTCACGCGCGGTCAGATCCTGGGCGGCAACGTCGTCAGCAAGATGGACGGCCTGGCGCAGTACCGCTTCCCCCGCCGGGCGATCATCGCGTACAGCGAGGAAGTCGAGGCGACCCTGCCCGTGCCCGCCGAGGCGCTGGTCGAGCAGGATGCCTTCCGCGCCGGTGAGATCCTCGCCGAGCTGGAAAGCGACGTGCAAATCACCGCGCCCGTGGACGGCACCGTCGTGCTGCACGAGATGGGCGAGGACAGCGTCATGGTCGAGCTGCGCGAGGGCGTGGACGAGGAAGGCACCCCCAGCGGTGAAGTCCTGGCCCGCGTGTACATCCCGCACGGCATGAACGTGCAGGTCGTGCACGGCGAGATCGTCGAGGCCGGCGCCACCCTGGCCGACGCCGCGAGCGGCACCCGCCTGCGCGTCAGCCGCGACAGCCGCCTGTCCGGCGTCACCTTCCCCAAGAAGAAGGGCGACGTGCAGGTCACGGCGCACTGGACGCGCCGCGCCGAGTACCCCATCAACCCCACCATGCACGTCCTGATCGGGGACGGCAGCGAGGTCAAGAGGGGCCAGAAGGTCGTGGGCGCGATCGACAAGGAAGAGGAGATCGTCGCGGACGCCGACGGCACCATCACCCTGCACAACCCCGCCAGCATCATCGTCAGCAAGGCGAAGGTCTACGCGTACAACGACGAGCCCCTCGTCGTGAACGGCGACCGCGTCGAGCCCGGTGACGAACTCGCCGACGGGGGCGACCTGCGCAGCGAGATCAGCGGCCGCATCGAGATCGACCTCGTGCGCAAGCAGGTGCGCGTCATCGAGTCCTACGACTTCGACGCCAAGATGGGCGCCGAGGCCGTCAAGGAACTGCTCGACGACCTCGACCTCGATCAGCTGGAAGTCGAGCTGAACGAGATGATGAAGGACTCCAGCCGCCACAAGCGCGCCAAGGCCCGCAAGCGCCTGGAAGTGACCCGCGCGTTCAAGCGCAGCGGCAACCACCCCAGCTGGATGATCCTGAACACCGTGCCCGTCATGCCCCCGGACCTGCGTCCGATGGTGCAGGTGGACGGCGGCCGCTTCGCGACCTCAGACCTGAACGACCTGTACCGCCGCCTGATCAACCGCAACAACCGCCTGAAGAAGCTCATGAGCCAGGGCGCGCCGGACATGATCATCCGCAACGAGAAGCGCATGCTTCAGGAAGCGGTGGACGCCCTGATCGACAACGGCCGCCGCGGCAGCCCCGTCACGAACCCCGGCTCCGACCGCAGCCTGCGCTCCCTGACCGACCTGCTCGGCGGGAAACAGGGCCGCTTCCGTCAGAACCTGCTCGGGAAGCGCGTGGATTACTCCGGCCGCAGCGTGATCGTGGTCGGCCCGCAGCTGAAACTCCACCAGTGCGGGGTGCCCAAGCGCATGGCGCTCGAACTCTTCAAGCCTTTCCTTTTCAAGGTGCTGGAAGAGAAGGGCGAGGTCACGAACATCAAGCAGGCCCGCAAGATGCTCGAACGCTACCGCGACACCCGCGACAGCGTCTGGGACGCCCTGGAAGAGGTCATCGAGGACAAGGTCGTGCTGCTCAACCGCGCGCCCACCCTGCACCGACTGGGCATCCAGGCCTTCGAGCCCGTGCTCGTCGAGGGTCAGTCCATCCAGCTGCACCCGCTGGTCTGTGAAGCCTTCAACGCCGACTTCGACGGCGACCAGATGGCCATCCACGTCCCCCTGAGCGCCCAGGCGCAGGCCGAGGCGCGCATCCAGATGCTCAGCGCGCATAACCTGCTGTCCCCCGCGAACGGCGAGCCGAACGTCAAGCCCAGCCGCGACATCATCCTGGGGATCTTCACCCTGACCCTGCTGCGCAAGGACAACCTCGGCGCGGGCAGCGAATTCGCCGACGAGCAGGCCGCCCTGGCCGCCCTCGACGGCGGGAAGGTCGCGCTGAACAGCCCCATCGTCGTGGCCGGTCAGGAGACCAGCCCCGGCCGCCTGAAGTACATCTTCAGCAACCCCGACGAGGCCGTCATGGCCGTCGAACGCGGCGAGATCGACCACCAGGACTACGTCCGCATCCGCCTGAACGGCGTCACCTACGACACCAGCGCGGGCCGCGTGATGTTCCGCCGGATCGTGCAGGAAGCCCTGGGCATGCAGGCGCACCTCGTGGACACCCTCGTGAACCTCGAGACCGCCTACGAGAAGGACCACCTCAAGGACATGGTCATGGCGTGCTTCAAGCACCTCGGGATCGAGGCGACTGCCGGGCTGCTCGACGGCCTGAAGGACGCGGGCTTCAAGCTCTCCACGACCTCCGGCATCACCATCGGCATCGACGACATCGTCATCCCGCCCGCCAAGACCGAGATCCTGGCCGAGGCGGACGCCAAGGTCGCCGAGATCGAGCAGAACTTCGAGTTCGGCTTCATGACCGAAGAAGAGCGCTACAAGCAGGTCGTGCAGCTCTGGAACGACACGAAGGACGAAGTCAAGAACGCCATGTTCGACAACTTCGGCAAGAACTACCCCTTCAACCCCCTGTGGATCATGAGCCTCTCCGGCGCCCGTGGTAACGCGCAGCAGATCACGCAGCTCGCCGGGATGCGCGGCCTGATGGCCCGCCCCGACGGCAGCACCATCGAAGTGCCGATCCGCGCCAGCTTCCGCGAGGGTCTGTCGGTGCTGGAATACTTCATCTCCACCCACGGCGCCCGTAAGGGTGGCGCGGACACCGCGCTGCGTACCGCCGACTCCGGCTACCTGACCCGCAAGCTGGTCGACGTGGCCCACGAGGTCGTCGTGCGCGACGTGGACTGCGGCACCACCGACTACACCGTCATGCCCCTGGGCGCGACCGACGAGCGCACCGGCGAGTGGCGCACCCGCAAGAGCAGCGAGATCGAGACCAGCATCTACGGCCGCACCCTGTCCGACGCGGTCGAGGTCGACGGGCGCACCATCGAAGCGGGCGAGATGCTCTCCCTGGAAGACGTCAAGGCGATCACCAAGAGCGCCAAGGCCCTCCAGAGCGTGTTCATCCGCACGCCCCTGAACTGCCGCGTCAAGAGCGGCGTGTGCCAGAAGTGCTACGGCTACGACCTCTCGCAGGCCAAGCCCGTCAGCATGGGCGAAGCGGTCGGCGTCGTCGCCGCCGAATCCATCGGCGAGCCCGGCACGCAGCTCACCATGCGCACCTTCCACACCGGTGGGGTCGCCGGCAGCGGCGGCGGGGACATCACCATGGGTCTGCCCCGCGTGATCGAACTGTTCGAAGCCCGCAAGCCCAAGACCTCGGCGGCCGTGGCCGACCGTGACGGCGTGGTGCGCATCGAGGAGGACGAGGAACGCTACCTCGTGCGCATCGAGGCCGACGACGACCAGTACTCCAGCAAGACCGCCATGAAGATCAGCAAGGGCCTGCGCATGATCGTCAAGGACGGCGACCGCGTCGAAGCCGGTCAGCCCCTCACGCGCGGCGCCATCAACCCCCACGACCTCCTGCTGTACAAGGACACCGACGCCGCCCAGCGCTACCTGGTGGAAGAAGTGCAGCGCGTATACCGCAGCCAGGGCGTGAAGGTGCACGACAAGCACATCGAAGTCATCGTGCGCCAGATGCTCCGCTGGGTCGAGATCACCGACGGCGGCGACACCGAACTGCTCGAAGGGCAGACCGTGGAACGCTGGGAAGTCGACCAGGCCAACGACCTGCTCGAGGAAGGCCAGACCCCCAGCTCCTGGAAGCCCGTCCTGCTGGGCATCACCAAGAGCAGCCTGACCACCAAGAGCTGGCTGTCCGCCGCGAGCTTCCAGCACACCACCCACGTGCTGACCGAGGCCAGCATGAAGGGCCAGGTCGACGACCTGATCGGCCTGAAGGAGAACGTCATCCTCGGGAAGCTGATTCCCGCCGGGACGGGCCTCCAGACGGTGCGGGACATGCAGGTCGCCGACGAGCGCACCCTCGAGAAGTACGGCGAGGGCAGCACCAGCACGGACTCCGTGACCGGCAACCGCAGCTACGACGATACCCGCCCCGGCGTCGTCAACGAGAACGTCACCTACACCAACTAAGGCTCCTTGCCCCAACGCCCCCTGCCCCCTGTGGGTGGGGGGTTTTTCATCGTCTGTTCGGGGTCACCTCTCCCCCGTTCCGGCACAGGAGTCGTCGGCGGGGCAGTCCTCCCCTGGACCGGCCCACAGTGGATCAGCCAGGGGCAGGTCGTCGGCGGGGAGGGCCTCCAGCAGCCACACGAGGTGTCCCGGCGCGGGTCAGCAGGTCGGTGGGCCAGAGGCGGCCCCAGGCGGGCGGCGCGAGCAGCAGCGCGGCCGTCCCGAGGCGGGAGGGCGGCGGCGGTCAGGACTCATGGATCAGTCCCCCGAAGGCCCCGTGAACCGGGAGGCGGAAGCGCGCCGCCTGCCCAGAGCCGGGCCTCATGACACGCCCACACCCGTGACCACGCCGTGCCCGGCGCGTGACCGCCGCGCCGGTTCCTGACCGCATAGAGAAGAGGGCCGCGCGGGGCGACCCTCTGAAGCGGAACGGCGGTGGTGGAGCGGGCCTACCCGGCCACCCCGGCGCGTTCGAGCAGGTCGCCGTCCTCCTCGTCCTCCAGCGGCGCGAACAGCCGGTCGAGATCGGCGGGCGTGAGCTGCGTGGCGTCACTGAGGCCCCCGTCAAGGATGCCGCGCGCCAGGGACGCCTTGCGGGCCTGGAGGTCGAGGATGCGTTCCTCGACGCTGCCGGCGGCGATCAGCTTGTACACGAACACCGGTTTGTCCTGCCCGATGCGGTAGGCGCGGTCGGTGGCCTGTTCCTCGGCGGCCGGGTTCCACCAGGGGTCGTAGTGGATGACGGTGTCGGCGGCGGTGAGGTTCAGGCCGACGCCCCCGGCCTTCAGGGTGATCAGGAACACGTGGGTCTTGCCGCTCTGGAACGCGTCGATCTGACCCTGGCGGTCCTGGGTGCTGCCGGTGATCATGGAGTACGGGATGCGCTGCTCGCGCAGCCAGTCTTCCAGGTGGCGCAGCAGCGTGGCGAAGCCGCTGAAGATCAGGACGCGGCGGCCCTCCTCGATCATCTGCGGGAGGTGCGCCTGGAGCCAGTCGAACTTGGCGTTGTTCTGCACGCCGCGCGCCGCGTCGAGTTTCACGAGCCGGGGGTCGGTGACCGCCTGCCGCAGCTTGAGGAGCGCGTCGAGGATGGCGATGGTGCTGCGGGCCAGGCCGCGCGCGCGGAGTTCCTCGCGGACGCGGGTTTCGGTCGTGACGCGCACCGTCTCGTACAGGTCGCGCTGGTCGCCGTCCAGCGTGACGCGCACCGGGATCTCGGTCTTGGGAGGCAGTTCACGCGCCACGTCGCGTTTCTCGCGGCGCAGGATGAACGGGCGCACCCGGGCGGCCAGCGCCTGACGGCGGGACGCCTCGCCGCGTTTCTCGATGGGCGTGCGGTACAGCTCGCGGAAGGTCTTCTCGTCGTGCAGCAGGCCCGGCGCGAGGAAGTTGAACTGCGACCACAGCTCACCCAGGTGGTTTTCCAGCGGCGTGCCGGTCAGGGCGAGGCGGTGGCGGGCGCTGAGGCTCCCGGCGGCCTTCGCGGCGGCCGTGCGGGTGTTCTTGATGTTCTGCGCCTCGTCGAGGATCACGAGGTGGTACTCGAAGGCACCCAGTTCCGTGATGTCGCGCGGCAGCAGCGGGTACGTCGTGAGGATCAGGTCATGTCCCGGGATCTGCGCGAACTGCGCGCGGCGGTCCTTGCCGTGCAGGGTCAGCACCCGCAGGTCCGGCGTGAACTTCGCCGCTTCCGCCTGCCAGTTGCCGATCACGCTGGTCGGCGCGATCACCAGACTGGGCCGGTCCGCGCGGCCCGATTCCTTCTCCAGCAGCAGGTGCGACAGGGTCTGAACGGTGTTGTGCGTGACGATGTACTGGTCGGTGACGTACAGGCGGTCGGCAGCGGCCACCGCGATGCACTGCGCGGGCTTGCGCCCCACGTACTCGACGTGCCGGACACCGCGGGTGGGCGGGTACTTGGTCGGACGGGCGTAGGCGGCCAGTTTGGCCGGGAGCCGGAACGGGTCGAGGTGCGCCGGGAGTTTCAGGGTGACGCGCCACGCCTGCCCGGTCCGCCGCTCGCCCTGATACACGTGGGTGGTGACTTTCGGTTTCAGCCGCGCCGTGCCGCCCAGGGACTGCACGAGTTCCACCACGCCGAGCGCCAGTTCCCTGGACACGCTGGTGTACTCCACGACCTCGCCCGCGTGCCCATCCGTGTCCAGCAGGCCCTGCAGGAGCGCGAGGCGCTGGGCCGGGCTGCCCAGCAGGTAGTCGGGGGGAATGAACTTGGAGTGACTGGTGGTGCCATGCAGGCCCAGGGTCCGCAGGGCGTCCTTGAGGGGATTGGGCGTCCACTGGCCGGGCGTGGTGAGGCGGTACGTGCTGACATGCGGGGTCAGGCGCGCCCCGTGGTGGGCGGCGACCGGTTCGGGCAGCGCGAGGGCGGACACGATCTCATCCTCAGTCGTGATCCCGAGGCTGTGGCTGAGATGCCCGTCGCCCAGCAGCGCTCCCAGGGTGTAGGGGTCGACGGGCAGGTCACGGGACGCGAACTGCACCGCCTCCACGACCGGCAGGTAGTGCTTCAGGTTGCCCGCCGCGTCGGTCAGGGTGCCCTTAATCTGCGCGGTGGTGAGCACCTGTTCGGGCAGTCCGCGTTTCTTGCGGACCGGGGTGTTCACGGCCCAGAGGTGTTCCTCGTCGACCTCGACGCTGGCTCCGTCCGTGAGGGTCACGCGGTAGATGTCGCGTTCACCCTGCGGGTACACGCCGATCACCTGGGTCGGATGCCCGTTGCGGCCGATCACGTAGTCACCGACCTGGAGGTCGCCCATGGTGCGCCAGCCCAGCGGGGTCAGGATGCGGGCGTCGAGCGGCTGCGCCTTGCCCAGGCCCATGTCGTCGGCGAGGATGCCGCCCATGCCGTACTCGCGCAGGAATTGCAGCCACGCAACGCCCTGGCGCTGGTAGGGGCGCAGGTCGGCGCGCAGGCCCTGCGGGGGGGTGATGTCCTGCACGCCCCGGAAGTCGCGCAGGCGGCGGCCCAGGTCGAGGAGGCGTTCGGCGCCGAGCCAGCGGGCCTGTACGGCTTCTTCCAGCTGGGCGACGCGGGCGGCGTCGAGGAGTGGGAGGCGCAGGGGTCCGGGGGGCAGGTCGCGGAGGTTGAGTTCCACGAGGACGCCCAGGATGGCGCGGACGCGTCCGGCAGGCAGGGCGACGCGACGGCCGTCGCCGAGGGAGGCGTGCAGGACCTCGTCGTCCTTGAGTTCCGCCAGGGCTTCGGGGGTGAACAGCTGCGGCTGGCGGGCGATCAGGTCGGCCAGGATGGGAATCAGGCTGAGGCGCTGACCGTCCACGACGATACCGAGGTCGAGGGTGAACCAGCCGCCGTGGGAGTCGTCGGTCTCGCCGTACCAGTCGGTGATCTCCGCGAAGTTCAGCGGGAAGTCCGGGTGGATGTGGATGGTGAAGCCCTGCGCTTCCAGGTCGGCGCGGCCCGCGCGCATGAACTCCATCCAGGCGTCGTCGTCCCCGAGGGTGAGGAGGTGCTCGCCGCCGGGGACGGTGTACTCGTGGCCGTAGGCGTCGTCGAGGAGCATGAAACCGCTCAGGGCGACGGTGTGTGCCGCCTCGCGTTCCGCTTCCGGGTCTCGGGTGACGCGGGTCAGGACGCCGCCCCGGAACACGGCGGGGCCGGTGCCCGCGTGGTCGTCGGGCACGGTCAGGCCCGCGTAGGCGTGCCGGAGTTCCGCCAGGGGCAGCGTCACGGCGTGCCGGGCACCGCTGAAGGCGTGGTGGGTGGCCTCGCGGGCCAGCAGGTGCAGCTGCGGGGTGTACGGCAGGCGTTCCTCGCGCACCTGCACGGTCTGCGGGATGGGGAGGTTCAGACCCGAAGCGGTGATCGCGTGGGCCAGCGCCACCGCCTGCGCGGGCGGCAGCACCGGGCCTGACAGGAAGCGGGCAGTCACTTCCGCCGGGGCGTCGGTCTGCACGCGCGAGAGGCTCAGCGCGCCGGGCCGCACCGCCCACGGGGGCGCGACCGGCAGCAGCTGCGCGTCCGGCGCGTCCGGGAGGTGCACGGCGGGCGTCTGCGCGCCGCGCGGGTCACTCAGCCACGCCAGCTGCCCGCTCAGGTCCGGGCCGCGCGTGAGGGGCTGCTCGGGCCGCTCCCAGCATAAGCGGCCGCTGCCCAGCAGGTGCTCCAGCAGCAGGTCCGCGGCCGGGTGGTCCGTCAGGGCGTGCAGTTCCTCCTGCCAGCGGCCGGGCTCGTGCGTGGCGGTGGTGGCCATCTCCAGCAGCCGCAGGAGGTTCGAGTCGCGGCGCACGAACGCAGGCGCGCTGCTGAGGTTGCGGGGCATCGGGTAGCGTTCAGCGCCCTTCACGTCCGGCTGCTCGCCACGCAGGGGCACGCGCAGGAGTTGCAGCGCCACGCGCCGCCCCCCGGCGGACGAGCCGGGCGGCAGGAAGCGCAGCACGTAGCGCAGTTCGAACTGACGGCCCCGGCTGGGGCTGCGGGTGTCCGTGAAGGCCGCCAGCCACTGCTGCGTGCGGGCATCCAGCGGTTCCTCTGCGGGGGCGGGTTTGCCGCCCTCAGCCGCGTCGCGGGGCGCGGGGCGGGGCCCGGCGGGCGGGTCGGTCGCCAGCACGAGCGCAGCCACATGGCGGCAGCGGTAGCGCCCGCAGGTACAGGAACTGCCACGCAGCTGCGGGTCGGGCGGCGGCAGCAGGTCCACCGTCGCGTGGTAGGGCACGCCCGCGTCGGTGACGGTCGCCTCGGCATGCCAGCCGTCGTCCGTCCACTCGCGGCGCACGTCGGTGACGGCCTCCTCACGCAGCGCGAGGCCCTGCGCGGCCGTGTCCAGCGCGAAGCCGGGCGGCAGGCGGCTGAGTTTCATGCGTGCACCGGGACGCCCGTTTCAGGCGTCCAGCCGTGCGGGCGGGACGGAATGACCTTCACGGCATGAACAAACACGCCCTCCAGTGTACCGCGCCCCGCCTGATCCTGAATCCGCAGACCAGCACAGAGCGGCGGGTCGGCTGGACAGCCCAGCGGCCTCCAGCCACCCACCCGGATCAGCGGGCCTGGATGCGCCAGATGCGGCCCTCGCCATCGTCGGTCAGCAGCAGCGAGCCGTCCGCCGCGACCGCCAGGTCCACCGGGCGGCCCACCACGTTCTGCCCGCGCAGGAAGCCGGTCAGGAAGTCTGTGACCCGCCCGGTCTGCGGATCGATGGTGATCACCTTGTAGCCGCTCTTCTCGCTGCGGTTCCAGCTGCCGTGCAGCGCCACGAACATCTGCCCACGGTACGCGGCGGGGAAGGTCTTCCCGGTGTAGAACGCCAGGCCCAGCGGCGCGGCGTGCGCGGTGGTCAGCGCGAAGGCGGGCGTGGCGGCCTTGCAGGTGTCGGCCGACTTGCGCCCGAAGTCCTTGTCCCACACCTGCGCCTGTCCGGGCTGGGTGGTGTAGCAGTACGGCCAGCCGTAGAACCCACCCTGCTTGACCCTGTAGAACCCCTCGGGCGGGAGGTCGTCGCCCAGCTGGTCGCGGCCGTTGTTCGTGGCGTACAGCTGCCCGCCGAACCACTCCAGCCCCACCGCGTTGCGCAGGCCGGTCGCGTAGGGCCTGCCGTTCTTCCCGTCGGCGTCGTACACCCAGATCGCGGCGCGTTTCGGGTCACTCTCCTCGCAGACGTTGCAGGTGCTGCCCACCGACACGTACATCCGCCCGTCCGGGCCGAACTCCACCGTGCGGGTGGAGTGCCCGCCGCCACCCGGCAGGTCCACCAGTTTCGTGGGCGCGGCGCTGGCCTTCAAATCCCCGGCCTTATAGGGGAAGCGCACCACGCCGTCCGTGTTCGCCACGTACAGGTATCCGTCCCGCAGGGCGAGGCCGTGCGGCTGGTTCAACCCGCTGGCGAATACCTGCTTCCCGTCGGCCTTCCCGTCGCGGTTGCGGTCCGGCAGGACGTACACGGTCCCGGCGCCGGTGTCGCTCAGCAGGACGTCTCCGTTGCTGGCCACCACCATGAAACGCGGCTTTTTGAATCCGTCTGCGTACAGGTTCACCTGAAATCCGGCGGGCACCTTGAGGCTCTGCGCCACGCCAGTGCTGCTCTGCGCGCAGCCAGTGCCCAGCAGGGCGAGGGTCGTGGCGGCCAGCGCCGCCGGGAAGGCCAGTCGGATTGAGGGCATACTCCCAGCAGATCAGCCGCTCATGAGTCCGGCATACCGGCGCGCTCAAGTGCGGCTTCACGGGCCGGAGGTCCGGTCATACGGAATTCAAGTGACTCGCCTCGACCGTGGTCGCGTTCCGCTGTCCTCTCTCCCGCTGCGGAACTCACAGAGCTGCGGAGCAGTGAGGGAAGGACTCGAAGAGCTGCGCAGCTGAGGAGCGACAGGGCGGAAGGGTGAGGGGGCCACCGGGCGCCTCCGGATGACGTGGAATCACTTGAATCCCGGATCAGTCCGTCAGGTGTCGAACTTGCTGAGCACCTGCTCGGTCCGGGCACTCTTGACGCGGTTCACGAGCCGTTCGTGCTCGTGCCGGTCGCGCAGACTCTTGGAGAGGGTCAGGGTGCTGGCGGTCAGGAACAGCGTCCCCATGTACAGGTACCCCTTGATCCACCAGTCCACCGGAATGAAGTAGATGCCCAGGATCATCAGGCCCAGCGCGGTCGTGAACGCGATCCAGATGAAACTCAGCCAGGCGGGGGAATCACCGACGATATCCGGGTTGCTGAACTGCGTCATGGATACAACCTCCTGTGAAGGGCACTGCTCAGGATTCTGCCGTGACGGGCACGCGCTGCGCCGCTCAGGTGCCCTTGCGTCGATCCGGCCGGGCATGCTAATGACCCACCGCCCAGCTCGCTCCAGCATAGGAACGGGGCAGACGTCCCACATCAGCTTCTGGACGCGCTCCATGAACACCCCATCCACGTCGTCCCAGACGGAAAAAGCCACCCTCATCCGGGGGTGGCTCTGCGGCGTCGCAGCCGAACGGGATCAGGCGCGCGTGGCTTCCGGGTACTCGAACCTCGCCCCGAGCGTTTCGAGGTGCCGGAAGAACATCGGGTAGCTCTTGCGGATGTGGTGCGCGCCCGTGATCCGGATGGGAGATTGCGCGCCCAGGCCCAGCACGGTCAGCAGCATGATCATGCGGTGGTCGCCGTGCCCGTCGGCCGTGACCCCCCCGGCGAGACTGGGCGTGCCCGTGACGGTCAGGCTGTCCTGCGTCTCGGTGACGGTCAGGCCCAGCGCCTCCAGTTCGCGGCGCGTGTCGCTGATGCGGTCACATTCCTTCAGGCGCAGCGTGGACACGTTCTCCCAGGTGGTCGTGCCCTCGGCCAGCGCCGCCGCCGCCGTAAGGGCCTGCACGGCGTCCGTGAAGCCGTCCCCGTCGCGCGTGACCGCGTGCAGGGGCCGCCCGCCGCGCACGACCACCGTGTCGCCCTCGCGGGTCAGGTCGGCGCCCATCTCGCGCAGGACGTCCAGGGCCTCCCGCTCGCCCTGCAGGTCGTGCTCGCGGAGGTTCGACAGGCGCAGCTCGCCGGGACGGGTGGCCGCCGCCGCGAGAATCGCCGCGCTGCCCGGGTAATCCCCGGGCACGAGCACGCGGCCCGCCCGGTACGCCTGCCCACCCGGAATCGTGATGCGGCTCAGGTCGTCACTGGCGGACGCCTGCACCCCGAACGCCGCCAGGGTGTCCAGCGTCTGCCGCAGCGGCGCGTGGCTCTTGATGTTCCCCGTCAGGCGAAGCTCCAGCCCGCCGGGCAGCAGCGGCCCCAGGAACATCAGCGCGCTGGCGTACTGGCTGCTGCGCTCCGCACTGACCTCCACCACGCCGCCCCGCACCGGACCCGAGATGGACACCGGCAGCGTCCCCTCCCGGCTCTGCACGCGCGCACCCAGGCGCGACAGGGCCTCCAGCAGGTCCCCCTGCGGCCGCCTGCCCAGCGAATCCGGGTAGTCCGTCACGAACGCCGTGCCGGTCGTCAGGGCCGCCACGCCCATCAGGAAGCGCGCCACCGCCCCCGCATTCCCCGGATTCAGCGTCACACCCGCACGCGGACTGCTCCCGAAGCCCCGGATCACGGCGTCCCCACCCACCAGCTCCACACCCGCACCCCAGTCCTCCAGGCAGCGCAGCATCGCTTCGGCGTCCTCGCTGGTCGCCACGCCCACCACCCGCGACTCCCCAGCCGCCAGCGCCGCCGCCAGCAGGTACCGCGTCGTGTAGTTCTTGCTCGGCTGCGCCCGCAACTCTCCCCGCAACTCGGCGGCGGGATGCACGATCACGTCAAACTTCTCCGGCAGGCCATCCGCACTCATGCCGCCAGCGTAGCCCGCCCACCCACACCACGCCGGGGCGCTGTACAGGAAGGGGGAGTGTGAAGGGAGGCTGCTGCGCAGCGGGACCCCTCAGTCGCCTACGGCGACAGCTCCCCTCAAGGGGAGCCTTGAACACATGCTCCTGCCAAATCGAGAAAAGTAGATCAGCGGCCCGAAACGTCCCACCACAGCGACTGACCGCTGACTGCCACCGGCCGTCGTGCGCGCAGCGCGCGGGCCTTGCGGGGGCGCGGAGGATGGCGTCAAGGCCGAACACGTCACCGTCCAATGCACCTTCGCCGCACAGTCAAAACTCTTGCCCAGTGCAACGCCGCTCCCCCTGCCCCTCTGGGGGAGGGGGCTGGGGGGTGGGGCAACGCACAGACCAACCCCGTTACAACTCCCAGATCACCCCACCCGCGATCAACCCCGCCCCGGTCCCCACGAGCAGCGCGGTGTCGCCCTCCTTCAGCCGCCCCGCCTCGACCGCCTGATGCAGCGTGAGGGGGAGGCTGGCGGCGATGACGTTGCCCAGGGTGCGGAGGGTGACCTCGACCTGTTCCTCGGGCCAGTTGTAGCGGCACAGCAGGTCGAGGCCCGCCTGGCTGGCTTGGTGTGGGATGACGCGGGTGATGCCGGGCAGGCCGCTGCTGAGGCCGGGGCGGAGGCGTTCGAGGAAGGGGGGGACGACGCGGCTGGCGAGTTTGAGGACCTGGAGGCCCTGCATGTCGAAGGTGAAGTCGGTGGGGGCGGCGGCTGGGTGGTTGGGGTGGCGGAGGGTGCCGCCGCCGGTGATGCGGGTGTGGTCGGCTCCGGCGGGGTGCGTTTCGATGCGCGTGGCGTGCAGGCCCTGGCCGGGGCGGGTGGGTGGGCCGAGGAGGATGGCGGCGGCGCCGTCGCCGATCAGGAGGGTGCTTTCGGGTTGTCTGGGGTTGAGGCCGACGCTGCCGCCTTCGCTGCTGATGATGAGGACGTGCCGGGCCTGATGGGTGTGGATGAGGAGGGCGGCGTGCTGGAGGGCGAGGAGGAAGCTGAGGCAGGTGCCGTGCAGGGAGTACGTGGCGGCGCCGGTGAGGCCGAGTTCGCGGGCGTAGAGGGCGGCGCCGTCGGGGATGGGTTGCAGCTGGCTGCCGCTGGCGTTCAGGAGGACGTCCACGTCGTTGACGTTCAGGTGCGCGCGGTTCAGGGCTTCGTGGGCGGCCTGCGTGCCGAGGGTCAGGGCGGTTTCCTGCCCAGAGAGCCAGCGTCGTTCGTGGACGCCGCTGCGTTTCAGGGCGATCGCTTCGGGGACGTGGCACAGGCGGGCGACCTCGGCGGTGGGGACGCGGCGTGCGGGGAGGGCGTGTGCGGTGGCGAGGAGGCGCACGCCGAGGATGGTGTCGGGTGGGTTCATGCGGGCCTCCAGGTTCGGGTGACGCGGCGGCGTTTGGTGCCGGGCGGGGTCGGGTCGAGGGGGCGGGTGTCGAGGGTGAGGCGCTCTGGGTCGGCGTGGCTGCGGTGCAGGGCGTCCCGGACGGCGCGCAGGGCGCTGGCCCGGGTGTCGGGGGTGTGCGGGTCGAGGTGCAGCGTGAGGGCGGCGGGGCCGGTCTGCTCGGCGCGGTACTCGCGCAGGTCGGGGACGGCAGCGAGGGCACCGCGCAGGAAGTCCGGCCAGACGGTCACGCTCTCCCCTGCCGGTCCAGGCAGGTACAGCGCGTCGTCCTGGCGGCCCGCGATGCTGTGCACGCGGCGCGCGGCCTGCCCGCACGGGCACGGGTCGGGGTGGAGGCGCAGCGCGTCGTCGAGGCGGTGGCGGATGAACGGCTGAGCGCGGCGGCGCAGGTCGGTGATGACCGGGCGGTGCAGGCCGTCCCCCAGGGGTTCGAGGTCGAAGTGGACGTGCGCCTCGTTCAGGTGCAGCGACCCGTGCGGGCACGGCAGGGCCAGCAGGCCCTCGGTGGCCTGATAGACCTGCACGACGTCCCCCCAGTCGCGCAGGGCGGCCTCGTCGTCGGGGTCGAGGACCTCCGCGACGCTAATCACCCGGGCGCGCAGCCGGGCGCCGGTGCGGTGCAGGGCGCGCAGCACGCCGGGCGGCCCGACGATCAGGGTGGGCGCGTACGCCTGGGCCTCGGCGGCCAGGTCGGGGAGGGGGCGCAGCAGGTCGAAGAAGCGGAACTCCAGCCGCCCGCGCCCGACGCTGCGGTACAGGGGACTGTCGGCCCGCAGGAAGAACGCGACCCGTTGCGGACGCAGCAGCCCCCACAGCCCGCCGGGCAGGAGGTGGCGCAGCACGGTCCCGGCCCAGCGGGCCTGCTCGGCGCGGCTGACCAGGAAGACGCCCTGGGTGCCGCTCGTGCCGGTGGACAGGCCGACCGTGACCGGTCCGGCGGGCGTGGCGAGGGTGGGCGTGAAATCGCGGGTGCGTTCCGCCTGCCGCCCGACCGCCAGCGCACGGTCCAGCGTGACACCCACGGTGTTCAGCGTGTCGAACGTGGCGAGCATGGCGGCCTTGTCGGTGGGGGGCAGGTCGCGCCAGCGGCTCAGGGGCAGCCCGGCGGCGCGGAAGCGGGCGGCGACGGCGGGGCTGTGCGCGGCCACCCAGCGCAGGTGCCCGTGCGCGAGGCGCTCCTGATGGCGGTCCAGCGCCGCGCGGCTGCGGAAGTTCAGGCGGGCGTCGTCCAGCGCACCCAGCAGGATGGGCAGGGCACTCACGGCCAGTCCTCCGGGTGGTCGTGGCTGACGTGCAGCCTCGCACCGGGATTCGCGTGCAGGAAGGCGCGCAGGGCCGCGCCGCTCGCAGCCTCCTGGGCCGGGTCGTGGAACGCCACGCGGGCCAGCGGGTGCACGGGGCGCGCCTCGCGGCCCGCGCGGACGCTCCAGGCGGCGTCGGCGGCCAGGACGGTCAGGCCCGCGTCCTCCTGCGCCAGCAGGCCCACCATGCCGGGCGCGTGTCCGGGGAGCGGCACGGCGCGCAGCAGGCCGTCCCCGAAGACGTCCGCGGCCTCCGCGAAGGGGTCCAGGGCGTCCCCGCCCGGCTTGAAGTTCAGCCACGCGCAGCGGTCCTCGAAGTCGTCCGGGAGGAGTTCCGGCAGGTACGCGCGGCGCACCGCCCGCACGCCCCGCAGCGCCCTCAGGGGGTCCCAGGCGCGGCGGTCGAGGTGGAAGGTCGCGTGCGGGAAGTCGCGCAGGCCGCCCACGTGATCGGCGTGCAGGTGAGAGACGATCACGTGCCGGACCTCGTCCGGGGGGAAGCCCAGCACGCGCAGCTGCTCGCGCGCGGAGTCGTGCGGGCCGCACTGCACGGGCGTGATCAGGCCGTAGATCAGGCCCGGCCAGCGGCGCATCGCGGCGACCACGCCCGCGCCGTAGCCGGTGTCGAACAGCACGGGGCCGCGCGTGGGGTGCAGGATCAGCGTGAAGCCCGCCGGGTACGCCTGCACCCGCCACGGCGCGCCGCGTTCGGTGATCGCCGCGAGGTTCAGGCACGCGCCCGCTCGCAGCGGGATGACCCGGACGCTCATGCCTGTGCCGCCCTGAGGGCCGCGAACACGTCCGCGAAGCCCTGCTCGGGCGTGACGACCGGCGCGTAGCCCAGCCGCTCGCGGGCGCGCGTCAGGTCCAGCGTCATGGGCCGCGTCAGCAGGCGCACGCCGCTGGCGGTCAGGGGCGGCTCGGGCCGGTCGGGGTGCAGTCGCGCGCCGAGTTCCAGCGCCGCCGCGACCCCTTCCAGCAGCCGCGCGGGCACACGCTGGGTCGGTCTGGGCACGCCCAGCGTGTCGGCCAGCCGGTCCAGCGTCGCCCACAGCGGGATGGCCTGCCCGTCGGTCACGTTGAACACGCCGGGCGCGGGGCGGGTCAGGGCCAGCGTGATCGCGTGGGCGACGTTGCGCACATCGGTCAGGTCGGTCCAGACCTCCCGCCCGGTCAGGCGCGGCAGGCGACCGGCGCGCAGCGCGGCAGCCAGCCGGGGCACGATGCTGGTGTCCCCCACGCCGTAGATGCCGCGTGGGCGAAGGATGGTCGCGTCGGGCAGCGCGGCGCGCACCGCCTGCTCCGCCTGCCACTTGCTGCGGGCGTACAGACTGTCGAAGCGCGGGCCGACCGGAGTGTCCTCCCGCACCGCCTGCGTGAATCCGGTCGCGTTGTACACGCTGGGCGTGCTGACGTGCACCAGCCGCACGCCCCGCCGCGCGCACGCCCGGGCCAGCGCGGCGCTGGGGGTCACGTTGTCTGCGTGGAAGTCCGCCGCGTGCCCCCACAGGGTCGAGCGGGCCGCCGCGTGCACCACGCCCTCTACCCCAGCCAGCAGGGCGTCCCAGTCGGCGCCGCGCAGGTCGGCCGACACGAACCGCACGCCGTCGGCCTCCAGCGCCGCGCCCCTGTGCACGTCCCGGCCCAGGCCCGTCACGGCGTGCCCGGCCCGCACAAGTTCCCGGGCCGTCACCCCGCCCAGGAAACCGGTCGCGCCCGTCACCAGAATGGTCATCGTTCGTGATTATGGCGGCCCCGCGCGTCACACGCGCCGAAATCCGGACGGCGTTCAGGCCGTGCGGCGCAGGTCGCGCTGCGCGCCCGCATGCTGAAGCTGATTCACACCGGCGCACTCCAGCCCGCTGGCGGCAGCGGCTCCCGCCAGAGGCGAGAAGCGGCCGACGGGGGCGAGGCGGGCGTGTTCACCGTTACCCTCGCGGAAACCGTGGACCTGATCGGGCGGGCGGTGTCCCCGGCGCCCGTGGACGGGCTGTTCGGGAAGAAGAACCGCCGCTGACAGCGGGGATCAGTTCCACCCCGCAGCGAGGTCCGCGCGGTCCGGACAGGTTCTTCCGTGAAAGCGGTTTCAGGTGTACGCTGCCGGACATCACTGAACTGTTTCAGCGTCCTGCCCCGCTCTCCCGAGGTGCCTCATGACCCAGACCGTGACCCACACCGACCCCGACGCCCTGCTGGACCAGCTGACGCTGGAAGAGCAGGTGGCCCTGCTGTCCGGCGCGGACGCGTGGCGCACCGCCGCCGTGCCGCGCCTGAACATCCCGCCGCTGAAGGTGAGTGACGGCCCGGCGGGCGTGCGGGGCGGTGGGCCGCTGATCGGGGGTCGGCGCACGGCGGCGTACCCGGTGGGAATCGCGCTGGGCGCGACGTGGAACGTGGACCTGCTGCGCGAGGTCGGGGGGTCGCTGGCGCGTGAGGCGCGCGACAAGGGCGCGACCGTGCTGCTGGCGCCGACCATCAACGTGTTCCGCTCGGCGCTGAACGGCCGGAACTTCGAGAACTACGCCGAGGACCCGGTCCTGACCGGGCGGCTCGCGGCGGCGCACGTGCAGGGCCTCCAGGCGGGCGGGGTGGGCGCCACGCCGAAGCACTTCGCGGGGAACGAGTCGGAATTCCAGCGCGGCACGATCGATTCCGTGATCGACGAGCGGACGCTGCGGGAACTGTACCTGCGGCCCTTCGAGATCGTGGTGAAGGAGGCCCAGCCCTGGGCGATCATGACGGCGTACAACCGACTGAACGGCCCGTACTGCTCGCAGCATCCGTGGCTGCTGCAGAAGGTCCTGCGGCGCGAGTGGGGCTTCACGGGGCTGGTCATGAGCGACTGGGGCGGCACGCACTCGGCGGCCGAGGGGGTCCTGGCGGGCCTGGATCTGGAGATGCCCGGCCCGGCCGTGGCCAGACAGCCGCTGCTGGCGCAGGCGCAGGCGGACCCGGAGGTCCGCGCGGGCGTGCGTGAGCGGGCGCGGGCGGTGCTGCACCTGCTCTCGCGCACGGGCACCCTGACCGGGCCGCTGGACGTCGCGGACGATCACGAGCGGGACACCGAGTACCCCGAGACGCGCGCCCTGATCCGCCGCGCGGGGGCCGAGGGGCTGGTGCTGCTGAAGAACAGCGGCGGCGCGCTGCCGCTGCCCGCTGGGGTGCGGGTGGCGGTGATCGGCCCGAACGCCGAGTCGGCGCAGGTGATGGGGGGCGGCAGCGCGCAGATGCACGCCCACCGCCGCGTCTCCCCCACCGAGGGGCTGCGCGAGGGGGGCCGCGTGAGCGTGATCGGCAGTGCTGAGGGCACCGGGAACGAGCGGTACCTACCGGTGCCTCAGGTCGAGACGCGCATCGAGTACCGCGATCAGGCGGGCGGCCCGGTGATCGGGCAGGACACGCGCCCGCAGGCGGAGGTGATGTTCTTCGGCCTCCCGGACGGCGTGAACCCGGACGCGTTCCACGCGACCCTGACCGTCACGGTGGACGCCCCGCACGACGGCGAGTACGAGGTGAGCCTGGGCAGCGCGGGCCTCAGCCGCCTGTCGGTGGACGGCCAGCCCACCGTGAACAACTGGGAGGACTGGAGCATCGGGGAGCTGTACTTCTCGTTCGGGTCCGGCGAGCGCCGCGCGCCCGTTCACCTGAGTGCCGGGCGGCACACGCTGAGCGTGGAGTACACGCCGCACGTCATGGATATCGGCATCACGCCGTTCAACGCCGTGCGGGTGGGCTTCCGCGCCCGTCCGGACGGGGACCGGCTGGCCCGCGCCGTCGCCCTGGCCGCGCAGGCGGACTGGGTGGTGCTGTGCGTCGGCACGACCGGCGAGTGGGAGACCGAGGGCGTGGACCGCGCGGGCCTCACGCTGCCCGGCGATCAGGACGCGCTGGTGGAGGCCGTGTTGGACGTCAACCCGAACGTCGTGGTGGTCCTCCAGACGGGCGGCCCGGTCGAGATGCCGTGGCTGAGCCGCGTGCCCGCCGTGATGCAGGCGTGGTTCGCGGGGCAGGAGGTCGGGCACGCCGTCGCGGACGTCCTGACCGGACTGGCCGAACCTGGGGGCCGCCTCCCGCAGACGTTCCCGCACTCCCTGGCGGACGACCCCACCCACCCGCTGACCCCGGACGTGCAGTACCCCGGCGAGCACGGCCGCGTCGAGTACCGCGAGGGCCTGTACACCGGGTACCGCCACGTGGACCGCTCGGGCGTCGCGCCCATGTTCCCGTTCGGCTTCGGCCTGAGCTTCACGACCTTCACGCTAGGCGCCGCACGGCTGCACGCCCCGGCGTTCCCGCAGGACACGGCGACCGTGACGGTCCCGGTCACGAACGCGGGAGCACGGCCCGGCAGCACCGTTGCGCAGCTGTACGTGCAACCCCCGCGGGGCCGCGTGGACCGCCCGCTGAAGGAACTGCGCGCCTTCGCGAAGATGCACCTGAACCCCGGCCAGACCGGGGACGCCGTGCTGACCGTCACCCCGCGCGACCTCGCGTACTTCGACGTGGCGGCGCAGGCGTGGGTGGCCGACCCCGGCGAGTACGTCCTGCACGTCGGGCAGAGCAGCGCCGACCTGAACACGCAGGTCACGCTGACCCTGGCGCACGAGTGGCGCGAGGCCCTGCCCGACGCCGACTGACCGTCCTGAAAAAAGGGGGCGCGGTTGCTTCGGCACGGCGCCCCCCTCCCACTTATTCCTCGTCGTCCCGTTCGGTTGGTGCGGGGTCGAGGAGGTCCGCGCTGCCGGGCACCATCGCGTAGTCGCACAGCGCCAGGAACGCCGCGTCGCCCGGCAGGGCGCTGACGCCCAGTGTGAACTCGGCGTCCAGCTGCGACAGCAGGTAGTTCACGGCGAGTTCCGGGCGCAGGTCGCGCGGCAGCAGCCGCAGCGCGTCCGGCGTGCGGTCCAGTCGCAGGGTGTCGCGCAGCGGCCCATCGACCAGCCAGTCGTTCAGGTCCCGCTCGGCCTGATCGAGCGGGCGGGGCAGGCCGTACGGGTGGCGCAGTTCCACGCGCAGCAGCCGACCGTGCCGCTCGGTGCGGGTCAGGTCCAGGTCCAGCTGCGCCAGGGCGCTGACGTGCCCGGCCGCCTGCGCGGCCAGTTCCAGCGCGCCCTGCGCGGCGTCCAGCATCTCCACGGTCAGGCGGCGCCACGCGGGGTCCTCCGCACCGTCCGGGTCGAGCAGCACCGCGCCGTGCAGCAGCACCTGCCAGGACGTGAACGCGGCGGGCACGTTCAGCAGCGCCTCCTCGTCCAGCGCCGTCACGGGAATCAGCTCAGCGGCGCGCAGCAGGCTCGACAGGCCCGACGCGACGCGGTCCAGCTCGTCGGACCCGGCATGCAGCAGGGTCCCCTCGGGATTCAGGAAGGCGGCGATCATGCCCGCCACTGTACGGCCCGCCGCCCGTCAGCCGGGCGTGAGGTACCGTGCGGGGTCTTTCAGGAAGCGTGCCTTGCAGTGCGGGCAGCAGAATGCGTAGGTCACGCCCGCGTGGTCCGCCGTGTGTTTGGCGGGCAGGGTGACGGTCATGCCGCACACGGGGTCCACGGCGGTGCCGCCCGTCAGGACGGGCAGTTCGGTGAGGCCCATGACCTGCGCGGCCAGCCCGGCGGGTGGTGCGGGGAGCGGCGGGGTCGGTTCGGCCTCCGGCGCGGCGGGGACGGGCAGCGGGGAGGCAATCTGCCCGGCCCGGTCGAGTTGCACGAGTTCCGCCAGCACGCTCAGCGCCACCTCGTGCGGGGTGCGGGCGCCCAGGTGCAGCCCTGCGGGCGCGCGGACGCGGCCCAGGTCCGCCTCCCTGAAGCCGCTGAGCATGGCGAGCGTCTCGCGGACGGTCGCGGCGCGCCGCGCGCTGGCGAGCAGGCCCACCGGGTTCGGCTGGGCGCGCAGCAGCGCCTCCAGGGCCGTTTCGTCGTAGTGCCCCTGGGACGCCACGACGCTCCGCACGCGGGCGCGCTGCGCGGCAGGCAGGGCCGACAGGCGCGCCGTCAGGGCGCCCAGCGGCACCGCGTCCGGCTCGTCCGGCACCTCGTCGTCGTCCAGCACGCGCCACACCCGGTCGCCCATCAGGGCGGCGTGCGCGGCGATGGCCCGCGCGACCGGCGTGCGACCCACCACGACCAGCAGGCGCGGCGGCAGCAGCGGTTCCAGGAACACCTCGCTCTGCCCTTCCGACGCGCAGTTCATCGGCACCGTGACCCGCTCGGCGAAGGCGTGCTCGGCGTCCGGCGCGGCGCCCGGCACGATCCGCACCAGTCGCGCCTGCCCGCCCTGGAGCGCCAGCAGCGCCTGCCGCCGCACGATCTCACGGGAGCACGCGCCGCCCACGAAGCCCTCCATGCGGCCGTCCGCGTGAATGAGCGCCTTGTCGCCCACCTGCGCCGACACCGGCGCGCGGCGCGACACGACGGTCGCCACGACCACCGCCGCGCCCTCACGCGCCAGCCCCGCCAGCCGCTCGGGCAGGTCCGGAATGAATTCGGTGTCCCCGGTGGGACGCTGGGGATCAGAGGTCATACGGTCTCCTTCGGAAGCCATGAGCTCTGAGCTATGGGCTCTGAGCAACAGCGCTCACAGCTCAGAGCTCAGAGCTCATGGGCCCTCGTTCAGTCGCTCGCGGCGGCCCCGCGGGCGTCGCGGACGGCGCGCCAGACTTTCTCGCGGGTCAGGGGCATGTCGATGTGCGTGACGCCCAGGGGGGCGAGGGCGTCCATGACGGCGTTCACGAACGCGGCGGGGCTGCCGACGTTGGGGCTCTCGCCGACGCCCTTGGCGCCGATGGGGTGGTGGGGGCTGGGGGTGACGGTGCTGCCGGTTTCCCAGACGGGGGATTCGACGGCGGTGGGGATCAGGTACTCCATGAAGTTCGGGGCGAGGTTGTTGCCCTGTTCGTCGTAGGGGATTTCCTGCATGAAGGCGATGGCGAAGCCCTCGGTGAGGCCGCCGTGCACCTGTCCCTCGACGATCATGGGGTTGATGACGGTGCCGCAGTCGTCCACGGCGAGGAAGCGGCGGACCTTGACCTCGCCGGTGTCGGCGTCGACGTCCACGACGGCGATGTACGCGCCGTGGGGGAAGGTCATGTTGGGTGGGTCGTAGTACAGGCTGGCTTCCAGGCCGGGTTCGTTCCCGTCGCCGGGGTTGGTGTACGCGGCGAACGCGACGTCTTTCATGGTCACCGAGCGGTCGGGGGCGCCCATGACCTGGAACGTGTGGTCGGTCCATTCGATGTCGTCGGGGGACGCTTCAAGGAGGTGCGCGGCGACCTTCTTCGCCTTCTCGCGGACGCGGCGGGCGGCCAGGGCGATGGCGGCTCCGGCGACGGGGGTGCTGCGGCTGGCGTAGGTGCCCAGGCCGTAGGGGGCGGTGTCGGTGTCGCCTTCTTCCACGAGGATGTTCTCGGCGTCCAGGCCGAGTTCCTCGGAGACGATCTGCGCCCAGGTGGTCTCGTGGCCCTGGCCCTGGCTCTTGGTGCCGGCGCGGACGATGCCGGTGCCGGTGGGGTGGATGCGGATCTCGGCGGAGTCGAACATCTTGATGCCCAGGATGTCGAAGTGTTTGCTGGGTCCGGCGCCGACGACTTCGGTGAAGGTGCTGATGCCGATGCCCATGTACTCGCCGCGGGCGCGTTTCTCGGCCTGTTCCTTGCGCAGGTCGGCGTACCCGATCTGGGTGAGGGCCTTGTCGAGCGTTCCGGCGTAGTCGCCGCTGTCGTACGTGAAGCCCAGTGCGCTCTGGTACGGGAAGGCATCCTTGTGCACGAAGTTCTTCCGGCGCAGGTCGGCGGGGTCCATGTCGAGTTTGCGGGCCAGAATGTCCATGCCACGTTCGATGGCGTAGCTGGCTTCCGTCACGCGGAACGAGCAGCGGTACGCCACACCCCCGGGGGCCTTGTTCGTGAAGTACGCGTCGAGTTCGGTGAACGCGACGGGGAAGTCGTAGCTGCCGGTGACGATGCCGAACATCCCGGCGGGGTACTGGGTGGGGTCGGCGGCGGCGTCGAATGCGCCGTGGTCGGCGACGGTCCGGACCTTCAGGGCGGTGACGGTGCCGTCCTTGTTCGCGCCGATGGTGACGTCCATGTGGTAGTCGCGGGCGAAGCCGGTGGTGGTGAGGTTCTCGGTGCGGGTCTCGATCCACTTGACGGGGGTCTTGAGGATCAGCGCGCCGACGATGGCGCACACGTACCCGGGGTACACCGGAACCTTGTTGCCGAAACCCCCGCCGATGTCGGGCGCGACCACGCGGATCTTGTCCTCGGGGATGCCGGTCACCAGGGAGATCGCGGTGCGGTACACGTGCGGCGCCTGGCTGGTCACATGGAAGTGCAGGCGGCCCATGGCGTCGAACTGCGCGACGCAGCCGCAGGGTTCCAGCGGGGCGGGGTGGCAGCGCGGGGCGTACACGCGTTCGTTGACGGTGATCTCGGCGCCGTCCAGGGCGGCGTCGGTGCCGCCCCGGTCGCCGCTTTCCCAGTGGTAGATGTGGTTGGTCTTGTGGTCGCGGTCGTCGCGGAGGATGACCTCGTCCTTCATGGCGTCGAAGGGCGTGGTGACCGGGTCGAGGGGGTCGTAGTCCACCTCGACGAGTTCGGCGGCGTCCAGGGCGGCCTCGCGGGTGTCGGCGAACACGGCGGCGACTTCCTGATGCTGGAAGAGAACCTTGCCGACGGCGAGGACCATCTGCTTGTCGAAGCCGTGGAAGGTGGGCAGCCACCCGAGGTTCGCCGCGACGAGGTCCTCGCCGGTGATGACGGCCTTCACGCCGGGCACGGCCAGCGCGGCCGTCTTGTCGATGGAGCGGATGCGGGCGTGCGGGTAGGGGCTGTGCACGATGACCATGCTGAGCATGCCGGGCAGGCGGATGTCGTCCACGTAGTTGCCGTTGCCGGTCAGGAAGCGCGGATCCTCCTTGCGTTTCATGCTGCGGCCCACGCTGTAGCACTGCTTCTCGCCGCTGCCGTTGCCGCTGCTGTTGGTGTCGGTGCTCACTGCGCGCCTCCCGTGGCGGTGTCCTGTCCGGTGGCGGCGGCGGTCAGGGCGTCCAGGGGGCTGCCCTGGTCCTCACGCATGACCCGCGCGGCCTGCTGGACGGCCTTGACGATGTTGTTGTAGCCGGTGCAGCGGCACAGGTTGCCGCCCAGGAACTCGCGGACCTCCTGATCGGTGGGGTCCGGGTTGTGTTCCAGCATGGCCTTGGCGGTCATGAGCATGCCGGGCGTGCAGTACCCGCACTGCAGGCCGTGCTGGTCCCAGAACGCCTGCTGCAGGGGGTGCAGGTTGCCGGGCGCGCCGAGGCCCTCGACGGTGGTGATCGCGCGGCCCTCGGCCTGCACGGCGAACATCGTGCAGGACTTCACGGGGGTGTCTCCGTCGAGCAGCACCACGCAGCACCCGCAAGAGGAACTGTCGCAGCCGACATGCGTGCCCTTCAGGCCGGTGTCGCGGATGGCGTAGGCGAGCAGGGTGCGCGGCTCGACGCTCTGGGTGTGGGTCTGGCCGTTGATGGTCAGGGTGACGGTGGTCTTCGCTCCGGTTTCGGCGGTGGTCATGCGGTGGCTCCCAGGGTGACGTTCAGGCGCCCGGCGGCGCGGCGCAGGCCGCGCGCGACGAGCACGCGGGCCATGTCCTTCTTGTACTCGGCGCTGCCGCGCGTGTCCGCGAACGGGTCGCTGGCCAGCCGGGCTTCCTCGGCGGCGGCCTGGATCAGGGCCTCGGTGAGGGTCTGCCCAACCAGGATGCGTTCGGCGGCCTCGACGCGCACGGGGCGTGGCCCGGCAGCGGTCAGGGCGACGCCCGCGTGCGTGACGCGGCCCTGCTCGTCCAGCGTGAGTTGCACGGCGGCGGCGGCGGTGGCGTAGTCGCCGACCTTGCGTTCGATCTTCTGGTACGCGCCGTGGGTGCGCTCGCCGGGCGTGGGGAAGCGGACCTCGGTCGCCATCTCGCCCTCGCGCAGGTCGGTCTGGAAGGAGTCCACCAGCCACTCGTCGATGGGCACCTCGCGTTCACCCTCGGGGCCGCGCACGATCACGACGGCGCGGGCCGCGAGGGCCGCCGCGCCCCAGTCGCCGCTGGGGTCGTTGTGGCACAGGCTGCCGACGACCGTGCCGGTGCAGCGCACGACCGGGTCGGCGACGACGTCGCCGGTGTCGGTCAGGAGGCTGTAGCGGGCGCGGACGTTCGCGTCGCGTTCCAGGGTCACGTCGGCGGTCATGGCGCCCACGCGCAGGTACCCACCGTCCTCGCGCAGGTATTTCAGTTCTTTCAGCGGGCCGATGTCGACGAGCACGGTGGGGCGGGCCAGCCGGTAGCGCATGGCCGGGATGAGGCTCTGCCCGCCGGCCAGGATGCGGGCGTCACTGCCGTGCCGGGCCAGTGCGGCCAGGGCTTCCTCTGCGGAGTGGGTGCGGATGTAATCGAATGCAGCTGGAAACACGTTTTCCCCCTTGTGGACCGGCGAAGAGGCCGGACACACGAACGAACGGTGCCGGATGAACTGTGATCTTGACCATAAAAAGTATGAACCCTTCCTGAAGGTTCGTACAGCGGGAATGACTACAGGACGCCCGGTCATGCGGCCTCCCGCGTCAATGAAAAGACCCACCCCGGTCAGGGTGGGTCTGTGGAGGAAGTCGGCTCAGTCGTCCGCGCCGACGACCAGCTCGCGCGAGGGGGTCTGGTCGCCCCCGGCGGCGTTCGTGTGCGTCTCGGTGAGGATGCCGCTGAGTTCCGGGTGCCCCTCGGCCTTCTTCTGCTGAATGCCGGCCCGGACGTTCCCGGCCAGTTCAGCGGAGACCCGGTCCAGGTGCCCGATGAAGCGGTCGGCGATGAAGCCAGGCACGTCGGCCAGCGCACCGGCGAAGTTCATGGCGAGGCGCTTTCTCTCATCCGGCTGCATGACGGCGTACAGGTCGCGTGGCTGGCCGTAGTAGTCGGTGTCGTCCTCGGGCCAGCCGTAGCGGTCGGCAAGGCTGCCCAGCGGCATGGGGGGTTCCTGCGGGGTGCCATCCGCGACGGCGGGGCCGCCGTACGAGTTCGGTTCGTACACGGGCATACCGCCGAAGTTCCCGTCGAAGCGGGTCTGACCGTCGCGGTGATAGGTCATGACCGGGCAGGCGGCCCTGTTCACCGGGAGCGCGGCGTAGTTGATGCCGATGCGGTAACGGTGCGCGTCGGCGTAGCTCATCAGGCGCGCCTGGAGCATCTTGTCGGGGCTGGCGCCGAAGCCGCGCGGGAGGTTGCTGGGCTCGAACGCGGCCTGCTCGATCTCCGCGAAGTAGTTCTGGGGGTTCTCGTTCAGCTCGAACTCCCCGACCTGCATCAGCGGGTAGTCCGCGTGGGGCCAGACCTTGGTCAGGTCGAAGGGGTTGATGTGGTACGTCTCGGCGTCCTTCTCGGGCATCACCTGGATGCTGACCGTCCACCTGGGGTGCTCGCCGCGCTCGATGGCGTCGAACAGGTCCTGGAAGTGGTAGTCGGGGTTCTTCGCGGCGACCTGCGCGGCGACGTCCTCGGTGATGTTCTGCACGCCCTGCTGGCTGTGGAAGTGCCACTTCACGTAGAAGCGCTCGCCCTTGTCGTTCCACAGGCTGTAGGTGTGGCTGGAGTAGCCGTTCATGAAGCGGAAGGAGCGGGGAATGCCGCGGTCGCCGAACAGGTACATGACCTGATGCAGGCTCTCGGGGCGCAGGCCCCAGAAGTCGAACTGCATGGCGTTGCTGCGGCGGCCCGTGACCGGGTGGCGTTTCTGGCTGTGAATGAAGTCCTGGAATTTGATGGGGTCGCGCACGAAGAAGATCGGGGTGTTGTTGCCGACCAGATCCCAGTTGCCGTCCTCGGTGTAGAACTTCAGCGCGAAGCCGCGCGGGTCGCGGACGGTGTCGGCGAAGCCGCGTTCACCGGCAACGGTGCTGAAGCGGGCCAGCATGCGGCACTCGGCGCCTTCCTTCTGGAAGAGTTTCGCGACCGTGAGTTCCGGGATGGCGCGGGTGACTCGGAAGGTGCCGAAGGCGCCGCTGCCCTTGGCGTGCACGACGCGTTCGGGTACGCGCTCGCGGTTGAAGTGCGCCATGCGTTCCAGCAGGTGCCAGTCCTGGAGCAGGACGGGGCCGCGCTCGCCGGCGGTGAGGCTGTTGGTGTTGCTGGGCGCGAGGTTGCCGGAGTGGTTGGTCAGCGGCGCGCCGGGCGCCTGGGGCGCGGTGGTCTGCATGTCGGCGGATTCGGTGGGGGCGTAGGCCTTGTCGTTCTGGTCGGGCATGGCGCACTCCTGTCAGGGGTGGGAATGGTGGGCGATGGGCGTCGGACTCCCCAACCTTATTGGGAAGGCTTCTCATTAACGTGAGGGAAATCTGCCGTTCTGTAAACCCGGCCTTTACCGAACACTCATGGACGCTGGATCACGTACGCCCGCCCACCCTGCACCTCCACCGTCACGCGCGCCGCGCCGCCCTCCACCCGCACCTCACACGACTGCGCCTGCGCGGGCAGCGGACCCGGCACCACCTCGCCGCACGGACGGGTGAACCCCACGTTCGGGGACGGCTTCCCGGCCAGCGCCGCCTGCGCCACCCGCGCCGCGTAATCCCGCACGCCCCGCCCCTGCCACGCCAGGGTCGCCACCACCACACCCACCAGCGCGAAGAACACCACCAGCACCGTCACGAACGTCCGCACGCTGCGCGCCCGCATCTCCGGCGTCACCTCGCGCAGCTCCCCGGCGGCCCGCAGCCCCGGCCCCCCCGGCCGGGCAGACGGCGCGGCGGCAGGCTGGGCAGTTGGCTTGGTTGGCGGTCGGGCAGACGGGCGGGGACGCGGACTCACCCCCTCACCCTAGCGCCGCGGGCAGGCAGGGTACACTGACCCCCATGAGCAAGGTCATCATCATCGGAGCGGGCGGCGTCGCCAACGTCGTCGCCAAGAAATGCGCCCAGAACGATCAAGTCTTCACCGAAGTGCTGATCGCCACCCGCACCGTCGCCAAGGCCGACAAGATCGTCGCCGAGATCAAAGAGCACATGCCCCACAGCAAGGCCGTGTTCACCACCGCCACCGTCGACGCGGACAACGTCCCCGAACTCGTGGGACTGATCAACGACTTCGGGCCCAAGATGGTCATCAACGTCGCCCTGCCCTACCAGGACCTGACCATCATGGACGCCTGCCTGGAAACCGGCGTGCACTACCTCGACACCGCCAACTACGAACCCAAGGACGTCGCCAAGTTCGAGTACTCCTGGCAGTGGGCCTATCAGGACCGCTTCAAGGACAAGGGCCTGATGGCGCTGCTCGGCTGCGGCTTCGACCCCGGCGCCACCCAGGCGTTCACCGCCTGGCACGCCAAGCACCACTTCCAGGAAATCCACTACCTGGACATCGTGGACTGCAACAACGGCAACCACGGCAAGGCCTTCGCCACGAACTTCAACCCGGAAATCAACATCCGCGAGATCACCGCCAACGGCCGCTACTGGGAAAACGGCCAGTGGGTCGAAACCCAGCCTCTGGAAATCAGCCAGGACATCTACTACCCCAAGGTCGCCACCCGCAAGAGCTTCGTGCTGTACCACGAGGAACTCGAGTCCCTCGTCAAGCACTTCCCGACCATCAAGCGCGCCCGCTTCTGGATGACCTTCGGCGAGGCGTACATCAAGCACCTCAACGTCCTCGAGGGCATCGGTATGACCTCCATTGAACCCATCGACTTCCGCGGCATGAAGGTCGCCCCGATCGAGTTCCTGAAGGCCGTGCTGCCCGCCCCCGAATCCCTGGCGGCCGGGTACAGCGGCCAGACCTGCATCGGCGTGCAGGCCAAGGGCATCGGCAAGGACGGCCAGCCCAAGGTGCACTTCGTGTACAACGTCAAGGACCACGCCGACTGCTACCGCGAGGTGCAGGCGCAGGGCGTCAGCTACACCACCGGCGTGCCCGCCATGATCGGCGCCATGCTCATGCTTCAGGGCGAGTGGATGCAGCCCGGCGTGTGGAACGTCGAACAGCTCGACCCCGATCCCTTCTTCGACGCCATGAACAAGTGGGGCCTGCCCATCAGCGAACTGGCCGACATCGAACTCGTCAAGGACTGAACCACCACACGGACGTGCGCCGCTCCCTCCCCGGGCGGCGCACGTCCTTTTGTGCCCCCGGTACACTGCCCGCATGCACTTCCTGCTGCTGTACCGCGACCTCGTCCCCGACTACGTCACGCGGCGCGAACCGCTGCGGGCCGCGCACCTCGCGCACGCGCAGGCCGCCGCCGACCGGGGCGAACTGCTGCTGGCAGGCGCGCTGGCCGACCCGGTGGACGGCGCCGCCCTGCTGTTCCAGGGCGACGCGCCGGACGCCGCCGAGCAGTTCGCCCGCACCGACCCCTATGTGCTGGGCGGCCTGATCGGCACCTGGGAGGTGCGGCGCTGGCACACCGTCATCGGCGCGGGCGCGGCGCACCGGCCCTGAACGTCACAGGTCCTGCAGCGCCCGCAGGCCATCCGCCAGCGGCCGATCACCCGCCACCACCGCGCGCCACACCTCCACCACGCCCTCCAGTTCAGGATCACGGTGCGCGCCCGGCAGCATCCCGAAATCCCGCCACGCCCGCCGCGCCGCGTCCCGGTGCGCCTCCCCGCCCCGCGAGAGTGCCACCACCACCGGCAGCATCGGCAGCACCGGCCCCCACACTGTCGCCTCCCCCACCTGACGCGACAGGCGAGCCACCTGATACGCCGCGTTGCCGCTCAGGGTGACCCCCAGCGTCGGCACCCGCACCCCCAGACGAGTCAGATGCGGAACCAGTGCGGGCGGCAGCGCCTGCCCCCGCCAGGTGGCCCGCTGGTCCACCCGGGCCAGCAGGTCCAGCGCCGGTAAGCACTCCCGGACCGGATTCGGCATCAGCGCCGCGTATGCCGCCGCCTGCGGATGCCAGCGCTGTACGAGCCGCGCCAGACTTTCCGGGTTGGCGTAGCGGGTGGTGCGCGCGTCCTCGAACACCTGCCGGAACCGCTGTTCGGCCTCCGAAAGGGGAATCCGGAGCGCTGACATGGGCGTCATGGCCAGTTCAAGATCCAGCGCGGTGAGCAGTGCCCGGTTGAGCAGTTCCTGCGGCTGAGGTTCAAACAGTGTGGCCAGTTCCTGCACCGCCATGCCGTACTCCCCCAGCAGCAGTCGGGCGCGGGCTCGTAACCAGTACCCGAACAGCAGATCCGTGGGATAGGTGTCGCGGGTCAGAGCCAGTTCGGAGGTGGTCAGCACTTCACGCAGCAGTTCCTCACGCTGGGCCAGCGCCTTCCCGACGGGCACCAGCGATTCAGCAACCGTGAAGTTCAGCAGACACTTGAAGAAAGTGTCGTACCGGGGCAGTTCGAAAGCGGATGGATCGACGGTCAACTCCCCGAAGTACACCCGGTAGGAATCGAAGGTGCTCTGGATCAACGCGGGCCGCGGCTGCCCGTGGTACGGGTCGTCCAGGACTGCGAGGGCCTGATCCAGATTGCCCAGATTGAAGTAGTTGTTCGACACGGTGCTCAACAGCAGTTCGGTGTAGATGCCCTGTCGTGCCAGGGTGGTCAGCCGACGGTCACGCCCCAGGTCGATGGCGCGCACGTATTCACCCAGGAACGTATAGGCACCCAGCAGCTGAATCATGGAGTGCTGGAAGAGCGGGGCGCTGCCCAGGGACGCCGCGAGGGCCTCGAAGCGCGGGGCGTGTTCCTCGACGAGATCGGACCGCTGGAGTCGCTTGGCGGAACGGATCAGGCCGTCGCTGGTCAGCAGTTCCATTTCTGCCTGGAGAGGCGAGTCCGGCATGCGCCGCACCTGCATCAGCAGGTGTTCGTACTCACGCAGGCTCTGGCGCAGGAGATCCGTCTCACGCTGCCCTTCCATGTGGGCCCTCTTGACCGCGGCGTACTGCTCGTAGATTTCAATCAGCAGCTGTTCGTCGGGCCGGGCCTGCTCGTGCGCGGCCGCCAGCCACGTCCGGACCTCGCGCCGGGGCACGGGCCGTTCCCGCATGGCCATCATGGCTCTGCGCAGCAGGCCCAGCGGGCTGGTCAGGTCGGCGTTGGCGGCGAGCAGTTCGCCGGGCGTCGCAGACTGGCGCGCCTGGTGCAACCAGCTCATGAAGGCGGCGTAGTCGCCCAGGCAGTTCATGGGCATGCGAAGGTCTGATCCTGATGCGCCCATAGGTGTCCTCAGTGTTTCAGCAGCCTGAACAGTCGGGGCGGGTGACGGACCGTAACGACGGCCCCGCCCCGGGAGTCAGTGGCAGTACGGCAGTTCGGTCGCCCCGTCTTCGGTCGGGATCGGCATGGGGCAGGGGTGTGGAGTCTGGCTGAACGCTGGCGCTGCCCACGCCGGGAACGGTGAAACCACTAGCAGAACACTGAGCATGCGCGTCAAGAGAACCATCACGGACGCACTATAGCGACCCAACTCTCCCTTCATCAAAGTTGAGCGGAACAAATAAACTAATCTGCCGTTGCGCTTTAACAGGTGATGGACGGCCACGGTTCAGTCCCTCGGTCTAGCCTCTACACATGATCGGAGGCAACGAACACGCCAGTGGCGCACAGACCACGTATCTTCATCTCGTGCTGGAAATCCGACATCTGCTGCGTCAACCTGCGGAGGTCACGCTGCCGACCTCTCAGCTCGATGACGTGGTGTACCTGAGTCAGGTGGTGGACGACCTGCCGCCGGTCCTGGACCTGCTGCGGCAGCTCCGGGCCCAGCGGGCGGCCTGAGCCTTCACTCCAGCCGGTCGAGGCGCTGCCAGCCGGTGCGGAGGCTGAAGTACGTGCCGAGGACGGTGGCGAGCAGCAGGCCGATCAAGCCGAGGATGCCTTCGGTGGTGGTCAGGGCGCTGTAGCCGGGGTACAGGTCGGGTCGCAGGACGCTGCCGGCGGCGGGTCGGGCGAGCAGCAGCAGACACAGGACGGAGTACGCGAGGCTGAGGCCCATGAAGGCGAGGCCGCCGGGGCTGACGCCGATCTCGGCGGGGTTGTCCGCGTCGAATTTGGGGGCGGCGGCGCCGAGGCCGACGCCGAGCGCGGTGATGACGAGGGCGTTGCTGATGCTGACCAGGGCGCTGAGCAGGTAGAGGGTGGGGCCGAGGTTCATGGCGGCGGCGCTGGCGAGGCCCATGACGAGGCCGACGGTCAGCGTGACCGGGAGGACGCCCAGGAATTTGCTGAGGACGATCTGGCAGGGCTGGATGGGCGCGGTGCGCAGCAGCCAGTAGCCGCGCGCCTCGGTGCTGACGGCGGGGAAGGCGAGGCGGACGGCGATGCCCGCGATGATGAAGCCCTGGAAGGCCAGCTGGATGTACCCGAGGATGCCCCGGAACTGTGGGACGGGGATGGGCACGGCCTTGACGCTCACGAGGTACACGCCGGCCAGGGCGACGACCACGAGGAGCTGGCTCCACTGGGTGGGGTCGCGCAGCGTGACGCGCAGGTCCTTGCTGGCGAGCGCGCCGCCGGGGCCGAGGCGGGTTAGCAGGCGTTCGGTGAGCCCGGCGCGGCGGGGGCGTGGGTCGAGTTTCGGGGTGCTGGAGTCCAGTGCGCGGGCCCAGCCGTCCTGGTAGGCTTTCGCGGCGAGGAGGGTCGCGCCGAGCAGCAGCGTGACGGTCAGCAGCAGGAGGGGCAGCAGCGGCGCGGCGAGGTGCCCGTGGGCGGCCTGCCAGATGCCCTGCGCGGCCCAGGACGGGGGCAACAGGGGACTACTGGGTCCGGCGAAGTCGCGCAGCAGGGCCTCGACCCTGGTGGGGTCCTGGAGTTTCTGCACGAGGACTTCCGGCCGCAGGGCGCGGATGGCGTACACCAGCGCGGCGCTGATGACGACGCCCAGGCCGGTGCTGACCTCGCGGACCCGGCCGACTGGGGCGACGCGCATGAGCAGCACGGCCAGCAGCGCGCCGAGGCCCACCGGCGCGGCGAACACCAGCAGCGTGGCCAGGATCATGACCGGGTACGCCCAGACGGGCGCCTGGAAGTACGCGGCGACGGTGAGCAGCAGCGGTACCGTCAGGAACACGGGGACCAGCGCGGCGTTCAGGAACGTCTCGGTGACCTTCAGCGCGAACACGCGGGTGGTCCTGATGGGCTGGGTCAGCAGGAAGTTCAGGTCGTCGCTGAGGTACAGCGTGCTGATGGCAGCGGTGGTGGCGCTGAACGTCACGCCGCTGGCGAGGGTGATCAGGCCGATCTCCAGCACGCGGGAAAAGACGTTCAGGCCGATGTCCCCGAAGCGGCCCAGGAACGTGAGGGCCTTCCAGGTGCCGATCACCTCGCCCACCATGAGGAGCAGGGCCAGGGTACCCACGAGCGCGTAGCCCCACTTCGGCGCCCGGCGGATGGTGTGGGCCAGCGCGCGAAGTTTCAGGGCGCTCAGGCTGGGCGGCGCGGTGCGGGCGGGTCGGGGGGCGGGCGTGACGGTCAAGCGCCCACCCCGGCCTGTTCGGCCTCGCGGGCGCGTCGCCCCTCCTCCAGTTCGTCTTCCAGCAGGCGGAAGAAGATGCGTTCCAGGCTGTCGCCGTGCACGCCCCCCGCCTCGGTGCCGGTGCGGGCTCGCAGGTCGTCCATTGACCCCTCGCCAAGCACCTTGCCGCGGTCGAGCACCACGAGGCGGTCGCAGACGGCCTCCGCGACGGGCAGCGAGTGGGTGGTCAGCAGCACGGTGCGGCCACGGTCGGCGTGCGAACGGAACAGATCCCGCACCTGCCGCGCCGCGTGCGGGTCGAGACCCACCATGGGTTCGTCCACGATCAGCACGGGCGGATCGGGCAGCAGCGCCGCGATGATCGCCACCTTCTGCCGCATGCCGTGCGAATACGTCTCGATCAGTTCGTTCCCGAAGTCGGTCAGGCGGAAGAACTCCAGCCAGCGGTCGATCTCGCTGTCCGCGTTCGGCACCTGATACAGCTGACCTACGAAGCGCAGCAGTTCGCGCGCCGTCAGTTTGCCGTACAGGTACGGCCGGTCCGGGATGTACCCGAACGCCGCCTTGGCCTTCACCGGGTCGCGCCACACGTCGAAGCCCGCCACGCGCACCGTGCCGCTGGTCGGGCGGGTCAGGCCAACCAGCGCGCGGATGGTGGTGGTCTTCCCCGCCCCGTTGCTGCCCAGCAGGCCGAACACCGCGCCGGGCTGCACCGTGAACGACAGGTTGCTGACGGCCTCGTGCCGCCCGTAGCGTTTGGTGTACCCACTGACCTCGATCATGAGAGGCAGCGTACGCCCGCGCCTCTGACGCGGCAGTCACATCTGAGCGCAGGGAGGGGGGCAGCACACCCGTCCCGCCTCCCCACCCTGGTCAGTCCTGGCGGTTCAACCAGCCGGCCAGCCACGGGAGCTTGACCTGCACCTTCTCGTGCAGGTCGCCCCAGTAGCGGCGTGACCAGCCTTCGAGGTTGCGCTGCTTGCCGCGCGCGACGGCCATGGCGCCCTCGGGCACGTCGTCGTGGACGGCGCTGCCCGCTGCGATGAACGCCGCGTCCCCGATGACGCGCGGGGCGATCAGGGTGCTGTTGCTGCCGATGAACACGCCGGCCCCCACGGCCGTGCGGTGCTTGTTCACGCCGTCGAAGTTCGCGACGATGGTACCGGCGCCGACGTTGGTTTCCTCACCGATCTCGACGTCGCCCAGGTACGCGAGGTGCCCGGCCTTCACGCCTGCCGCGAGCCGCGCGTTCTTGGTTTCCACGAAGTTCCCGATGTGCACGCCGCCCGCCAGGACGGTGCCGGGGCGCAGGCGCGCGAAGGGCCCCACGTCACCGCCCGCGCCGACGACCGCGCCGTCCAGGACGCTGTGGGCCTTGATGGTCACGCCCTCGTCCAGGGTGCTGTCGGTGATGACGCTGTACGGGCCGACGGTGACGCCCTCTGCGATGCGGGTGTCGCCGCGCAGGATCACGCCGGGCTCCAGCGTGACGTCCCGGCCGATCTGCACGGTGTCCTCGATGTATACCGTCTCGGGCATGTGGATGGTCACCCCGGCGCGCATGTGCTCCTGCGTGATGCGCGCGCGGATGATGCTCTCGGCCTCCGCGAGACCCGTGCGGTCGTTGGCGCCCATGACCTCGCCGGGGTCGGTGAGTTTGAAGGCGTGCACCTCGGCCCCCTCGGCCCTGTACAGGCCCAGCAGGTCGGTCAGGTAGTACTCGCCGCTGGCGTTGTCGTTCGTGATGCGGTGCGCGAGGTCGGTGGCGCGGGCGTCCATGAGGTACACGCCGCTGTTGAATTCCCGCACGGTGCGTTCCAGCGGCGTGGCGTCCTTCTGCTCGACGATGCGTTCCACGTTGCCCTGCTCGTCGCGGATGATGCGGCCGTACCCGGTGGCGTCCGCGAGTTCCCCGGTCAGGACCGTGAAGGCGCTGCCGCGCGCGCGGTGGTCGCCCAGCAGGGCGGCCAGGGTGTCGGGGCGCAGCAGGGGCGTATCGCCGTACAGGACCAGTACGTCGGCGTTCGCGTGGTCGTCCAGCGCGTCCAGGCCCTGGATGAAGGCGTGCCCGGTGCCCAGCTGCTGCTCCTGCCGGGCGAACACGACGCCGCTGCCCTGCAGCGCGGCTTCCACCTGATCGGCCCCGTGGCCGGTCACGACGACCACGTTGCGCGCGCCGAGTTCGCGGGCAGTCTTCACGGCCCAGGCGACCATCGGGCGGCCCGCGACGGGGTGCAGGACCTTGGGCAGGCTGGATTTCATGCGGGTGCCCTGCCCGGCGGCGAGAATCACGACGTCCAGCGGACGGATCTGTTCAGTCATAGCCTGCCCACTGTACCAACCTCCCGGTTGGGCCGGGCCCGGACAGACCTGAACGGCCCCCACGAAAAAGGGTGTCCCCACCGCCGGGGACACCCTCTGTACGTGCGGTTCTGGATCAGGCCGGCGCGTCGGCCGGGGCTGCCTGGGCGGGCGGGCCCTTGCGGCGCAGGCGGATCAGCATCCAGATGCTCACGAGGATCAGCGGAATGCTGATGATGTGCGTGTCCGTAAACAGGCCGATGCCGGGTGCGTCCAGGCCCTGGTTCAGGTACGCCTTGGGCGACAGGGGGTTCAGGCGGAAGGTTTCTTCCCACCCGGCGCGCAGGATGGAGTACCACAGCCAGAACTGCCAGAAGGCCCAGCCAGGGATGCGGCTACGCAGCCAGAAGTACGCGGCCACGGACAGAATGATGCCGATGATCACGCCGTACAGCTGCGCGAAATGCACGGGCGCCGTCATGACGAGCTGCCCGCCGATCTGCTGGCAGTACTGCGACAGGTCCATGTCGGGATTGGCGTTCCGGACGCACATGCCGTCATGGAAGGCGCGGGCGCCGTCCGGCCAGCGGTACCCGATGGGCCAGCCGGTCACGCGGCCCACCGTGTCGGTGCCGTTCATGATGTTCCCGATGCGCCCGCCGATGATCCCGAACGCCACGCCGGGCACGCACAGGTCCGCGTAGCGGTAGAAGTCCATGCCCTTGCGGCGGGCGTAGTACAGCATCACGAGAATGCCGCCGATCAATCCGCCGTGGATGCTGATGCCGCCCTGGCGGAGGTTGACGATGTCCAGCAGCACGCGGGGGAAGGGGGTGTTCTCGAACTGGTTCCAGGACGTCGCGACAAACACGATCCGGGCGCCCACGAGGCCCCAGACGATCATCCAGAGAATCATGTCGTTGAAGAGGTCGACGTTCAGGCCGCGTTCGCGGGCCATGCGCGTGCCGACCCACACGCCGGCCACGATGCCCAGGGTGATGAGCACGCCGTACCAGGCAATGGTGAAATTGCCGATTTGCAGGAAGATGGGATCCATAGGTCGCCTCGCAGTGTAGAGCTTCGGCCGTGGGAACGCGGCCCGCCCGCCCGGAGGCAGGGGGCCGCGTTCAGTGGGATGGGATCAGAAACGCCGGGTTCAGAAGCTCAGTGGGGCGGGCGTCTCGGTCTCCTCGGTGGGAATGACGCGGAACACGCGCGAGAGGATCACGCTGAGTTCGTACAGGACGTACAGCGGCACAGCGACGAGCAGCATGTTCATGGGGTCCGGGGTGGGCGTGATGACAGCAGCAGCGAGCATGATCACGATCAGCGCGATGCGCCACCCGGCACGCAGCATGGTGTGGTTCACGACCCCGATGCGGGTCAGGATCACGGCCAGGATGGGCATCTCGAATGCCAGCCCGAAGGAGATCAGGAACGTCATGACCACGCCGATGTAGTCACGCAGGTTCAGCAGGGGCGTGACGGTCCCGGCCAGGAAGTCCAGCAGGAACCCGACCATGGTGGGCAGCACCAGGAAGTACCCGAACACCGCGCCGCCCAGGAAGGACAGGCCCGCGCCGATCACGAAGGGCAGCGCCCAGCGGCGTTCCTGCGGGTACAGGCCGGGCGCGATGAAGCCCCACACCTGCCCCAGGATGAACGGCAGGGCCACCGCGAAGCCCGCCCAGAACGAGAGGCTCAGGGACAGCAGCAGCTGGTCGGTCAGGCCCTGCGTGACCACCTGCACCACGCCGTCCCGGTACTGCTCGCTGGCCTGCAGCGGTACCTTGACCGCCTCGATGAGCTGCACGCGGAACTGGAACGCGACGATCAGGCCGACGGCCAGGAAGATCACGCTGATGATGATCCGCCTGCGCAGTTCATCCAGGTGGTCGAACAGCGGCGCGCTGCTCAGGTCTTGGGTGGGGGTGGACATCACGCGCTCCTTGCCGGGGCTCAGCGGCGTTCGCTGACGGGATCGCTGACCGGGGTGACGGGCGTGGCGGTCGCGGGGTCCAGGGGGCGCGAGGGCACGTCGGTGACGTCGTCCTTGTGGTGCGTTTCGCGTTTGAATTCCTTGATGCCCTGTCCGAGGCCCTTCCCGAGTTCCGGGAGTTTCTTGGCACCGAAGATGAGGGCGATGACAGCGATGATCAGGATGATTTCCAGGGGTCCGAGGCTCATGGGGTGCTCCTTGCACTGCCCGCGCGGGCAGAATCGAGTGAGGTGTGGGGGTGCGGGGCCGTCTTACCCTGAAGGTATGCGAGCGGGAGCGAATCGGATGGGGGGCAGCTCACCTATGAAACCTTAATGGGGTTTGGTCAAATGACGGTGAAGGCCGCGCGCGGTCCCCAGCGTGCCCTGGCAGGCGCGGTCCAGATGCCCCGGACCTCCCCTGCTGCACGGATTCCGTCTGTTTCGTCCTCCAACCGGAAGGGCACCGCGTTGCGCACTCCACGCCCGGAACCCTTCTGACTCCCACCCGCTCTGCTCGGATTGACTGGTCCTGGCGAACCATTCCATCGGAGTCCGACTCAGATGCTCCAGCCGCCGTCCACGAGGATCTCCTGACCCGTGATGTACGCCGCCTCGTGCGTGGCGAGAAACGCAATGGCGGCCCCTACCTCGTTCGGCTCGCCGAAGCGCCGCGCGGGAATGCGGGCCTTCAGGCGCTCGGCGTCGGCCGGGTCGGCGTGCAGGGCGTTCAGGCGGTCGGTGGCGGTGTAGCCGGGCGCCACCGTGTTGCACGTCACGCCATCGGCGGCGACTTCCAGCGCCAGGGTCCGCAGGTGGTTCGTGACGGCGGCCCGCATGGCGTTGCTGACCGGCAGGTTCAGCGCGGGGCGGCCCACGGTCAGGCTGGTCACGGCGATGATGCGGCCCCAGCGGCGCTCGCGCATGCCGGGCAGCACGGCGGCGGCCAGCCGCGCGGTGCTCATGAAGGTCGTCTGAAAGCCCTGCCCCCACCCCTCCTCGGTGACGGCGCTGGGCTGCGCGGGGGGCGGCCCACCCGCGTTGCTGACGAGGATGTCCACCTGCCCGGCAGCCTCCACGGCGGCCCGCACGCCGTCCGGGGTGCTCACGTCCGCCACGACCCAGCGCGCGCCGATGGCGTCGGCGGCGCGGCGCAGCACGTCCTCGTTGCGGGCGGCCAGCGTCACCTGCGCGCCCAGGCGGATCAGATCGTGCGCGGCGGCCAGCCCGATGCCACGGCTGCCGCCGGTCACCAGGGCGCGTTTCCCGTTCAGCTGGAAGAGACTCATGCGCCGAGGGTACACCGCGCGGGCCGCCCACACGGCAGGCGGAACTGGCATGCTCGGGGCTATGGGCTGCGACATCCACGAGTATTACGAGATCCGCCGCAACGGCGTGTGGGAGCCAGCCGACCTTCACCCGGTGCCGGACACCCGCGGGATGAGCCAGGAAGAGGAGGACCGGATTTTGAAAGCCCACTGGGCACATCCGCTGGATCTGGACCGGGATTACGACCTGTTCGCCCTGCTGGCGGGCGTCCGCAACACCATCGAGATCGAGCCGATCGCCGCCCCGCGCGGCCTGCCTGACGATCTCAGCGCCGCCCTTCAGGCCGTCTGGACAGAAGTGGAGGTCTGGTGTCATCACCCGTCGTGGCTGACGCTGGACGAGTTGCTGCGCTTCGACTGGGATCAGCCGCTGCGGGATCTCGACCTGAGCGAGGCGGGCGTGAAGCGCCGCCTGGACCGGGAGGTGCGCACCTACCGCGACCTGGGGCAGACCACGGGGCTGCTGAGCCGCGTCGTGCCGTACCTTCAGACCCGGGTGGTGGACCCGGCGGACCTGCGGATGGTGTTCTGGTTCGACAACTGACCGGCCCCTGCGCGGGGCAAGGGTGCGCCTCTCTCCATCCAGGGTGCGGGGGGCGGCTATCCTGCGCGGGATGCGGGCTCAGAATGTCCTGAAGGGAACCGGTTCGGGGGCGCTGCCGCCGATGCTGGAGCAGTACGTGCGGATGCGCGACGAGGTGGCCGAGACGCTGCCGCACGCGCTGCTGCTGTTTCAGGTGGGGGATTTCTACGAGACGTTCGGGGAGGACGCCGAGCGCACCGCGCGGCTGCTGGGGCTGGCCCTGACGCACAAGAGCAGCCGGGATTTCAGTACGCCCATGGCGGGCATTCCGCTGCGGGCGCTGGACAGTCACGTGGAGCGGCTGCTGGCGTGCGGGGTGTGCGTGGCGGTGGCGGATCAGGTGGAGGAGCCGGGCTCGGGCCTGATGGACCGCCGCGTGACGCAATTGCTGACGCCGGGCACCGTGACCGAGGAGCGGCACCTGGGCGCGGACGAGAATTACCTGGCGGCGGTGGCGACCGGGGACGGGTACGCGCTGGCGCTGCTGGACGTCAGTACCGGGGAGTTCCGCTGCGCGGCGTTCCACACCCGCCTCGCGCTGTACGACGAGCTGGCGCGCTGCCGGGCGCGGGAGGTGCTGCTCGCGCCGGAACTGTCGGGGAACGCCGCGCTGCTGGCGGATTTCCAGGCGAGATTCCCGGTGATGCTCTCCCCGGCCAGTTTCGAGGAGGCGGACGCGCTGGAGGCGCTGCGGGCCACGCTGGGTGAGGTGCCGCCCAGCCTCGCGTCGGGGGCGCTGCGGCGGGCGTGCGGGGCGGTGCTGGGGTACGCGCGGGTGACGCAGCAGGGGCGGCTGGACATGGTGCGGCGCGTGGTGCGTTTCGAGCCGGGCGCGCACATGCGCCTGCCGGACGCGGCGGTGCGGGCGCTGGAGCTGTTCCAGGCGCAGTCCCCGCAGGGCCGCACGCTGACGGACGTGCTGGGGCAGACGCGCACGGCGGGCGGGCGGCGCCGCCTGCGGGCGTGGCTGCGCGCGCCGCTGCTGGACGAGCTGAGCATCCGGGCGCGGCTGGACGCGGTGGAGGCCCTGACGCGCGCCCCGGATCTGCGCGGCGCGGTGCGGTCCCTGCTGTACCGCGCGCATGACCTGGAGCGGCTGGCGGCGCGGGTCTCGACCCGGCGGGCCGCGCCGCGTGAGGTGGCGGCCCTGGCCCGCACGCTGGACCTGCTGCCCGAGGCGACCGAGCTGCTGGGCGCGCAGGGGGGCCTGCTGGGCGGTGTGCGCGAGCGCCTGTCGGCCCTGCCGGACGTCGTGACCCGCATCCGCGCCGCGCTGGTGGACGAGCCGCCCATCCGCGTGGGTGAGGGGGGCCTGATCCGTGACGGCTTCCACGCCGAGCTGGACGAGCTGCGCGCCGCTGCGATCGGGCACCGCGCGTGGCTGGCGGACCTGGAGGTCAGCGAGCGGCAGCGCACCGGAATTGGCAGCCTGAAGGTGAGTTACAACAGCGTGTTCGGGTACTACCTGGAGGTCACGGGCGCGCACCTGGGCAAGGTGCCCGCCGATTACCGGCAGGTGGCGACCCTGAAGGACCGCGCGCGGTTCACCCGCCCGGACCTGCGCGAGCGCGAGCGGGAGATCGCCCGGCTGGAGGCCGCCGCGAGCCGCCTGGAACAGGAGGTGTTCACCGAGCTGCGCGACAGTCTCGCCGCGCACGCCGAGGCACTGGCCGACGCCGCCGGCGCGCTGAGTGAACTGGACGTGCTGGCCGCGCTGGCCGACGTGGCCGCCGAGCACGGCTGGATTCGCCCCGTGACCAGTGATGGTCCCATGCGGCTGGTGCAGGCGCGGCACCCGGTCGTGGAACGCAGCCTGGGCGGACGCTTCGTGCCGAACGACGTGCACCTTGATCCCGCGCGGCGCGCGGTGCTGCTGACCGGACCGAACATGGCGGGGAAGAGCACGTACCTGCGCACCGCCGCGCTGTGCGCCCTGCTGCATCAGATCGGCTCGTTCGTGCCCGCCGACCACGCCGCACTGCCCGTTTACGACGCCGTGCACACCCGCATCGGCGCCAGTGACGACCTCGCGGGCGGACGCTCCACGTTCATGGTCGAGATGAGCGAACTCGCCGCGATCCTCCACGGCGCCACACACGCCAGCCTCGTGATTCTCGACGAGATCGGGCGCGGCACGAGCACCCTCGACGGGCTCGCCATCGCGCAGGCCGCGCTGGAACACCTGCACGCCGCCGGGGCGCACACGCTGTTCGCCACGCATTACTTCGAACTCACGCGGCTGGAAACCGACCTGCCCGGCCTCGTGAACCTCCACGTCGCCGCCGAGGAAGTGCAGCTTGAGAACGGCGCCGCCGGGAGCGGGGGCCTGACCTTCTACCATCAGGTCGTGCCCGGCGCCGCCCGCCAGAGTTACGGCGTGGAGGTCGCCCGCCTCGCCGGACTGCCCGGGGGCGTCACCAGCCGCGCCGCGCGCCTGCTGACCGCGCTGGGCGCGCAGGGGGCCGACACGCGCCTCACGCGGGAACTCGCCACCCTGGATCTGGCCCGGCTGACACCCATGCAGGCCCTCGACCTGCTCCACCGCTGGCAGCGCGAGGTGACCGGCGCGCAGACCACGAGCCCCTGAGAGAAGCGGTGCACGGGGCTCCGTGCGCTGTGAGTGGGAAGTGAACAGTGGGGATCAGCGGGTCGGGTGGGGGATGGACTGAGGCCTGCCGGTCCGGCGGTGGTCACGGGCTGCGAGGACCGCGACGTAATCGAGCCAGCGCTGACGCTGCTGCGGGGTGCTGGTGCGGACAGGGCCCAGGCGGGTGACGCGGACGGGACGGAGGCCGCTGAAGCTGAGGGTGCTGCGGGCGACGGTGTTCACGGCGCTGTCGCGCATGACGGCGCGCAGGTACCACGCGGGGCTGTCGCTGGTGACGATCAGCCGGGCGGTGCGGCCCGTGAGCAGGCGCTCGGGAAAGGCGTGGCCCTCGCGGTAGCGGAAGGCGAAGCCGGGCTGGAACGCCCGGTCGATGAAGCCCTTGAGGAGTGCGGGGGGCGCGCCCCACCAGACGGGATAGGCCAGGCACAGGTGGGTGCTCCAGCGCAGGAGGTCCTGGGCGCGTTTCAGGTCGGGTTCCAGGGGCTGCCCGGCGTGATAGCCGGCGTACAGGTGGGGGTCAAAGTGCAGGTCGCTCAGGGCGAGGGTCTGCACCCGGGCTCCGGCGGCGCGTGCGGCGTCAGCGTAGTGGGCGGCGAGGGCGTGGCTGAGGCTGCCGGGGCGGGGGTGGCCGCTGATGACGAGGGTGTTCATGGGCTGGGCTCCGGGGGTGACGTGGGGCGTCCGCGTGCGCTGAGGGTGCACGGCAGCTGAGGGCAGAACTTCCATCTTGACACTGTCAAATTGCAGCTGGTTTCAGCGTGCGCCATCATGTTGACAATGTCAAGTTCCACCTCTGCGGCCCGCGCCTACCATCACGGTGACCTGCGCGCCGCTCTGCTGGCCGCCGCCCGCGACCTGCTGCGCACCCACCCCGCCCGCAGCCTCAGCCTGCGCGAGGTCGCCCGCCGCGCCGGGGTCAGCCACGCCGCGCCCGCCCATCACTTCGGGGACCGCCAGGGCCTGCTCGTGGCGCTGGCGCTGACGTGCATGACCGAGTTCGTCACCGCGCAGGAGCAGGCCGCCGCCACCCCCGATGCGCTCGGGAACCTGCTGGGTGTCGGCGTGGCGTACGTCGCGTACGCCGCGCAACACCCGCAGGCATTCACGCTGATCTTCGACCCGGAGATCTGCCCGCCAGACCGCCCCTCACCGCTGACCCCCCTGATCGAACGCAACCACGCGCTGCTGGACAGCCTGATCCGGGCGGCCCTGCACGCCGGGCAGCTCCGCAGCGACCAGCCACAGGCCCTCGCGGCGGCGCTGTGGGGGACCGTGCACGGCCTCGCGCAGCTGGTCCTGCTGGGTCACCTCCCCCCTGACGCCGTCCCGGCCGCGCTGCACGCCCTGCTGACCGCCGTCCCCGGCCCGCAGAACGCGACCTGAGGCAGGAAGTGCGGGTGCGGGAACCGCTACCCTGACCGGGTGACCTCGCCTGACATTCACGTTCTCCCGGCCCACGTGGCGCGCCTGATCGCGGCCGGTGAGGTGGTGTCGCGCCCACTGGACGTGGTGCGGGAACTGGTGGACAACGCGCTGGACGCCGGGGCGACCCGCATCGAGGTCGAGGTGGACGGCGGGGGCCTGCGGCTGGTGCGGGTGCGGGACAACGGAGCGGGCATTCCGGCGGGGTCGGTGGGTCTGGCACCGCTGCGACACGCGACGAGCAAGCTGTCCCCGCAGGCCAGGTCCGTGGACGGCGTGACGACGCTGGGCTTCCGGGGCGAGGCGCTGTGGGCGGCGGCGCAGGCCGGGGAACTGCACGTGGTGTCGCGTCCGGCGGCGCAGGTGGGTGCCTGCGAGGTGCTGGCCCAGGGCGAGGACGTGCAGGTGGCCCGCGCGTCCGCCCCGGCCGGAACGACCGTGACGGTGCGCAGCCTGTTCGCGCGGCTGCCCGCGCGGCTGCGGACGCAGGCCCCGGCGGCATCCGAGGTGCGGGAGGTGACGGCGCTGCTGGGCCGCTACGTGCTGCACCATCCGGCCCTGCACTGGCGGCTGACGGTGGACGGCGAGGTGCGCCTGACACACGCCCCCAGCGATCACCGGGGCGCGGTGGCGAGCGTGTACGGCCCGCTGAGCGCGAACCGCGTCCTGGCTGTTTCGGGCGAGGGGGTGGGCGGGGTGGTGTCGCGCCCGGAGTTGACGCGGGCGCGGCGCGACCGGATGCATTTCAGCGTGAACGGTCGGCCCGTGCTGGCCCCGCCGGACCTGGAACGCGCCGTGATCGAGGGCTTCGCGGAGCTCCTCCCGGCGGGTGTGGCGCCGCTGTGCGTGCTGGACGTGACGGTCGCGCCGGAGGATCACAACCCGAACGTGCACCCGGCGAAGCAGGTGGTGGCGCTGGCGGACCTGACGGGCGTGGCGGCGCGGGTGCGGGCGGCGGTGGCAGCGGCCCTGGCGACGCATCCGCTGGCGCGGGCGCTGCCGGAGTTGCGCCCGGCGGCACAGCCCGCCCCGGCACCGGGGCACGCGGCGTTCCCGGCGTTGACGCTGCTGGGCGTGTATCAGGAGCTGTACCTGCTCGCGCAGGGCGAGGGGGACCTGTGGGTGGTGGACGCGCACGCGGCGCACGAACGCGCCCTGTTCGAGCACCTGACCCGCGCACTGGACGCCGAGCACCCGGCGGAACTGCCCGAGCCGGAGCTGCTGCACCTGACCCCCGAGCAGCTGGCGCGTCTGCACGAGCGCGGCCCCGAGTTGCAGGCCTGGGGCCTGACCATCGAGGACTTCGGGGCGGGACTGGCCCGCCTGCGCACCTTGCCCGCCGCGCTGGCCCCCCTGAACGTCCCGAGGTTGCACGAGCAGATCGTCGAGAGTGCGCTGGGGGACGGTCCGGACCCGCGCCGGGCGGTGCTGGCTCAGCTGGCCTGCGCGCCTGCCCTGAAAGCCGGGATGCTGGACCTGGGGCGGGGTCAGGCGGTGCTGGACGCCCTGGCAGGCTGCGAGCACCCGTGGGCGTGCCCGCACGGGCGGCCCACGGTGCTGCGCCTCAGCGAGCGGGACCTGGCGCACGCGTTCGGGCGGCGGGGCGCGCGGGACGTGCCGCGCGGGCGGGACGCCGCGCCGACCGGCGGGCCGGGGGTCAGCGGTTCCTGAACGCGCTGCGCTGACCGCTGAACAACGCAGGGAAGGTCGCGCGGGCGTCGCGGGTCAGGACCGGCTGCACCCAGTACGGCAGGTTCACGGTGGCGTTGCGGATCTCGAAGCGGCCGTCGCGGCTCTCGGTGGTCACGCCGGTCCAGCCGGGCCGCAGCGTCAGGTTGTAGTACGTGTTCAGGCCCGCGCAGCGCCCCCGCAGGGTGACCGTGCGGTCGCTGTACACCCACTGCCCGCGCTGCGTGGCGACGGTCGGGTGATCCGCCTGCACCAGGGTCGCCACGGCGTTCGACGCGGCGCCGAACAGCAGCAGCGTCTCAGCGGTGTACGTGCGGGCCCCGGCGGGCTGCACGGTCACGCCGTCACACACGTCCAGCGGCTGCACCGGGGGTCTGAATCCGGACGGCACGACGACGTTGAACCGCTCGCCCTTCAGGGGGCCCATGCCGAGCAGCCAGCCGCCCCCCAGGTTGGTGAGCAGCACGGTCAGCGGCCCGCTGCCGAGCGGCCGGGCCTGGGCGGGGTTACGCAGCTGCCCGCCCAGGCTGAACGAGGCAGCGGGGGCCAGGGTGACGGTGCCGAGCAGGAAGGTCATCAGGACGCGCTTCATGCCCCGCAGGCTGCGACGCGTCCGTCAATCACGTGTCGGCCAGCGTGAACTTCATCACGTGCCGGGGCGCGCACCGGACACCTGGACGAGGAGCGGAAGGCCGCAGGACTCCACTGTCAAGCTCCGCAGGAAAGCGAGTGGGGCCTGCCGGGCAGGACAGAAGAAGGAGACCTCAGGAAGACCGGCGCCTGAGGCCTCCGTGCGGAGAACTGTTCTAGAAGTGCGTGCGGAACGTTCCCCCACGCGCGCCAGTGCGGCGCCCGGAAGGGCGGCGTCCGGCCGCCGGGCGTTCCGTGGGACGGGCGGCGCCACGCCGCGTGAGGTCCAGGTACACGAGGCGCAGCAGCTCCCAGCGTTTCAGGCCGGGTTTGTGGCGCTGCTTGCCGACCACCTGGCGTTCCAGCGCGGCGCGGTTGCCGTTCAGGGCGGCCAGGACCCGCGCTTCCCAGTACACGTCCTGCGCACTGTCGCGGCGGCCAGGACCGCGCGGAATCCGCTCGTAGCGTTCACCGCCGCCCAGCACGCGGCGCAGCAGGAGGGCCGCGGCCGCCAGGCCAGCGACCAGCAGCAGCGTTGTCAGGATCATGTCCGTACTGTACCGGGCGCAGGCGGGTTTCGTGACGAAGTTTGTCACGTCGTCAGCTGCAGGTCAGACAGGTGTGGCCTGCCTGCGGTCCACGCAAGTCACAGCGGTTTTCAGCTGCACTGAGGGGCCAGCAGCAGGCCCGTGCACTCCACGGCCAGCCACTGTCATGTCAGATCCTCACTCCGCAGCAGTCAGAGGCCGTGAGGACTTCTCTCACGGCCTCTGACTGCTGTGCGCGCGGTGGTCAGCGGTACCGGGCGATGTCGCGGTTGTGTTCGGCGTAGGTGTGGTTCACGTAGATGTTGCCGTTCAGCCCGTGCAGGAAGTACACGGCGTCCCGGCCGTCTGGGAGGGTCCGCTTCGGGCTGAGGACGGCGAGGAGCGCGGCCTGTCCGGGGTTGTTGATGGGTCCGGCGGGCAGGCCGGCGCGGGTGTACGTGGAGTAGGGGGTGTCCTTCGTGAAGTCCCCGGCGCTGCGGTCGAGTTCCGGGAGGTCCTTGCCCAGGCCGTAGGCGACGGTGGGGTCGCTGCCCAGGGTCATGCCGTCGCGCAGGCGGTTCAGGAACACCCCGGCGATGATGGGCATCTCGGCGTCGTTGGCGGCCTCGGCCTGAACCATGCTGGCCAGGATCACCCAGTCGCGGACGCTCAGGCCCAGCTTTTTGGCGCTGGCGACGCGTTCGGGCGTGAATTCCTGGTTCATGCGGTCCAGCAGGGTCTGCACGATCTGCCGCGGGGTGGCCTGGGGGCGCAGGTCGTACGTGGCGGGGAACAGGAACCCCTCGAGGTTCGGCTGCCTGCCGCCCGCGTGGGGGCTGAGGCTGGCATCGTTCAGGACCTTCAGGATGGCCGCGCCGTCGAACCCGGCCTTCTGGAAGATGGCGCTCAGGTCGCGCACGCGCCGCCCCTCGGGGATGGTGACGCTGACGGTGGGAATGCGGGCGGGCCCGGCGAGCTTCTCGGCGACCTGCTCGGCGGTCATGGTGCCGCTGAGGTCGTACAGGCCCTCTTTCAGGCTGCCGGCGGTGCCGCTGCGGCGCATCAGGAAGCGCAGCACGTCGCCGTTCTTCACGATCCGCTGCGCCTGCAGCGTGCCCGCCACGCCCGCCAGGGTGTCGCCGGGTTTGACTTCCAGGGTGTACGCGGGGCCGCCCGCTGGCCCCAGGAGGCCGCGTACGTACCACAGGGCCCCGCCGAGCGCGCCGAACAGCAGCAGCGTGAAGACGGCCAGGACGCGCAGGCAGCCGGCACCACGCCTCACGCGGCCCCCGCGGCGTGCGTGGCGATGCGGTTCAGGAGGTCCTCGTCGGTGGGGGGGCGCGCCCCGAAGCGCGACACGACCCAGCCGCCGACCTGCACGGCCAGCTGCGCGGCCCGCACGGCGTCCCCGTGGGTCAGCCAGCCGGTCAGGAACGCGCCGCCGAAGGCGTCTCCGGCACCCGTGGCGTCCACGGCGCGCTCGTTCGTGGCGGGCACCTGCACGCGGGCCTGGGCGGGGCCCTCGATCAGCACGCCGTCCTCGTCGAGTTTCATGACGATCAGCGCGTCCGGGAAGCGCGTGCGGAACCAGTCCATGGCGTCACCTCGGTCGCCGCGGCCGCTCATGGCGCGGGCCTCGTCGTCGTTGGGGAACAGCACGTCGACCGGCAGGCGGTCCAGGATGCGCAGGAACACCTCGCGGCCCATGCTCTGGATCATCTGGAAACTGCCCGGGTCGAGGCTCAGGGTGGCGCCGCCCGCGCGGGCCAGCTGCGCGGCGTGCAGCGCGGCCGAGCGGGGCGGGTCGCGGAACAGACTCCAGGCGGTCAGGTGCAGGTGCCCGCAGCGGCGCAGGGTCTCGGTGGGCAGTTCGTGCGGGAGAAGTTCCCAGTCGGCGCCCTGCCCGGTCAGCATGGCGCGCTGCCCGCGCCGGTCGATCAGGCCCAGGATCACGCCGGTGGGGTGCTCGGCGCTCTCGATGACGTCGGCGCTGACGCCCTCGGCCTGGAGTTCCGCGACAGCCAGTTCGCCGAAGCGGTCCTGACCGATCTTCCCGATGAAATGCACGGCGCGCGCGGCCCCGGCGCGGCGGGCCCACACCGCGAGATTGGCGGCGCTTCCGCCGCCCGACAGTTCAATCCTTCCCGTGCTGTCCCCTCCGGGCAGCAGCAGCGTGTCCGGCTTCGCCAGCACGTCCCAGGTCAGGTCCCCCAGCGAAACCAGCGGTCGTTCAGTCATGTCCGCCCGGCAGCATACCGCGCTCCGCCCGGGTTCGGCCGGGGGACCCTTGAGTGGCCCGGCGGGAAATCGCTAGCATGCGCGGCGTGTTCCCCCCCCACGTCCGCACGCTGCCGGGCGCCGCCCGTCCGGGTGGCCGGGTCGGCGGACGCCTCTTTCTTCGCGTCTTCCCTGGCGTCCCCGCTTCCGCCTTCCGCTCTCTCTGTGCGCCTTCTGCGCGCCGCCCGCGTCGCCCGGCACGGTCCGGCCGGGGGGCCACTGTGCCGGGTGACGGACCGCAGGGCACGTGACGCCGGACCGCGCGCCGCTGTGGGACCTGACGCAGCAGAGCCGGGCGAATCTGCTCATGGCGCTGCTGCCGATGCTGCTGTCGGTCCTGCTGATCGTCGCGGCGTTCCTGCCAGCCCGGCGTGACCTGGCGCAGGACGACGCGACGTTGTGGGACCCGCCGTACCAGAAGCTGCTGACCACCCTGGTGCGGTACGCGGCGCTGGAGGTCGGCGGAGACACCCCGGCGGTGACGCTGGACGCCAGGCGGCGCGAGGTGCTGGATCTGCTGGGCTCCAGTCAGCGCTACCCGGACCCTGATGCGGGTGAACAAGAGACAGGCAAGCAGCAGGTGGGCGGGCGCCTACAGGACGTCACGCCGCTGATCGAGCGGCGCACCCCGGCGGACACGCAGCGGGCGCTGCGGATCGTGCTGGCGCTCGATGAACGCAGCCGCGCGCGGCAGGCTCAGGCGCGACTCACCCTGAAGCGGAACCTGCAGGCGCTGGAGAGCACCATGCTGCTCGCGGGGCTCCTGAGCGGGCTGCTGGGCAGCACCCTGATCCTCACGGCGCTGAACCGCGCGGGGTACGAGCGGCACACCCGGGAGCGCAGCGAGTCCCAGCAGCGCGAGGCGCTGGGCATGGCCGCGCACGAGCTGCGCCGACCCATGCAGGCGCTGCTGCTGGCCACCGAGGCGCTGCGGCACACCGACAACGTCCGCGCGCGGGAGAAGCTGCTGCGCAGCATCGAGGGCGCCGCCGACCAGATGGCGCGGCGCAGCGAACTGGAACGCCTGGACGCCATGTACGTGCAGATGACGGCCCTGCCGGTCCTGACGGACCTGACGGCGCTGGTCGCGCGGCACGAGAACATGCGCGTGCGGGTGCGCCGCCCCTCTGGGCCGCTGCTGTGGGTGGTGGACGCCAGCCAGGTGCAGCAGATTGTGGAGAACCTCGTCGAGAACGCCATCAAGTACAGCGACGGGCCGATCACGGTGACGCTGGACCCGCCGACGGCACTGTGGGGGCCGGTGATCCGCGTGACGGACCACGGGCCGGGCCTGCACCCGAGCCTGCACGAGCAGGCGTTCCAGCTGGGCACGCGCCTGGCGACGCACGTGCCGGGGCGGGGGCTGGGGCTCCCGCTGGCGCGGCGGCTGGCGCAGGTGAACCGCGCGGAGATCACGCTGCACGACACGCCGGGCGGCGGACTGGATGTCCGCGTGGCGTTCCACCTGCCGGACTGACCTCCGGCTGGAGTGCTTCCCGGCCGACCGTGACGCCAGGGCGCCGCTGGGGCCCAGCAGCAGAATTCAGAGGTATTGAAGGGGTTCCCCACTACCTCTGAATCGAGCAGAGCGAGCACCTGAACGGGACAGCGGTTGGCAGTGGAGCCCCGGGGCGTGCTCTTGGCTCCTCAATGGAACTGGAAACCGCTGAGGGAAGTACCCTTGAAGTGCCCTTGAAGTCCCCTGGGTTCCGCTCCCGGGCTGTCATGCTGGGGCATGACGGTTCGAGGATGGATGTGGGGGGCGCTGGCGCTGACAGGCGTGGCAGGCGCGGAGGGAACCGCCGCGGAGGCGGCGCACGCGGGACCGCCGGCGTTCCTGGTGCAGCTGACGCTGCTGCTGATCGTGTCGGCGCTGGCCGCCTACGGGTCGTTCCGGCTGCGGCTGCTGCCGATCATCGGGTTCCTCCTGGCCGGGGTGCTGGTGGGGCCGGGCGCGCTGGGCCTGATCCGGGACCCGCAGCTGATCGCGGCGGCGTCGGAGGTCGGGGTGATGCTGCTGCTGTTCACCATCGGGATCGAGTTCAGCCTGGAGCGGCTTTCCAGGATCGCGCGGCTGATCTTCCTGGGGGGCGGGTTGCAGGTGGGCCTGACCGTTCTGGCGGCAGCGGGTGCGCTGCTGGCCCTCGGGGTGGGCGCGGCGGACGCCGCATTCACCGGGTGCCTGCTGGCCCTGTCGAGCACCGCGATCGTGATGAAACTGCTGGGCGAGCGGGGCGAGACGAACGCCCGCACCGGGCAGGTCAGTCTGGGCATCCTGATCTTCCAGGATCTGGCGGTGGTGCTGATGGTGCTGCTGATTCCCATGCTGGCCGGGCAGGGGGGCGGCGCGGCGGGCGTGCTGATCGCACTGGCGAAGGCGGGCGGGATCATCGCGCTGGTGCTCGTCGCGGCGCGGCGGGTGGTGCCGCCCCTGATGGAGGTCGTGGCGCGGACGTGCAGCGCGGAGATCTTCCTGCTGGCGGTCGTGGCGCTGTGCTTCGGCACGGCCAGCCTGACCGCGCTGGCGGGCGTGAGTCTGGCGCTGGGGGCGTTCCTGGCGGGCCTGCTGGTCAGTGAGAGCCGTTACGGCGCGCAGGCGATGGGTGAGATTCTGCCGCTGCAGATCCTGTTCAGCGCGGCGTTCTTCCTGTCGGTGGGGGTGCAGCTGGACCTGCGGTTCGTCCTGAGTCACCTGGGACTGGTGCTGGGCGCGGCGGCGCTGATCACGCTGCTGAAGGTGCTCGTGACGTCCCTCAGCGTGCGGCTGCTGGGTGAGGACTGGCGCACGGCGCTGCCCGTGGCGCTGCTGACCGGGCAGGTCGGGGAGTTCTCGTTCGTGCTCGCCACGACCGGCGCGGCCCTGGGCCTGAGTTTCGCCGGGCTGGGCGAGCAGGGTTCGGGGGTGTTCATCGCCGCGACGGTGCTCCTGATGGCGCTGACCCCGGCCCTGGCGGCACTGGGCGGGCCGCTGCTGGCCCGGCTCCCCTCCCCTGCCCCCGGGGGAGCTGGCACGGCGGCAGCAGGTGCCGGGCCGTCCGGCGGGGAGGCGCACGGGGACGGCGCGCATGGCCTGCCGGTCGCGGGCCGCGTGGTGTTCCTGGGGTACGGCGCGCACGCCCGCCTGTCGGCCCGCGCCCTGAGCCGCGCCGGGCAGCCGTACTCGGTGCTCACCCGCAGTCCGGACGGCGCGAGTGAACTCCAGGGGCGCGGCGCGCCGGTCCTGATCGCGGACTACACCCGCGCGGGGCTGCTGCGGGACCTGGGCATCGACTCGGCCCGCGCGGTGGTCATCGCGGACGACGACACCGAGATGACCGAACGGACCCTGAGTGTGCTGCGCACGGTCGCGCCGCAGGTGCAGGTCATCACGCGCGCCACCTCGCCCGAGGGGTTTGCGGGGTTGCAGGCGCTGGGCGCCCAGCACGTCCTGAGCGCGCACCGGGAGGTCGCGGCAGGCATCCTCGACCTGCTCACCCCGCCGGAGGTCACGCGGGCGCAGCTGTCCCGCCACCTCGCCGAGCACCCGCCCGTGACCCTGAGTGCTGCGCAGCGCGCCCAGTGCGAGCACGCCGCGCACAACGCCGGGCCGGTCACGCCCGAGGCGGACGTGTGCCTGGAGTGCGTGGCCGCCGGGGACACCTGGGTGCACCTGCGGGTGTGCATGACCTGCGGGCACGTCGGCTGCTGCGATTCGAGCAAGAACCGCCACGCGACCCGCCACGCGCAGGGGCAGGGGCACCCGGTCATCCGCAGCGCCGAGCCCGGCGAGGACTGGGCGTACTGCTACGAGCACCGCTGGACGACATGACCTCCGCGTGAACCGAGCACCGGCCGGTCATGGGCACTGACCGGCCGGTGGGCTGGAGTGGCCGGTCCGGTCCGTGGGTCAGTGCCCGGCGGAGGCGCCACCGGGGCTGCTCAGGCGCCGGAAGAGGGTCGCGGACGCCTCGTTCAGGCCCAGCAGGGTGGGGGGCTGGCCCTGGCGGGTGAAGCGGGCCAGGACCTTGTCCAGCGCGGCCACGGCGGACCCGTCCCAGAGGTGCGCGCCGCTCAGGTCGATCACGACGGGGCCCGCGTGCGTGAAGTCGAACTGCCGCAGGAAGTCGTGCGTGCTCACGAAGAACAGCTGCCCCTGCACGTGGTACGTGCGCAGGCCGCCGGTGTCGCTGACGGTCACGCGGGACGCGTTCGAGACCTGCCGGGCGAACAGCAGCGCGCTGAGGATCACGCCGACCAGCACGCCCCGGCTGAGGTCGTGCGTGAAGACCGTGACGGCCACGGTGCTCAGCATGACGAGCACCTCGCCCCGGGGCGTGACGCGCAGGTCACGCAGGCTGCGCCAGTCGAAGGTGCTGACCGATACGACGATCATGACCGCCACGAGGGCCGCCATGGGAATCTGCACGAGCAGGGGTTGCAGCGCCAGAATCAGGATCAGCAGGCCCAGGCCCGCCGTGAAGGTGGACAGCCGCCCGCGGCCGCCGTTGGTGACGTTGATCATGCTCTGGCCGATCATGGCGCACCCGGCCATCCCGCCGAAGAACCCGGTGATGATGTTCGCCGCGCCCTGCGCGCGGGCCTCGGTGTTCTTGTCGCTGGTGGTATCGGTGCGTTCGTCGATGAGCTGCGCGGTCAGCAGGCTCTCCAGCAGACCCACGAGCGCCAGCGTCAGCGAGACGGGCAGGATGATGCCCAGCGTCTCCAGGGTCAGCGGCACCTGCGGCAGCGCCAGGGGCGGCAGCGTGCCCGGCAGGGTCCCCATGTCCCCCACGGTGCGGACGTCCGCGCCGGTCAGGACCGACACGGCGGTCAGGGTCACGATGGCGACCAGGGCGCTGGGCACCGCGCGGAACACGCGGGGCAGCAGGTAGATGATGGCCAGCCCGGCCGCGAGCATCGCGTACGTCTGCACGTTCGCGCCGATCAGCTGCGGCAGCTGCGCCAGGAAGATCAGGATGGCCAGGGCGTTCACGAAGCCGGTCATGACGCTGCGCGGCACGAACTTCAGGTAGCGGGCCAGGCCCGCCCAGCCGAACGCGACCTGCAGCGCGCCCGTCAGGACGCTCGCGGCGAACAGGTACGCCAGCCCGTGTTCCTTCACGAGGCCGGTCATGAGCAGCGCCATCGCGCCGGTCGCGGCGCTGATCATGCCGGGCCGCCCGCCGATGAACGCCGTGACGATCGCGATGATGAACGACGCGTACAGGCCCACCTGCGGGTCCACGCCCGCGATGATCGAGAACGCGATCGCCTCGGGGATCAGGGCCAGCGCGACGACCAGGCCGGCCAGGATGTCCGCGCGGGGTTGAGCCAGCCATTCGCGCCGGTACTGCTGCGCGCGGGTCAGGGATTGTGGAGTCATGTCGCACCTCGTGGGGTGCCGTGACAACCGGCGGCGGGCGCGGGGCCTGCCGGGGTGGGAGGGGACGCGCAGGACGCGGCCCGGCTCCGGGTGTTCGGTTGTCGTCGGGGGCGTCTCTCGTGGGACGCCGCGCCCGCGGCCCGGGCAGTATGCCGCACCGGGTGGGGCCAGGGCAACGGTGACCGGCACGCCATTGTGCGCAGGCGCGTGGAGCGCGGCGCGCCTAGACTGCCCGGCATGCCTGCGCTGCCCACCGACCTGACCGTGCCCGCCGAGATCGTCACGCCCCGCCTGCGCCTGCGCCGCCCCGACCCGGCGGACGCGGAGGCGCTGGTGGCCGCCGTGAACGCCTCCTTGCCCGAACTGCGCGCGTGGATGACGTGGGCGCAGGCGCCCATGACCCTGGAGGCCTCCCGCGAGAACCTGACGGGCGCCGCCGAACGCTTCGATTCGCGGGAGAACCTGCGCTACCACGTGTGGAACGCTGACGGCACCGAACTGGTGGGCAGCAGCGGGTACCACGCGCTGAACTGGCGCGTGCCGAAGGGCGAGATCGGGTACTGGATCGCCACGGCGCACGCCGGGCAGGGCTACGCGCGCGAGGTCACGCAGGCCCTGACCGACCTGGCCCTGACGGACCGCGCGGCGGGCGGCCTGGGCCTGCGGCGCCTGGAGATCCGCTGTGATCCCGCCAACGGGCGCAGCGCCCGCATTCCCCCGGCGCTGGGCTACGCGCTGGACGCCAGGCTGGTGAACGACGACGTGACCGCGGACGGCTCGGGGGTGCGCGACACGCTGATCTTCAGCCGCGTGCGCTGACGCTGCTCAGAGTCGTGGTCGCAGCCGCGTTCAGGGCGTGATGCGTGTGCCGGCCTCGCCGCGCGCGGCGGCGGACAGCGCCCCGGCGTGCATGCCGCTGGCGATCACCGCGAAGGGCGCCCCGCGGTCCAGGGCGTCCAGTGCGGCGCGGACCTTGGGAATCATGCCGCCGGCGATCCAGCCGTCCGCGATGCCCCCCTCGACCTCGGCGCGGGTGAGGTGCGCGGCGCGGCTCTCCGGGTCGGGGTAGGTGCGGTACACGCCGTCCACGTCGGTCAGGAACACGATGCCCTCGTTCAGGGCGCCCGCGACCGCCCCGGCGGCAGTGTCGGCGTTCACGTTCAGGGCGTCCCCGTCCGGGCCGACGGCCACGCAGCCCACGACGGGCGTGAGGCCCGCGCCGATCAGGGCGCGCAGCACGTCCGCGTTCACGCCGGTCACGCGGCCCACGCGGCCCAGGGCGGGGTCGAACACCTCGGCGCGCAGCAGGTCCGAGTCGCGGCCCATCAGGCCCACGGCGTGGCCCACGTCCTGGCTGAGCTGCTTGTTCAGCTGGCACAGGGCCATCTCCACGACGTCCATCGCCTCTGGCGTGGTGACCCGCAGCCCGGCGCGGAACTCGCTGGGGATGCCGCGCGCGGCGAGTTCCCGCTCGATGACGGGCCCGCCGCCGTGCACGACCACGACCGTCTGCTCGGCGCGCAGCGCGGCGATCTCGGCGGCCACCGCGCGCCGCAGGTCCAGGCTCTTCATGGCATTCCCGCCGTACTTGACGATCACCCCCGGAGTGTAGCGCCGGGGGTGACTGCGGGGTGGGTTCAGGGCGTGGAGGTCAGCTCCAGTTCCAGAGGGTCGGCTCGTACTCGAACGAGCCGGGCGCGAGGCGGCGCAGGTGCCCGATGGCCGGGAACGGGAAGTGGTACCCGCTGACCCACAGTTTGCCGTCGGTGATGCGCGCGAAGATCTCCTGGCGGGTGCGGGCGGCCTGGGCGCCGTCGGTGTCGAAGCCCACGTACGCGCCCTCGTGCTTCAGGGAGATCAGGAAGTGACCGCCGGCGTCACCGAGGATCAGGGCGCTCTGGCCGCCGCTCTGCGCGAGGACGCTGTGGTGGTTGGCGGTGTGGCCGGGCGTGGCGACGGTCAGGACGCCGGGGACGATCTCCTCGCCACTTTTCAGGAGCTTGAATTTGTCCTTCAGGCCGATCAGGTTGTTCTTCACGGCGTCGTTGGGGTTGGCCTGCGTGACCCAGAAGTTGAATTCGGCCTCGTTGATCATGTGCTGCGCGTTGGCGAAGGTGGGCTTGCCGTTCGTGGTGAGGCCGCCGATGTGGTCGCCGTGTCCGTGCGTGATGAACACGACGCTGATCGTGTCGGGTTCGATCCCGGCGCGGCGCAGGTTCGCGACCAGTTGCCCGTTCGCACCGCCGCGTCCGGTGTCGATCAGGATGCGTTTCCCGCCGATCTCCAGCAGCACCGGGTTGAAGTGGTTCACGGTGTTCGTGGCGGCAACGCTGTACTCGGCGAGGGTCGCGGCGAACTCGGCCTGCCGGTCAGGGTTGGCTCCCCAGGTGGGGAGCACGGCGGCCAGGGCGGCGGTGCCGTCGCTGACGGTGGTCAGGGTCATGTCGCCGATCTTCTGGCGGTAGAAGCCGCTGCCGTTCATGGCCATGGCGCCGGACGCGGCGGCGGGCGTGGCCGGGGTGGCGGGCGCCGTCTGGGCGCGGGCCAGGGGCGCGGCGGCCAGGGCGGCGCCGGTGGCGGTCAGGAAGCGCAGCGTGTCGCGGCGGGCGGGACGGGGGGCAGTGCGGTCGTCTTGGGGCATGCGTGAACCTCCGGGGGGTGAACTGTGAAAAACGCGTTCACGTTAAACGACCGGAACGGGCGGAAGATGTCAGCCAGCCTGCCATTCCCGCCACCACCCTTGAGCGATCCTTCACGGGCCTGCCACGACACAACTCAGCCCTGCCCCTGCCCGGAGCCCCGGCCAGCGGCCAACAGCACCGGGCAGGCAGGAATCATCTCCCGGCCCGCCCGTGAAGCTCCGGATCACAGCGATTTCCAGTTCCGTTGAGGGGCCAGCAGCACGCCCATCAACGCCACGTTCAACCACTGCTCAGGTGCAGCTCAATTCTGCTGTCAGTGGTCGCGCAGCCAGCTGATCAGGTCCGCGCCGGACAGCGGGGGCGTGATCGCGTAGCCCTGCGCGGCGTCGCAGCCCAGTTCCCGCAGGATACCCAGCTGATCGGCGGTCTCCACCCCCACGGCCACGACCTGCAATCCCAGGTTGTGCGCCAGGTCGATGGTGCCCTGCACGAGCGTCAGGGATTTCTCGTCGCCGGGCAGGCGGGCGGTCAGGGTGGGGTGCAGTTTCACGGCGCTCAGCGGGAAGCGCGTCAGGGCCGCGAGGCTGCTCGCGCCGTCCCCGAAGTCGTCCACGCTCAGCCGGGCGCCCAGGGAGCGCAGCTGTTCGAGCAGGCCCAGCGTCTCCTGGCTGTGGTCGAGCAGGCTCCCGGCGCTCACCTCGATGTCGGGCGCCCCCTCGGCGGACAGCAGCGGCAGCAGGCGGCGCAGCCCGGCCGAGCGGCGCAGTTCCTCCAGGCTCAGGTTCACGCTGACCGTCCAGTTCGCGTGGCGGTCCGGCAGCGCGGCGCGGACCGCCTGACGGCCCAGCACGGCCTCCTGCACGACCCACTCGCTGACGTGCGTGATCAGTTCGCTGCGGCTGGCGAGGTCCAGGAAGCGGGCCGGGCCGAGCAGGCCCAGCGTGGGGTGGTTCCAGCGCAGCAGCGCCTCGGCACTGAAGGCCCGGTCGCGTTTCAGGGACAGCGCGGGCTGGTACAGCAGGGTGAACTGGTCCTTGTCCAGCGCGCCGCGCAGCGCCTCCTCGAGTTCGAAGGCGCGGGCGACCTCGTCGCGCAGGGCGGGCTGGAACACGCTGCGCTGCGCGCGCCCCTGCCGCTTGGCGTGCTGCATGGCGACCTCGGCGTTGGCGAGCACCGCGTCGCCCTGCGCGTCGTCCGGGCGGTCGGCGACACCCAGCGCGGCGGTCAGCTGCACGTCCCGCTGCCCGACCCGCAGCGGGCTGTCCAGGACTGCCCCGGCGCGGTTCAGGGCGGCGGCGGCGCTCAGGTCCGGCAGGAACACCATGAACGAATCGTCAGCCAGCCGGGCGGACAGGCCGCGCGTCTCGCTGCTCAGGTCGTTGAGGCGGGCGGCCACCTGGATGAGCAGGCGGTCGCAGGCGGTGCGGCCCAGCGCGGCGTTCAGTTCACTGAACCCGTCGAGGTCCAGGCAGACGGCCGCGCCGCGCTCACCGGTGCGGCCCAGCGCCTCGCGCACCCCGGTGCGGTTCAGGAGGCCCGTCAGGGCGTCGTGGCGGGCGTCGTGGCGGATCTTCGCCTGCGCGCGGCGCAGGGCCGTCAGGTCCCGCAGGGTCAGCAGGACGCTGCCGCGCGCGCCGCCGGCCTCGCCGCCCACGCCGGTGGCGCGCAGTTCCATCTGGCGGACCGTGCCGTCCGGGAGGGCCAGCAGCACCTCACGCCGCAGGGGGAGGGGAATCTCCTTCCAGTCGGGCAGGGCCAGCGGTTCACCCTCGGGCGTGAAGATCTTGACGCCCAGTTCGGTCATGACGCGCGTGACGGCCAGCCCGACCAGCCGCGCGGCCTCCACGCCCAGCAGCGTCGCGGCACGTTCGCTGACCAGCTGGGCGCGCCCGGCATGATCCACGAGGATGGTGGCGTCCTCCGAAAGGGCCAGCACCTGACTCATGACGCCCAGCGGGGCGAGGCCGTCCCGCGCGGCGGCCTCGCCCTCGGCGACGAGCAGGCCGGGTTCGCTGGTGCGCCGCACGCGCAGGTTCAGGCTGCCGCCCCCGGCGAGTTCCACGTCCGCGCGGGCGGCGCCGCCGGTCGCGGCGAGCCGCACGAGGTCCCGCACGGGGTCGCTGGGGACGTCCGCGAAACACGCCCAGGACCACAGGGGCGCTCCGGTCACGACCGGTGCCCCGGCGGGCAGCAGGCTCAGGAACCCCTGGCTGGCCTGCAACACCGCGCCGGATTCCGACAGCAGCGCGGCGGGCGTGTCAGTGTCCAGCAGCGCGGAGACGCGGGCGGCGCGTTCGTACTCGCCGGTCACGTCCTGCAGGGTCAGCATGACCCCGGCAGCGGACGCCCCGAAGTACGGTCTCGCCTCGCCGCGCACCCACGCGGCGTGCCCGGCGTGCGTGATCTGCTCGTCCGGGAGACGCACCGAGCGGCCCGCACCCGCCTGCATGAGCGCCTGCACGAGCGCCGGGCGGTCGCGGAACACGTCCTGCACGGGGCGGCCGGTCACATCGGGTTCGGCCAGGGCGAACAGTTCCAGGAACGGGCGACTGACCTTGCGGAACACCAGGTCGCCGGTCAGCCACGCCGTGGCGACGGGCAGCTGGGTGATGAGCACCTCTGTCTCGCGGTGCACGCCGTCGGCGCGGGCGGCCGCGAGCAGCATGGTCAGGACCTGCACGGCCGCGTCGGGGGGCGGGCTGTCCTCCTGCCACAGCAGGCCCAGCAGCGCGCCGTCGCGCGTGAGCCAGGTCATCTCGCCACGTTCGAACCACTCGTCGGGGGGCACGAGGTCCAGTCCGGCACGTTCGGGGGGGGTGTCGGCGCGGACGCGCAGCACCTCGTCGCCCAGCGAGGCGAGCAGGGTGGCGCGGGGCGTGTGGACGCGCATCAGGTCACTCAGGGCCGCCTGCACGGCGGTGAAGGCTGCGGGAGTCACGATGGGGTACCTCGAACCAGCGGGGAGGGGGCGGCGGGACGGGTGAGGCGCATACGCCGGGAATCCTGACATCCGGACTCTTACCACCATCATTCACCATTTGTGACCCGTGCGGGATTCATCACGACCACCCCCCCCACCTGCCCCCACTGGGGCGCGGGACTTATCCTGTGGGCATGAAGCAGAAACTCTCCACCCTGATCGCCCAGGCGCGCGGCGGGCGCGTGATCCGCACGCCCTTCGTGGACGGCGACGACATCGACCGCCGGTTGCTGAATGACCCGGAGGTCCGCCACAAACTCGCCGGGGGCTTCCCGGACGCGCGCCGGGTGGTCCTGACGCTGCATCCCGAGCACATCCCCGAGGTGGACGGCGGCGTGACCGTGTACCGCGTCACCCCGCAGGAGGGCGGCCCCGCGTGGGACGCGCAGGACTTCGCGGTGCAGCTCAGGCGCCTGGGGCTGGACGAGGACGGCCTGGGGGACCTGCGCGAGGACCGCGGCAGTTTCCTGATCGCCGCGACCGGCAAGGCCGCGCAGGCCATCGCGGACCTGACCAGCCTGGGCGGCCGCGACGTGGACGTGGAGCCGGTCGGCGAGAGTGCCGGGAAGGGCAGCAAGCTGCGTGAGGTCGTGGTGCCCAGCATGCGCGTGGACGTCGTGGGCGCCAAGGGCTTCGGCGTGAGCCGCGCGTACTTCCAGCAGGGTATCGACGGCGGTAAGGTCCGCCTGAACGGCCAGCCCGCGCGGGCCAGCAGCGAGATTCGCGAGGGCGACAGCCTCGCTGCCGATGGCCTGGGCCGCATCGACTTCAAACGCGTGGTGAACGAGACGCGGCGCGGCAACTACAAGGTCGAACTCGACGTCCACCGATGAGACGGAGTCCGTTTGTTCCGTTGACAGCTCGGCACACCACCGATCTGTCGACTCCACGTCCGGAACCCGTTCTTTTCCTGATCGCGTCCGCTCAGGTTGAAGGGCAGACCTCAACCCTTCAACCGGAACCGGCATGATCGACCTGCTGTCCCGCAACCCCAGCCTGGACCCGGAGGCCCTGACGGCCGAACTGGCCCCCACGCCCCGCTACCAGGGCGTGCGCTTCGCCACGTACCACCCGAACGCGGCGTACCCCAGCCAGGAGGAGGCGCGCGTGGCCACGCAGGCGTTCCTGAAGGGCGCGCAGGTGCGGCCCGGGGGCTTTCGCCTGTTCCGCCGCGCCAAGCCCGAGGGGCGCGGCCTGTACCTCGACGGGGGGTTCGGGGTGGGCAAGACGCACCTGCTGGCCAGCGCGTGGCACGAGGCGCCGGGCCGCGCGGCGCTGATGAGCTTCCAGGACCTGATGTACATCATTGGGGCGCTGGGCATGACCCGCGCCGTGGACGCCTTCCGCGGGCACGACCTGCTGCTGATCGACGAGTTCGAACTGGACGATCCGGGCAACACGCACATGGCGAACACCTTCCTGGGCCAGCTGATGCCGGGTGGGACGAGCGTGATCGCCACGAGCAACACCGAACCCGGCGCGCTGGGCCAGGGGCGTTTCAACGCCAGCGACTTCCAGCGGCAGATCCAGGCGATCGCCAGCCGCTTCGAGACGCACCGCATCGACGGGCCGGACTACCGGCAGCGCGGCGTGCGCCCCGAGGACGTCCTGACCCCAGGCGAGTTCACCGCGTGGGAGGCCCGGCAGAACCACGCCACGCTGGCCCGCCTGAACCACCGCGACCTCAGCCGTCACCTGTTGCAGGTGCACCCCAGCCGCTTCAGCTGCCTGCTGGCGGGCGTGGGTGCCGTCGCCGTGACCGACCTGACCCCCATGCCGGACCAGAACGTCGCGCTGCGCTTCGTGCACTTCATCGACAAGCTGTACGACCTGGGGCTGCACGCCGCGTTCACCGGCACGAACCTGTCCGGGCTGTTCAGCGACACGTACCGGCACGGCGCGTACGCGAAGAAGTACAGCCGCTGCCTGTCACGCCTGTCCGAACTGCTGAAAGAGGCCCGGCAGGACCTGTAAGGGGCGGTCAGGGGGCCAGGGGACACAACATAGGTCTGCGCCAGAGGTGCAGCGGGCCTGTTCCCGTTCCGGTCACGCGCGCACCTAACGCCCGTTTGGGTAGCATGCGCGCATGACGAAAGTGGGCGTGGAGTTACAGGAACTGATCGCGGCGATGGAGCAGCGTCGCACGCGGGTTGAGCAGGGCGGGGGCCCGGAGCGCCTGAAGAAACAGAAGGCTGGCGGGAAACTCACGGCCCGAGAGCGCATCGAGGCGCTGCTGGACCCCGGCAGTTTCCTGGAGATGGGCACCTTCGTCGAGCACCGAGGCGGCCGCCTGATGCAGGGCGTGGACGCCCCGGGCGAGGGCGTCGTGACCGGGCGCGGCACCATCGACGGGCGGCAGGTGTTCGTGTTCAGCCAGGACTTCACGGTGCTGGGCGGGTCTTTGGGCAAGATGAACGCCGCGAAGATCACCAAGATCATGGACATGGCCGCCAAAACGGGCTGCCCGGTGATCGGCCTGAACGACAGCGCCGGGGCGCGCATCCAGGAGGGCGTGGACTCCTTAAGCGGCTACGGCGAGATCTTCTACCGGAACGCGATCTACTCGGGCGCGGTGCCGCAGATCAGTGCGATCCTGGGGCCCTGCGCGGGCGGCGCGGTGTACTCTCCGGCACTGACGGACTTCATCCTGATGAGCGAGGGCAGCAGCTACATGTTCATCACGGGGCCCGAGGTCATCAAGTCCGTGACGCGCGAGGACGTGACCTTCGACCAGCTGGGCGGCGCGGACGTCCACACCCGCAGGAGCGGCGTCGCGCACCTCGCGTACGACGGGGACGAGGCGGTGCTGGCGGGCATCCGTGACCTGCTGGGGTACCTGCCGCAGAACGCGCACGAGAAGGCCCCCACGCACCCCACCCAGGACCCCGCCACCCGCACGAACGAGCGGCTGCTGGACATCGTCGTGCCCGACCAGCGCAAGCCGTACGCCATGCACGACGTGATCCACGAACTCGTGGACGACGGCACCTTCCTGGAAATCCAGCCGAACTGGGCGAAGAACATCGTGGTGGGCTTCGCCCGGCTGAACGGCGAGTCGGTCGGCATCGTGGCGAACAACCCGCGCGTCATGGCGGGCACCCTGAACATTGACGCCTCCGACAAGGCCGCGCGGTTCATCCGCACCTGCGACTGCTACAACATCCCCATCCTGACGCTGGTGGACGTCACGGGCTTCCTGCCGGGCGTCGCGCAGGAACACGCCGGGATCATCCGGCACGGCGCGAAGATGCTGTACGCGTACGCCGAGGCGACCGTCCCCAAGGTCACCCTGATCACCCGCAAGAGCTACGGCGGGGCGTACCTCGCCATGAACAGCCGCGACATGGGCGCCGACGTCGTGTACGCCTGGCCGACTGCCGCCGTCGCCGTCATGGGCGCCGAGGGCGCCGCGAACATCGTCTACCGCCGCGACATTCAAAGCAGCGACAACCCCGACGCGACCCGCGCGCAGAAGATCGCGGAGTACAAAGACGCCTTCGACAACCCCTACGTCGCCGCCAGCAAGGGCTACATCGACGACGTGATCCCCATGGAGGACACCCGCCGCGTCCTGATCCAGACCTTCGAGATGCTCCGCGACAAGGAAGAGGCCAGACCCTACAAGAAGCACGGCAACATTCCGCTGTAAACGGGCAGTGGGGAGTGGGAAGTAGGGAGTGGATGGGACGCTGGCCCCGACCCACTCCCTACTTCCCACTTCCTACGCTTCGTTACCGTCCCGGCGTCCCCGCGCGCCTAGACTGCCCTCATGACTGACAAGCCGTTCGTGAAGCCGTCGGATACGGAGCTGCGGGAGCGGCTGACGCCCATGCAGTACAGCGTGACCCAGCATGAGGGCACCGAGCGGGCCTTCACCGGGGAGTACTGGGATCACACGGAAGAGGGCATCTACGTGGACGTCGTGAGTGGCGAGCCGCTGTTTTCCAGCCTGGACAAGTACGACGCGGGGTGCGGGTGGCCCAGCTTCACGCGGCCGATTCCCAGCGTGGCGCTGACGGAGAACACGGATTACAGGATCGGGTACGCGCGCACCGAGGTGCGGTCGGCGGGGGCGGATTCGCATCTGGGGCACGTGTTCCCGGACGGCCCGCGTGAGCACGGGGGGCTGCGGTACTGCATCAATTCGGCGGCGCTACGGTTCGTGCCGGTGTCGGAACTGGACGCGCAGGGGTACGGCGAGTACCGCGCGCTGTTCGGATAAACGGCCATGATTGAGGGGGGGGCCGCGACCGGCCTCCCCCTGCGCTGTGCTGATCGTCAGCGGGCGCCGAAGTTCTGCACCCAGTAGTGCTTGTAGGTGCTGGTGCCCGTGTACGCGTACCCGACGCCGAGTTCCTTGAAGCTGGGGTTCATGATGTTGCGGCAGTGCCCCTCGCTTTTCAGCCAGCCGTCCACGACGGCCTGCGGGGTGGTCTGCCCGGCGGCGATGTTCTCGCCGAGGGTGCGGTACGGGGTGTACCCGGCGGCCGTGATGCGCTGCGAGAAGCTGCGGCCGTCCTTGCTGGTGTGGCTGAAGTAGTTCTGGGTGGCCATGTCGGTCGCGTGGCCCTGCGCGGCCTGCGCGAGTTGCGCGTTCCAGGTGAGCGGGGCGGCGGCGGCGTAGCTGGTGGCGCCGCAGTTGCGGGGCACGGCGCGCGCGGCGTTCGTGAGGTCGAGGACCTGCTGCGCGAACGCGCTGGGCGTGGTCGGCGCCGGAGCCGGGGCTGGGGCCGGGGCGGGCGCGGGGGCGCTGGCGGCGGTGACGGTCACGGGGAAGTCGATGAACGAGGCCGCGCTGCTGGCGAGCGCCGCGCGGATGGTGGCGCTGCCCGCCGAGGCGGCCGTGACGAGGCCGGTCTGCGTGACGGTGGCGACGGCGGCGTTGCTGGTGGTCCACTTCAGCTGGCCGGGCTGGGCGGGCTGGCCGTTCACGGTGACGTTCAGTTGCAGCGTCTGCCCGGCGGTCAGGGCGACGGGGGTGGCGACGGCCTGCGCGGCGAGGGTCAGGGGTTGCTGGGGGGCGGGGGTGCCCGCCGGGGTGCTGGTGCTGCCGCAGGCGGCGAGGGTGAGGGCGAGCAGCGCGGCGGCGCCACCTCGCAGAAGTGCGGTGGGCATGCGGTCATTAGAACCGGTTCAAGACCGCATAAACATGAGAGATTCCGACTCATTTCTCACGGGAGGTCACAGGTGCGGCAGGAGAGAAAAAAACGCGCTTTTGCCGAAAATTCCACATCGTGCACCTCTCACTGTTTACAAATGACTGGTCGCGCATGAGGCGAAAAATCTCACAGAGTCAACACGGAGTAGTGAACTACATCACCCGGGGACCCCGTGGCGTCCTCATCCCCCCGGGACACCCACAGCGGTCCACCCAGGCCCGCCGCTGCACCCAGCAGCGCCTCCCCCACCGCCGCGTCCCGCGCGCCCCACAGGTGCGCCGCCCCCCCGCACGCTCGGGATTGCCACAGCAGCGCGCCCACCACCGCGCCGTCCCGGTACGCACTCAGCGGCACGAAATCCCGATCCCCCTCCAGCCGCGCCGCGAGCTGCCGCGCCAGCCCCTCGCCCCAGCCCGGCGTGCCGTGCGCGCGCGTCAGGGCCTCCGCCCACGGGCCCAGGTGCAGGCGCGACACCTGCTCGACCACCACGCCCTCCCCTCCCGCCCATGGCGTGGCGTCCGCCTGGACCACGCGCACGCGGGCCACCTCCCGCCCCGGCAGGCCCACCAGCGGCCCGGCGGTCGCCACCAGCGGCGGTACGCCCTGCCCCTCGTGCCAGTCGAGGACCGCCGCGATGTCCACCCCGCGCAGGTTTGCCGGGAGGAATGTCGCGTTCAGCGCCAGCACGTTCACGCCCGGCGTGAGCAGCGTCACCGCGCCCCTCTGCTCGCGCTGCACGGCGGACAGCGGCGCGTGGAACTCCAGCAGGTCAGTCAGGACGCGGGGCAGCATGCGCCCAGCGTACCGCCCGCCCCACGCGGCATAGTGACCGCACATGCTCAGCGCCACCACCGACCGTTTCTTCGGGTACTACCCCGGCACCGTCGCCCTGATCACCGCCGCGCACGCCGGACAGCGCAACGTCATGGCCGCCGGGTGGCACACCGCCCTGAGCGCCGACCCGCCCCTGTACGGCGTGGCCGTCGGGCGTGAACGCGCCACGCACGCCCTGATCCGCGCGGGCGGCACCTTCGGCGTGAACTTCCTGCCCCTCGCGCAAGCGGACGCCGTGCAGGGCGCGGGCCTGCACAGCCTGCACGGCGGCGTGGACAAGCACGCCCTGCTGAAGCTCGACACCCTGCCTGAGCAGCCGCTCGCGCTGCGCGGCGCGTACCTGCACTACACCTGCCGCCTCAGCACCGTCACGCCGACCGGCGACCACGACCTGTTCGTGGGCGAGGTCATCGGGGTGCACTTCGACCCGGACGCCTACGACGACGCGGGCCTGCTCGTCGCGCCGCCCGCCATCTACCTGGGCCGCAGCACCTACACCACCACCGCCCCCGAACGGACGGAACATGGCCGCTGAACCCAGCCCGCTGGCGCTGTGGAACGCCCGGGGCGAGGTGTGGCGCACCCCGGCGGGCGACCTGCCGACCCTGAGCATCCCGGACGCGGCGGCCCTGCCGGACGTGCTGCGCGCGGAGTTGCGGCCTGGCGCGTGGCTGCTGCACGATGGCGGGCTGGGCTTCGGGCAGCGCGGGACGCTGCATGTCCGCCTGACCGACGGGCCGGAGGTCACGTGGCCCGGCGGCTGGAGCGCGCACCTCCCGGACGTCCTGCCGGGCGCGCGACCCTGGCAGCGGCCCGACTGGCCGGAGGTCGCGACGGCCAGAGTGGACGCCCGTCTGGGTGCGCTGGGCCTGACCCGGGCAGGGCCGGTGGACCCCGGTTTCAGTCACGACCTGATGGGCATCCACCGCGTGCCACTGGAGGATGGCCTCCGGGCGTGGCTGAAGGTCAGCGCAGACGGGCGCGAGGCGACCCTGACTACGCACCTCGCCGCCAAGCACCCGGACCTGCTGCCGCCTGTGCTGCATGCCGACCCGCAGAACGCGACGCTGCTGACCCTGGACGGCGGCGCGCTGCTCGACGGGGTGCCCGACCCGGCGGCGTGGACCGGCGCGCTGGAGCGGCTGGCCTCCTTCCAGCGCGCGGCGGACGACCCAGCCCTGACCGACCTGGGCGCACTCACCCTGACGGTGCCGGACATGGCGGCGCGGGTGGACGCCCTACTCACCGACCCCGCGCCCCTGCACGCCTGGCGCCTGAATCCCGACGAGGTGGCGGCGCTGCGCGACCTGCGCCCGGCCGTGGCCGCCGCGTTCCGTGACCTGCACGCGCACGGGCTGCCCGCCGGACCAGCGCACGGGGACGCGCACCCCCGCAACGCCCTGCACAGCCCGGAGCGGGGCAGCGTGTGGTTCGACTGGAGTGAGGCGGCCCTGGCACACCCGTTCATGGACGCCGGGTGGTTCCTGAGTTTCACCCTGCACCCGGTGCGCGCCGCGCTGCCCGTGCGAGCGGGCACGCCGGACCTGCCCGAACAGCTAGCCGGAGCGTACCTGCGCGCCCTGGAAGCCGGGGACGCAGCGGGACTGCTGTGGCGGTCGCTGCCGCTGGCGCACCTGCACCGCGCCGCACTGTTCGACGCGGCGTACCGCAACTGGACGGGCACCGTGCCGGGCATCCGCCCCAACTTCACGCCGTTCTCGCTGCGGCAGGCGTTACGGGAATCAGTCCGGCTGTAGGCCGTAGATCTCCAGGAAGCGCCGGGTGCGGGCGGCCAGGGTGGGCAGCGGGGCGACCTCGCCGCACACCCAGTCCGGCTGGTAACCCCGGCACACGGAGGGCCGGGTGGCGTAGATGGCGCAGAGGTGCCCGCAGCCCTGATCGGGCCCGAGGTTCACGCAGGGCACGCCGAGGGGTTTGTGCAGCGCGTAGATGTCCGGCGCGGCGCAGCAGGCCCCGCACGCCGTGCAGTCGAGGGTGACGGGGCTGCGCGGCGCGTACTCGGGGGGATGCGTGAAGCGGGCCTGCGCCTCAGGGGTCAGGCGGAGCGGCCCGCGCGCGGTCATGGCAGGTCGGCCAGCGCGGCAAGCAGCGCGTCGTTCTCGGCGGGCGTGCCGATGGCGACGCGCAGGCAGCCGGTCAGCCCGGGGAGGCTGTCCTGGCGGCGCACGACGATGCCGCGCCCCAGCAGGTGGGTGTACGTGGCGGCCGCGTCGGGGGTGCGCAGCAGGAAGAAGTTCGCCTGACTGGGCAGCGCCTGGAAGGTGGGGTGACCCGCGAGGGCCGCGAGGACACGGTCACGTTCGCGGATGCCTTCCTGCACGCGCTCCTGCACGTAGCCGGGCTGTTCCAGGGCGACTTCCAGCGCGGCCTGCGCGAGGGTGCTGACGTTGAAGGCGGGCACGAGTTTCTGGAGCTGCCCGGCGAGTTCCGGCGTGGCGAGTGCGTACCCGAGGCGCAGTCCGGCCAGCCCCCAGGCCTTGCTGAAGGTGCGCAGGCTCAGGCGGTTGCCGCCCGCGAGCACGAGGGCCTTGTGGTCGGTGCGGCTGTACTGGTGGTACGCCTCGTCGAGCACGACGACCCAGTCTCCGGCGGCGTCCACGAGGTCGCGGACGGCGGCGCCGGCGTCCACGTGGCCGGTGGGGGCGTGCGGCTGGGTGATGTACAGCACGCCCGGCTGGTGGCGTTTCAGTTCGGCCTTCAGGGCGTCCACGGGCAGGCTGAAGTCGGCGTTCAGGGGCACCTGCACGAGGGTCGCGCCGAGCAGCTGCGCTTCCAGGGTGTACACGCTGAAGGTCGGGCTGACGGTCAGGACGGTCTGGGAGATCCCGGCGAGTTCGGTCAGCAGCTTGATCAGGACGTTGCTGCCGGGCGTGACGACCACGCCGCGCTCGTCCCAGCCCTCGTACGTGGCGATGCGGCGGCGCAGTTCGTCGGCGTGCAGGTCCGGGTACCGGTTCCAGGGGCGCGCGGCCATGCGGCGCAGCGCCTCGGCCTTCAGGGCTTCGGGGAAGTCGTAGGGGTTCTCGTTCTGGTCGAGTTTGGTGGGCACGTCCAGCGGCGTGAACGGGTAGGCGGGCACGCCGCGCACGGCGGCGCGCACCCCGGCAGGCGCGGCCTGCGGGCTGGTCAGGGGCTCGGTGGTCATACCGTCCGTTCTACCACCCGCGCGTGAAGGGCCGTCCAGTGATGGGAAACCCGCCGGGGGGCCGGACCCTGTCCAGCACGCACCCGGATGGGCCTAACGGGCGTTTGGGTCGGGCGTGGTAGGCTGTGCGGATCAGGCCGAGCCGGCCCCTCCCCCACCATGACTGACACTGCCAAACCCCGCCGCGAGCAGATTCTGGACTCGGCCAGCCGCCTCTTTTCCGAGCGTGGGTACCACGCCACGAGCATGCGTGACCTGGCGGGCGAGCTGGGCATGCAGGGCGGCAGCCTGTACGCGCACATCGCGTCCAAGGAGGAACTGCTGATCGAGATCGTGAACCAGGCGTCGCGGCAGTTCGACGAGGCGCTGTTCACGCTGCGCGGCGAGCCCATGCGCGCCGACGAGAAGCTGCGCGAGGCGATGTTCCGGCACATCCGGGTGGTGGCGGACAACATGGACAGCGCGACCGTGTTCTTCCACGAGTGGAAGCACCTGTCCCCCGAGGCGTACGGCCGCGTGACGGGCTGGCGCGACACCATCGACGGCTTCTACCGCGAGCTGGTCATGCAGGGCGTTCAGGAAGGGACCTTCCGGGCGGACCTGGACGTGAAGATGACGGCGTACCTGATCCTGTCGGCGGTGAACTGGGCGTACACGTGGTACCGCCCGGGTGGGTCCATGAGCCCGCGTGAGGTGGCCGATCAGTTCGCGGAGATGCTGCTCTCGGGGCTGCGCGCATGAGCAACCCGACGGTGACGGTTCCGATCCGGGAGGCGCTGCGCTACGCGCAGGGGCGCGCCGAGCGGCTGGCGCGCACGCAGCAGCTGGAGATCGGCGAGGACCTGTTCGTGCGGATCGCGCCGGGCGGACGGAAGTTCCTGCTGTTCTGCCTAGACGGCGAACCCGACCGCAGCGTTGCCGAGGCAGTCGCGGCGGCGCTGGGCCTGCGTAACCCGGCGTACGGCTGGCATCAGGGCGCGACGCTGCGGTCCCTGACGGTCATTGAGGAGGGTGCGGCGGACGTCCCCGAGGCCCCCGCTTCTGGCGAGGACGATTCCTGATCTGCCCGTCAGACTGGCCTCATATCCGGTTCACGCTGTACATCTAGGGTGACGGCATGAAGAAAACTGCCCTGCTCCTGCTGCCCCTGGCGATGGCCTCCTGCAATTATCTCGGCATTCCCGACGGGGACGTGTCCGGCAACATCCTCGGCACCCAGCCCAGCGGCACCATCCGCATGGCGCTGCGCGGCACCACCCTCAACGGTGGGCAGGCTCCGGCGCTGGATCAGGGCAACCTGGGCACCTTCAACCCGCAGAAGCGCGTGTATTCGATCAGCCTGCCCGCCACCCCGGTGGACGGCGGCTATGAACTGTTCGCGTACGTGGACAGCAACGGCAACAACACCTTCGACAGCACCGAGAAGCGCACCAGTGACAGCCAGACCTTCGCGTACTCGAAAGACGGCACCGGCAGCAAGAGCGGTGAGAACCTGCTGAACCTGAAGGCCGGATGGACCCAGTACAAGGGAGCGACGGTCGTCAAGAGCGGCACGCCCTTCACCGGCGTCGATCTGAACTGGTAACCGAAGCCAGCAGGAGGGGCCGGAGGCTGCACACCTCCGGCCCCTTCCGTGTTTGCATCAGTTCTTGGCGTTGCCCTCGAAGGCAGCCTTGAACTTCTGGAGGTCCTCGGCGATCTGCTGGCTGGGTTCCTCGCCGAACAGCTTGGCGACGGCGGCGCCCAGTGGCCCGGCGGGCGGACGGTAGGACAGCGCGACGTGCACGCGGGTCCCGCCGTTGGGGAGTGATTCGAACTGCACGCTGCCCGCGTTGTCCACAGTCGCGCCGGGCAGGGAGTGCCAGCCGATGCGCTGGCCGGGCTTGTCGTTCACGATCTCGGCTTCCCACTCGACGTGGGTGCCCAGCGGGGCCTTGGCGACCCAGCGGCTGCGTTTCTCGTCGAGCGTGGTGACGCTCTCGAGGTGGCTCATGATCTGGGGCAGGTTCTCCAGCTTGCGCCAGAAGTCGTACACAGCCTGCGCGGGGCGGTCGATGACGACGCTGTGCTCCACGAAGATGGGCTTGGCGGCGGTGGCGTTGCCGCTCAGGCCGGCGGCGGCCATCACGGGATCGTTGCCGGTGGCGGCGCGGTAGGCGAGGTACCCGCCGACAGCGGCCATCCCGAGGCCGAGCACGCCGCGCTTGCGCAGGCCCAGCAGCAGCAGGGCGCCTCCGGCGGCGCCGCTGATCATGCGGTTCTGATCCATTCCTGTGGTGCTGTTCGTCATGGTGGTTCCCTCCGTGGGGGCAGTGTATGAAGTGAGTGCCTGGGCGGACGTGAAGCCACGCCCAACGAAGATTAAGGCCCGCTTCCGGCCCGGGTGGGGGCAATTGACCTTACGGGGCGTCAGCCCGGCTGGTTCCCGTTCTGGTGGGCGTGCTGGTCGGTGATGGTCTCGGTGGCGTCGCGGTCCTCACCGCGGGTGGGGCCGCCCTGTACGTCGGGTGTGAGGTTGGTGTTTGCGCCGTGCGTGGCGTGGTCGCTGCCGGTGTGGTCCTGTGCGGTTTCCGGGGTGCTCTGGGGGTGCGGGTCGGTCATGCCTCATCCTTCGCTGCGCGGGCAGGGGGCGGGTGTGGCGGGCCTCAGGGTGGGTTCATGCTGGACGGCCCCGTGCCCCGGCGGCGGGCCGGGGTCTATGCTGGCGGGCGTATGCGCGCTCCTGCCCCGCCCAGCCGTCTGGATCCGTTGTCGCTGGGGGCCATCCTGGTCACGATCGTGTTCTGGGCGTCGGCGTTCGCGGGCATCCGCGCGGGGCTGGAGGCGTTCTCGCCGGGGCACGTGACGCTGTACCGCTTCCTGGTGGCCAGCGCGGCGCTGGGCGTGTACGCGCTGCTGGCGCGGATTCCGGTGCCGCCCGTGCGGGACCTGGGCCGGATCGCGCTGCTGAGTTTCTCGGGGATCACGCTGTACCACGTGTGCCTGAACTACGGCGAGGTCACGGTCCCGGCGGGCACGGCCAGCCTGATCATCGCGGCGGGGCCGGTGATCACGGCGCTGCTCGCCACGCGCTTCGCCGGTGAGCGGCTGAACGCGCTGGGCTGGCTGGGCACGCTGGTCAGTCTGGGCGGCGTGGCGCTGATCGTGCTGGGCGGCGGGCAGGGCCTGAGCTTCACGAAGGGGGCGCTGCTGATCCTGGCGGCGGCGCTGTTCACCAGCGTGTACTTCGTGTTCCAGAAGCCCCTACTGGCCCGGATGAACCCGCTGCATTTCACGGTGTGGTCGCTGATCACCGGGACGGTGCCCATGCTGGTGTTCCTGCCGGGTTTCGGGGCGGAACTGCGCGCGGCGCCGCTGGGGGCGCATCTGGCGATGGTGTACATCGGGCTGTTCCCGGCGGCGCTGGCGTACCTGACCTGGACGTTCGCGCTGTCGCGGGTGGGGGCGGGCGTGACGACGTCGTTCCTGTACGTGTCGCCGGTGTTCGCGGTGCTGATCGCGTGGGCGTGGCTGAACGAGGTGCCCACCCTGCTGACGCTGCTGGGGGGCGTGGTGGCCGTGGCGGGCGTGGTGCTCGTGAACACGCGCGGGCGGCCCGCCCCGGCCCCCGCCCCGGACGCGGCGCGTGAGGTGAAGGCGTGAGCACGCCGGGCGCGGACGCCCCGCTGGCCGTGCAGGACGTCACGGTGCGGCTGGGCGGCGAGGTGATTCTCAGCGGCGTGACGCTGGACGTGCGCCGGGGAGAGTTCCTGGCGCTGATCGGTCCGTCGGGCGGCGGGAAGAGCACGCTGCTGCGGGTGCTGGCCGGGCTGCTGCGCCCCGAATCGGGGTCAGTGCGGATCGGGACGCCGCCTGCGCTGGTCTTTCAGGATTACCGGCTGCTGCCGTGGCGCACCGCGCTGCGGAACGTGCAGCTGCCCGCCGATCTGGGTGCGGGGGGCGGCCTGAGCGCCCCGGAGGCCCTGAAGCTGGTGGGCATGGAGGCGTATGGGCCGTACTTTCCGGCTCAGCTGTCCGGGGGGATGCGGGCGCGGGTGGCGCTGGCGCGCGCACTGGCGCAGAGTGGGGACGTGCTGCTGCTGGACGAGCCGTTCGCGGCGCTCGACGCGCTGGTGCGCGAGCGGTTCAACGCGGAACTGCGGCACCTGCACGAGAAGACGGGCCGGACGACGGTGCTCGTCACGCACTCGATCCGCGAGGCGGTGTGGCTGGCCGACCGGGTGGCGGTGCTGCGCGGCGGGCAGATCGTGGAGGTCCTCGACACGCGCGGCGAGGGCCGCGTGAGTGCCTACACCGACGGGCTGGAGGCGCACCTGCGCGCCGTGCTGGGCACCGGGGACTCCACGCGGCTGCGGGTGGACACCCGCGCCGGGCGCAGCGTGACGTGGCTGCTGCCCGCGCTGGCGGTGCTGCTGGCGGGCGTGGGGTGGCAGGTGGGCGCCTCGGCCCTGAACCAGCCGTTCCTGCTGCCCACGCCGGGCGCGGTGTGGCAGGAGGGGGTCCGGACCGCCCCGGAGCTGCTGTCGGCATTCGGGGTGACGGTGAAGACGGCGCTGGCGGGCACGCTGCTGGGCGCGCTCTCCGGCGTGCTGATCGGGTACCCGCTGGCGCACTGGCGGGCGCTGGAGCGCTTCCTGAGTCCGTTCATCGTGGCGTCGCAGAGCACGCCCATCGTGGTGCTCGCGCCGCTGCTCGTGTCGTGGCTGGGCTTCGGGTTCCTCCCGGCGGTGATCGTGTCGGCCCTGAGCGCCCTGTACCCCATGCTGGTCGCCACACTGGTGGGCGTGCGGGAACTGGAGGCCACCTTCCACGAGCTGTTCAGCACCCTGCGCGCCTCGCGCTGGCAGCGCCTGACCCGCCTGGAGTTCCCGGGTGCGCTGCCCGTGCTGCTGGGCGGGCTGCGGCTGGCGGCCAGTCTGGCGCTGATCGGGGCGGTCGTGTGGGAGTTCGTGGACCCGAACCAGAAGGGCCTGGGGCTGGCGGTGCAGGTCGCCGGGACGTACCAGAACAAGGCCGGGCAGTTCGCGGCCATCGCGCTGCTCATCGGCTACGGGGTGCTCGTGTACGCCGTGATCACGGGCCTGGAACGCCGCGTGATGCGCCGCCGGGGTCGGTAGGCGTTCACCCGGACGGCCCGGCGGGCGCGGCGGTACGCTGGCGCGCATGGAGAGACCGCTGGTGTGTGTGGGGGCGCTCGTGTGGGGGAAGGACGGCCGGGTGCTGCTCGTGCGCACCACGAAGTGGCGCGGGCTGTGGGGCGTGCCGGGCGGGAAGGTCGAGTGGGGCGAGACGCTGCTGGACGCCGTGCAACGCGAATTTCAGGAAGAGGTCGGCCTGCGGCTGGAGGACGTGCAGTACGCGCAGACGCAGGAGTCGGTCCTCAGCGGGGAGTTCCACAGGCCCGCGCACATGCTGCTGGTGGACTTCCTGGCGACGACCGGGGATCACGACGTGACCCCGAACGAGGAGATCGAGGAGTGGGCCTGGGTGCACCTGCACGAGGCGCTGGAATACCCACTGAACACGGTGACGCGCTCCCTGGTGACCCTGGCGCTGCGGCAGGGCGAGGCGTGACCGGCGATCAGGGCGAGGTGAGTCGGGGCGCGGCGCAACAGGGCGGGGTGGGACGGGGCACGGCGCTGGTGACCGGCGCGGCGCGCGGCATCGGGCGCGGGCTGGCGGTCGCGCTGGCCGCCGAGGGCTTCGACGTGGCCGTCCACTACCGCTCCAGCGAGGCCGACGCCCTTGAAACCGCGCGGCAGTGCGAGGCGCTGGGCGTGCGGGCGGTGACGCTGAGCGCCGACCTGGGCAGCCCGGCCGGGGCGCGGGCGCTGGTGCGCGCGGCGCACGCGGCGTTCCCGGATTCGGGGCTGGCGGTGCTGGTGAACAACGTGGGGAACTACGTGAACCGCCCCCTGCTGGACGTGACGGACGAGCAGTGGGCGGACATGCTGGGCAGCAACCTGACGGCCACATTCGCCACCTGCCAGGAGGCGGCGCCGCTGCTGCGCGCGCGCGGCTGGGGCCGGATCGTGAACCTGGGGTTCGCGGGCGCGTCGGCGGACGTGGCGCGGCCCGGGATCGTCCCGTACGTGATCGCGAAGGCGGGCGTGGCGCAGCTGTCGCGGTCGCTGGCGGTGACGCTGGCGGGCAGTGGCGTGAGCGTGAACGTGGTCAGTCCCGGTGTGATCGAGACGAGTGTCAGCCAGCCCGTGCGGGAGATCCCGGCGGGGCGGGTGGGGACGGTGGCGGAACTGGTCGGGGCGGCGCTGTTCTTCGTGCGGGCCAGCGATTACGTGACCGGGCAGGACCTGGAGGTCGCGGGCGGCTGGCACCTGTGACGTGACCGCAGATTGAAGGGAGGCGCGAAGCGTTGAGCCCGCGTTCTGCCGGGCAGGCAAGCGCCCGGCATGGTCCGGCCGACCCCACGCCGTTCGGGTGTGCTGATGGGTGGGACGGCCCGCAGGTGCGCCCCGGGGCGGTTCCTGTGGGGGTGGTACGGGCTTCTCATGGGCCGGAGGTCGTTTGCCCCTTGCACCAGAGGTGCGGAACGACCTGAGCTACAGAATTTCATCTGTCTGCGTAGGCTATTGGCATATGAAAGCTTCGAAAGACCGTATGGCCTCATTTGCCAGATAAATACACGGTCAGTCAGATTAGTAAAATGAGAAGTGATGGAAGTGGAGAATGACTGGAGCGCTGTGTCTCGATATAATGGACATAGATTTTGTGCGCTCCACTGTCAGAATTCTGTGATTTTTGTACTCATCAGGAACACAATGGCGCAGCCAGGCAGCACGTTCATCAACATGGGACGTTCAGCTGCGTATCATCTCCGAAGTTCCCAATTTCGCTTGACAGCGTCCCATCAGCCGTGCACTCCACGGCCATACTCCCATCTGTCACGGTTGCGGAACTGCCCCAGGAGGTCGCCACCATGAACGCACGCACCAGCACCCTCGGTACCCTTGCACTGACCCTGCTCCTCGCCGCCTGCGGCAGCCAGCAGGCCGTTCCCACCACCGACGTCGTCTCCCGCGGCCAGACCAGCGCGCCCCTCCTGGGCACCAGCAACCCCGACGCGATCCCCGGCCAGTACATCGTCGTCTTCAGCGACGGCGCCGCCGCCGACCTGAGCAGCCAGAGCGCCAGCGGCCTGATCAGCAGCCTGGGCCTCGACCCGCAGGGCGTGCAGGTACAGCAGGTGTACGGCGCGGCCCTGAACGGCTTCGCCGCGAAACTCAGCACCCAGAACCTCGCCAAGCTCCAGGCCGACAAGCGCGTCAAGTACATCGAGCAGGACGCCATGATGCACATGAGCGCCACGCAGACCGGCGCCACCTGGGGCCTCGACCGTGTCGACCAGCGCAACCTCCCCCTGGACGGCAGCTACACCTACACCAGCACCGCCAGCGGCGTGAAGGTCTACATCATCGACACCGGGATCAACACCGCGCACACCAACTTCGGCGGGCGCGCCATCTGGGGCACGAACACCACCGGTGACGGCAACAACAGCGACTGCCAGGGGCACGGCACGCACGTCGCGGGCACCGTCGGCAGCGCCACCTGGGGCGTCGCCAAGGGCGCCACGCTCGTCGCCGTGAAGGTGCTCGGCTGTGACGGCAGCGGCACGAACTCCGGCGTGATCGCCGGTGTGAACTGGGCCGTGACCAACAAGGGCAGCGCCACCGCCGTCGCCAACATGAGCCTGGGCGGCGGGGCCAGCCAGGCCGTCGACGACGCTGTCAACAGCGCCGCCAGCAAGAACCTGATCATGGCTGTCGCGGCGGGCAACGAGAACCAGAATGCCTGCAACGTCTCCCCCGCCCGCGCCGCCAGCGCCATCACCGTCGGCAGCACCACGAACACCGACGCGCGCTCCAGCTTCAGCAACTACGGCAGCTGCGTGGACCTCTTCGCGCCCGGCAGCAACATCACCAGCACCTGGATCGGGTCCACGACCGCCACGAACACCATCAGCGGCACCTCCATGGCCACCCCGCACGTCGCGGGCGCCGCCGCGCTGCTGATCGCCGCCGGGAACACCACCAACAGCGCCGTGACGAGCGCCCTGATCAATGGCGCCACCACCGGCAAGGTCACGGGTGCTGGCACCGGTAGCCCCAACCGCCTGCTGTTCACCGGCAGCGGCACTGTCACTCCCCCCACCGGCACGACCACCTACACGGGCACGGTCAGCGCCGGCACGGCGAGCTACAAGCCCGGCACGAGCGGCTTCAGCTACGCGGGCGGCACCCTGAAGGCCACCCTCAGCGGCCCCTCCGGCACCGACTTCGACCTGTACCTCCAGAAGTACAACGGCAGCACCTGGGCCGACGTCGCCGCCAGCGAGAGCGGCACCAGCAGCGAGAGCATCAACTACGCCGCTACCAGCGGCACCTACCGCTGGGAAGTGTACGGCTACAGCGGCAGCGGCTCGTACACCCTCGTCGAAACGAAGTAAATCCTCCAGTCAGGGATCAGGTTCGTGAACACCTGATCCCTGATTCGCGTCCTCTCCCCCATTCCCCTTTCCCGGAGGTTTCACCATGTTCAAGCCCCTGCACGCCGCCCTGACCGCCCTGGGCCTCCTGGCCCTGAGCGCCTGCTCCACCCAGACCGCCCCGCAGGCCACGCTGCCCGAGGAAACCGTCACGGTCACCGGGACCGAGAAGGCCTTCACGGAGACGATCGGCAGCCAGATCGTGTACGGCACGGTCACGAACGTCACCAACCGCCCCTACCAGGTGAGCGTCACGCCCAGCACCGAACTGTCGGGCGGCTGGTGCGGCGGCACCCTGATCAGCTCCACGTGGGTGCTGACCGCCGCGCACTGCGTGGCCGGGTACAGCGCCAGCCAGATGCGCGTCCGCGCCGGGATCAACGACCTGACCACCACCAGCGGTCAGCTGCGCACCGCCGCGCAGATCGTGCGTCACCCCAGCTACAACAGCAGCACCTACGCGTACGACATCGCCCTGATCCGCGTGGGCACCGCGTTCACGCTGGGCAGCACCGTGCAGACCGCTGCGCTGCCGAACAACACCACCGAGAGCGTCCTGGACGTGAACGGCAAGTACGCCACCGTCAGCGGCTGGGGCCGCACCGAGACCGGCGCGTACAGCAACCGCGCGCTGCGCGAGGTGACCATCCCGATCACGCCCACCGGCAGCGACTGCGGCAGCCGTCCCAGCAACACCATCTGCGGCAAGTACGACGCCGGGAAGGACTCCTGCAACGGCGACAGCGGCGGCCCGCTCGCCGCGCGCTACAACAGCAAGTTCTACGTGCTGGGCATCGTGTCCTACGGCCCCGCCGAGTGCCGCGGGTACGGCGTGTACACCCGCGTGAACGGCTACATCAACTGGATCAACAGCTACACCGGCGTCACCGCGCAGTAAGGTTCCTGCGCCCAGGCCCCCACCGCGCGTGGGGGCCTTCGCCGTACCCACGCGGGGCGCTCTATGCTCGGGGTATGGATTTCCCGACGACCTGCCCGCAGTGCGCGCATGTGAACCGCGCGGAGTTCGCGGACAGCAGCGTGCATGACCTGCGCTGCGCGCGGTGCGGCGTGCGGTACTGCGTGCTGGTACGCAAGCAGAAGTTCGAGGTGCTGTTCGACCTGGGCACGCGGGCGCTGATGGACGGCTACGCGCGGGAGGCCGTGGCGAGTTTCGCGGCGGCGCTGGAGCGCTTCTTCGAGTTCTACGTGCGGGCCTTCGCGCTGGAACAGGCCGCCGGGCGCGAGGGGTCCTTCGAGAACGCCCTGGCGGCGCTGGAGGGCACGTGGCGGCACGTCTCCAGCCAGTCCGAGCGGCAGCTGGGCATGTTCGCGCTGGCGTACCTGCTGCGCGAGGGCCGCGAACCGGACTTCCTGACGCCCAGAGGCCTGGGCACCGATTTCCGCAACCGCGTGATCCACCGGGGCGCGCTGCCCACCCGCGCGGAGGTGGACGCCTACGCGGCGGGCGTGTTCACCCTGATCGACCGGCTGCTGACCGAACTGGGCGCGGGCGCGGCGCACGCGGAACTCGTGCAGGAGCAGGCGTTCGCCGCGCACGTGCGGGGCCTGCCGGACGGCGTGACGGTGGTGTTCGAGGAGCACCCGGGCATGTTCCGCGCGCGGCGTTTCGGGACGCTCTCGCCCATTCCCAAACCGGCCAAGGCGCAGCTTCAGGCGGCGCAGTCGGCGTCGGGCGTGAACGACGCCCGCGCGTTCCAGCAGGCACTGTTCGAGCGGGCGCTGGCGGAACGCGGCTCGCTGCTGCGCGGGTTCAAGAGTTCGTCCTGATCCGCCGCTGGCGAGCGTGCCGGGGCGTCATCTGCGCACGGGCGGCGCGGGACCGGGCAGTATGCTGCCCAGGTGACCCTCTGGACAGTGCTGATTCCCGTTGCGGCCGGACTGGCGCTGGCCGCGCTGTGGTGGGTGGGCAAGGCCATGCTGGAGGGCGCGCGCGAGGGCCTTCAGGAAGCGGACGCCGAGCTGGCGCAGGAACGGGCCGATCGGGACGCCCAGGCGGCCCGGGACGCCGACGCCCGGCGGGCGGAGGTCGAGGCAGCCGCGCTGGCCCTGAGTGACGCCGACCGCTTCGCGCTGAACCTGCGGGCGCCGTTCACGTCCCTGTGGCTCGATATTTTCGAGACGGCCACGCACCGGCCCACGGCGTACTTCTATCAGGTGATGCCGCCCGGCCAGAACCGGCAGGCCCGCCAGGAGGCCCTGCGGGAACTGGCGGCGTCCCTGGAGTCCGGGTGGGGCATCACGGATCACGCGTCGGCCATGTCCAGCCTCGCGTGGCTGCTCGGCGGGGGCGGGCACCACGAGCCGTACCAGCAGGTGCGCCGAGCGCTGCACGGTCAGAACACGGCGGGCCTCGACCGGCGGCACGTGACAGTCGTGCGCCAGTGGGAGCCGGAGGTGGGGGACGTGGGCGGCCTGGCCTTCGACCTCGCCCGGGCGGCGGACATTGCCGCGCAGGGCGTGGCGCTGGGGTACCTGAGCGACCGGCAGGGCTGGCAGGTGCTGGGGCAGTGCCGCCAGATGGCGCGGGAGGCGCCGTTTCGCGACTGGGCGCACTACGGCCGGAGTTTCCAGGCGGGCGCGGCCTTCTGGAACGCCAACCCGGTCCGCAACCGGGGGTACGCCGACGCGGTGAAGGCGCTGCTGACCCGTGACGACAGCCCCTGGCGCCGCGACCCCTGGCCGCCGCCCGGCCAGCCGCTCAACCGGGGTCTGGCGGCGGTGGGCACGAGCAGCGAAGCCTCCACCCTGAACTGATACGGATTCCGTCTGTTTCGTGAACAACCCGGAAGGACACCGGGTTGCCAACTCCACGCCCGGAACCGTTTCTCTCCTGCTCGCTCTGCTGCGCAGCTCTCCGAGTCCGCTCGGGTTGAACGTTTTTGCCAACCTTTCAACCGGAGTCCGTCTGAGCCCCGGCGCCGGGGTTGGCGTGGTGCGGGCACTTCTCTACACTGCGTCATGGTTGGAACCGGGGAAGATCGGCGGCGTCTGGTGCGCGCAGCGCGCGGTGAGGAGCGGGGCGACCTGCTGGTGCGCGGCGCGCGGGTGGTGCAGCCCGCCACGCGCGAGGTGTTCGAGGCGGACGTGCTGGTCGCGGACGGGCGCGTGGCGGCACTGGGGAGTGGGTTTCAGGCGGCGCGGGTGGTGGAGGCGCGCGGGGCGTTTCTGGCGCCGGGCTTCATCGACGCGCACGTCCATATCGAGTCGAGTCTGCTGACCCCGGCGGGGTTCGCGGGGGCGGTGCTGCCGCGCGGCACGACGGGCGTGGTGGCCGAACCGCATGAACTGGTGAACGTGCTGGGTGGGGGCGGCCTGGAATGGATGCTCGCGGCGGGCCGGTCGTCGGGCCTGCGGGTGTGGGCGTCGGCGCCGTCGTGCGTGCCCGCCAGTGCGTTCGAACGGGGCGGCGCGGTGATCGGGGCCGAGGAGACGGCGCGGATGCTGCGCGTGCCGGGCGTGCTGGGCCTCGCGGAGATGATGAATTACCCGGGCGTGCTGGGCGGCGACATGGACGTGTGGGACGTGCTGGAGGCCGGGCGGGCGTCGGGCCTGCGGCTGGACGGGCACGCGTCGGGCGTGCGGGGGCGCGACCTGATAGCGTACGCGGCGGCCGGGCTGCACTCGGATCACGAGGCGACGACGCCCGAGGAGGCCCGCGAGCGGCTGCGCGCCGGGCTGTGGCTGATGGTGCGCGAGGGCTCGGCGGCGCGGAACCTCGACGCCCTGCTGCCGGTGCTGCGCGACCGCCCGCGCCGCGCGATGCTCGTCAGTGACGACGTGAGCGTGGACGAACTGCTGGAGCTGGGGCACCTGGACCGCCTGCTGCGGATGTGCGTGGCGGGCGGGCTGCACCCGGCGGACGCGGTGGCGCTGGTGACCTGCAACCCGGCCGAGTACTGGGGCCTGCACGACGTGGGGCTGGTCGCGCCGGGGTACCACGCGGACTTCGTGCTGCTGCGCGACCTCCAGGGCTTCGAGGTGCTGGAGACCTTCGTGGGCGGTCAGGAGGCCCACGCGGGCACGGTCACGCCGCCCCTGCCGGGCGGGGGTGTGGATCTGGGGACCGGGTGGGCGGCGGCGACCTTCGACGTGCCCGCGCACTGGCCGGTCATGCAGGTCCGCGCGGACCAGATCACGACCGGGGTGGGCGCGCCAGGTAGCGGGGACGCGCGGCTGGTCGTCGCGGACCGCTACGGGCGCGGCGAGTGGTCGGCGTGCCTGACGTCCGGCACGGGCCTGCGCGGCGCGACGCTGGGCATCAGCGTGCTGCACGACGCGCATCACGTGGCGTTCCTGGGCGGATCGGATGACGACGTGCGCGCGGCGGGCCGGGCGCTGGAGGCGCTGGGCGGCGGGATCGTGCTCGTATCGGGCGGCGAGGTCCGCGCGCAGCTGCCCCTGCCGTTCGCGGGCCTGATGACGGACCTGCCGCCCGCGCAGGCGGCGGCGGCGCTGGGCCGCGTGACCGCCGCGTGCCGCGCGCACGGCTGCACGCTGCCGTACCCGGTCACCACCCTGGCGTTCCTGGGCCTGACGGTCATCCCGGCGCTGAAGCTCACGCCGCGCGGGCTGCTGGACGTGACGGCGTGGCAGCTGCTGCCCCGTGAAGCGCCGCCACTGGCCTGACCGGCGCGTGCGCCCTGCCCGGTCTGGCCTGGGCCTTCTGTGCTGTCCAGCGCACCCGCCTGACGGGGGATAGGTGAACACCCGGTCAGCGCCTAGACTGACCTGATTTTGCGCGCCCCACCTCACACGCCCCCCGCCCCCCGCGCCGTCTCGGCCCGGCAGGCCGCGCGCCTGCCGGTGCAGACGCGCGTGTGGCTGCTGCTGGCCCTGCTGCTCACCCAGGGCCTGACGCTGCTCGTCGCGCTGATCGGGCAGCAGCAGCTCAGCGCGCGGGCGCAGCGCGCACAGACGCAGGGGGCGCTGGAACAGCTCGTGCGGGTCACGTCCGACAACGTGCAGGGCTACCTCCGCTCGGCGGCGCAGATCGTGCAGGTGAACCGCGCGAACGTGCAGTCGGGCCTGCTCAGCGCCGACGATCCGTCCAGCCTCCTGACGAACTTCCACGCTCTGCTGGACAACGTCCCGCAGCTGAACGGCATGCTGGTCGGCCACCCGGACGGCCGCTTCACGTTCCTGCGCCGCGACGGACCCGGCGACACCGGCCGCTACGCCCGCGTGATCGAGGTCCGGCCCGCACGGCGCGTCACGACCACCCACTACGACGCGCGCGGCCTGCCCACCAGTCAGGACAGCGCCACCAGCGACTACGACCCCCGCACCCGCCCCTGGTACCGGCAGGCGCAGGCGCGGCCCGGTCAGACCATCTGGACCGACCCGTACGTGTTCGCCTCGTCGCAGCAGCCGGGCGTGACGGTCGCCGCGAGCGCCATGAGCCCCGGCGGGACCGTGGTCGTCGGTGCCGACGTGCAGCTGCGGCAGCTCGCGTCGTTCCTGACGGGCCTGCGGGTCAGTGCGCGCGGCCGGGCGTTCGTGACCGATGCGGGCGGTCACGCGATCGCCGCGAGCCGCGCCTGGCCGGTCACCGTGGAGGGCCGCGTGCCGCTGCTGCGCGAGGTCGCCGACCCGGCCCTGCGCGCGCTGCTCGACGACCGCAGCCGCCTGACGCCCGGCAGCGGCACGCACTGGTTCCGGGTGGGCGGCGAGTCGTACGGGGTGGTCCTGCGCCCCTTCGAGGTGCACCCCGGCGTCACCTGGACGGTCGGGGTGTATGCGCCCACCGCCGACTTCCCCGGTCCGGCCCGGCCGCGCCCGCTGGCGTTCGTGCTGCTGATCAGCCTGGCGGGCAGCCTGCTGGCGTGGCTGCTGGTGCTACGCGCCACGCGCCCCATCGAGGCGCTGCAGCGGCAGGCGACGACGGACCCGCTGACCGGCCTGCCCAACCGCGCGAGCTTCCTGGCGCAGCTGGACGACTCCCGGCGCGGGAGCGGCCTGCTGGCCGTGGCGATCTTCGACCTGGACGGATTCAAGAGCGTGAACGACACCTTCGGGCACCACGCCGGCGACGAGGTGCTGCACGCGGTCGGGGCGCGGATGCTCACGGCGCTGCGGGCCGGGGACACCCTGGGCCGCCTGGGCGGGGATGAGTTCGCGCTGCTGGTGCAGGCGTCCTCCCGCGAGGAGATCCGCCTGCGGGTCGAGGGCGTGCTGCAGGCCATCGCGCGGCAACCGGTCGTGGTGGACGGCACGGCGCACGACCTGGACGCCACGGCCGGACTGGCGTTCGCCGAGCCGGGGCAGGGCGGCTCGGCGGGGCAGCTGCTGGCGCGCGCGGACACCGCCCTGATCCGCGGGAAGCGGCGCGGCAAGGGCCGCGTGTGGCTGGACGGCGAGGTCACCATGCCCACCCTGTTCCGCTGACAGCAGCATTCAGGAGCGGGCACCTGACAACACCAGCGGTTGGAAGTGGAATTGAAGGGCGTGGTGTTGGCCCTTCCATGGAACTGGAAACCGCTGTGAGCGGCCCGCCCCCGCGTGGCATGCTGGGGGGCATGACGCAACAGCTGACGGTGCAGGTGCAGGGCTTCGGGGAGATTCAGGCGAACGCCGGGGAGCGGCTGGTGCTGGCCCTGGAGCGGGGCGGCGTGGACGTCCTGCACCGCTGCGGGGGCGTGGCGCGCTGCACGACCTGCCGGGTCAGTTTTCAGGAGGGCGAGCCGGACGCCATGACCGCCGCCGAGTTCGACAAGCTGACCGAGAAGGGGCTGCTGGGGCAGGCGCGCCTGTCCTGCCAGATCGAGTGCGCGCCCGGCATGAGCGTCACGCCGCTCCAGACGGCGAGCAGCAGCGGCCTGGAGCCCGGCAAGGCCCCCGCCGAGCAGATCGAACCCGACCCGGTGTGGACGACCCGACCCGGCGCGTCCACCGAGGGCTGAACCGGCGGTCAGGCCCGCCCTGATCCTGCACGCTCAGACGGACTCGGAGTGCAGGGCGTGCATCAGCCGCTCGATCCGGGCGGATGCGCCCCGGAGAGCTGCCCTGCGGAGTGGGCGCGCAGTAACTTCCGGGCGTGGGGCTGGCAGCCCGGTGGGATTCCGGGGGTCACCGCGACAGACAGCAGCCCTATCAGTCGGGGCCCAGGCCTGCCAGTGGGCCGCGTCCTCCACCGTCCTGGCCAGGAGCGCGGTCGTCCGCGTCGCCGCCTGCCCCACTGACGGTTGTGGGGGGCGCCAGGGGGTCGGTCGTGGCAGGCGTGAACCGGTCGCTGCCGCACCCGCAGGCGCTCAGGGTGCCCGCGTCCTGCTGACCGGACGGGTCGCGTGTGGTGCCGCAGCCCAGGCAAGCCAGCGGGCCGCGCACGGGCTCGCCGGGCTGCACGACCCGGGGCGGTTCCAGATCCCAGGGCGGCACGACCGGAAGCCCCGGCGGGGCGTGCTGCGCGTGCGTGAACACCGTCAGGTTCCCGTCCTGCTCGAAGTACGCCCGCTGGACCTCGCCCAGCTGCCGCACGCCCTGGGCCCTCAGGCGCTCGAACAGGTCCTCCCGGCTGAGGTTCGACGCCTCCAGCGCCCGGCCGCTGAGCACGCCGTCGCGCACGAGTTCCACCGGGACGCCCTCCACGAAGGTCTCCACGCGTTCGCTGCGGATCACCAGCCGCGCCAGCAGGGTCTGCAGGCTCACCACGACTGCCAGGACCAGCATGGCGTGCAGCAGCGGCACCTCCGGGTAGAACATCGGGTCGCCCGCCGCGGACCCCAGGCCGATCACGATGGCCAGTTCCAGTGGGCTGAGCTGCGCCAGTCCACGCTTACCGGTAAAGCGCAGCAGCAGCAGCAGCCACCCGAAGATCACGGTGGTCCGGAAGATGATCTCCAGCAGGAACAGTGGCGGCGTGTCCCCCAGGAATATGCGCGCCCAGTCGAAGGGCACCACCTCGGCGCTCATCCGCCCCTCCTGGCGGGCAGGGACCGTGTCGTCAGGTCCGGTTCGGTCAGACCCAGGCCAGCCAGGATGCGCGCGCGGTCCCAGCCGGTCAGGTCAGCCAGTCGCGCCAGGGTCTGCTCGAACCCGGCCGCGCCCGGTTCGGTGGTCCGCAGCTGCTGCCACAGGGCGTTGCGAAGCCGCAGCCGGTCGGTCCGCGTGCGGGAAGTCATGCAGGCAGTCTAGGGCGCGTGCCGCGCGCACTGCCCCCGGGCAAACCTTCATGCCCGCCGACCTCAGGCCGACCTCATGGGGTGGGAGGGGAACGGCCCATGACCATTCCCCTCCCGCGTGTCCCGCGCTGCTCCCATGCTGCGGGGCAGCTCTGCGAGTCGCTTCCGCCTGGACTGAAGGGTGTGTACGCACCCCTCAACCAGGGGCGGGTTCAGTTGTGTTGCGCGGCCTGCCAGCGTTGCGCGGCGGGCGCGGCGTCGCTGCTGGCAAGCAGCGTGACGAGCTGCCCGTCGCGGTGGGGGCTGAGCAGCAGGGTCTGCCCGGCGTAGCTGAGGAGGATGCTGCCCAGGTCCCCGCGGTTCAGGTGGTGGCTGGCGGTGGCGGCGGCCGTCACCATGAAGCGGGCGTACATGGCGAAGCTCTCGGGCAGGTCCGGGCCGAACTGGTCTTGGCGTTCCCCGTCTGCGTCGTACAGCGTGGCGCCCAGCACACCGGGCACGGCGTTCAGTCCGGCCAGCGGGCCGCTGTGCGCGGCCGGCGCGTAGGTCGGGGCGGGGGTGAAGGTGGGGGCAGGCTGGAACGGAGCGGGCTGCGCGGCACTGGGCTGCGCGCCGGGCTGGACAGGGGCAGGCGCGGGCTGCGCCGCCACCGGCACCGGCGTCGCGGGCGCGGCCGCTGCGGGCATGGGCGTGACGGGGGTGGGCTGCGCGGCGGCGGGCGCGGTGCCGTCCCGCTGCGCGCGGGCGTCCAGGGCCGCCAGGACCTGCGGTTCGATGGCGGGCAGCAGTTCGGCGGGCGTGAAGGGTTTGCGCAGCACGCCGCGCGCCCCGGCCGCCTGCGCGTCGCGCTGCGTGACCTCGTCCACGATGCCGCTCATGAGCATCACGGGGACGTTCAGGCCCCGGTCACCCATGATCCGCGTGAGTTCCAGGCCGCTCATGCCGGGCATCAGGATGTCGGCCAGCACCAGGTCGGGCAGCGGTTCGAGGTTCTCCAGAGCGCTCTCGGCGCTGTCGGCCATGCGGATCTGGTAGCCCTGGGGGGCCAGGATGCGTTCCAGGGCCTTGCGGACGCTCACGGAGTCGTCCACGACCAGAACGGTGATGGGTGGGTTGATGTCAGCTGGGTTCATGAGGCCTCCAGGGCGGATTGGGGCGGAGCGGCTTGGGCGTGGTCCTCGTGCACGGCTGCCTCCATGAGCAGGCGGGCAGTGGGAACCGTGACTCCACGAGGGTACGCGCCGAGCGGGTCCGGGGACATGAGGTGAAAGCGGAAGTTGCCCGGCAGGCGGCTGCTGAGTAGGTGCGTGACGGCCTGCTGGGCGGTGCGGTCGCCGCATTCGGCGTCGATGATCTCCCCGCGGCGCAGGACCACGTGGGCGGGCTGCGCCGCGTGGATCAGCAGCAGGCCAGAGAGTTGCAGTTCCTGCGCGCACAGCAGAATCTCGGTCAGGGGCAGGGTGCTCAGGTCGCCGCTCAGCGCGGCGCTCTCCGGGTCGTGCCAGCGGGGTGGGGTGGCGCCGCCCAGCATCTGTAGCGCCAGGGCCAGCGCGTCGGGCGCGGTCAGTCCGGCCGGGACGGTCACGTCGAACGGGCCGCCGTAGCGGGTGGGCCGCTGCGCGCCGGGAATCAGGACGATGGTCTCGGCGGTGGCCGGGTCGTCCCGCAGGATCTCGTGCAGGTCGGCGGGGCTGAGGTCCTCGAGCAGCGGGTCGATGGTCACGAGGTACGGTTTCTCGCGTTCGATCTGCGTCAGGGCGTGCAGGCCGCCGGCGGCGGTGGTGGCGCTCCAGCCGGCCGCTTCGATCAGCGCGGCGTGCGACAGGGCGCGCGACAGCTGGGGGGACACCACCAGGCAGGCGGCCCCGTCGCCCGCGGTCATGCGCGGACCCCGGCGGCGATCAGGGCGTCGAGTCGGCGGTGCAGCAGGCGTTCCTCGGCGGGTTTGGCGAGGTAGTCGTTCGCGCCGAGTTCCATGGCCAGCTGCTGGTGTTTCTCCCCGGCGCGGGTGGTCATGATCACGACGGGCAGCTGCGCGTGGGCGGGGCTGGAGCGCACGGCGCGCAGCAGCTCGAAGCCGTTCATGCGCGGCATTTCCAGGTCGCTCAGGAGCAGGTCGGCCTGTTCGCCGGCCAGCAGGCGTTCCAGGGCTTCCTGGCCGTCGCTGGCGGTGGCGACCTGGTACCCGAAGCGTTCCAGGCTGCGGCCCACGTGGCGGCGCACGCTGAGGCTGTCGTCGACGAGCAGGATGCGTCCGGCGCTCTGGGTGGCGGCGGCGGTCGCGGTGCGCTGCGCTGCGCGGGCGCGGCGCAGGCCCGCCGGGTTCAGGACCGCGACCGGGTACGCCTGGCCGTGCTCGTCGTTCAGGGTGGTCATGCCGCTCAGGTATTCCAGGGGGCTCAGGAGGTTCCCGGCGGGGCGCAGCACGATTTCCTCGATGCTCTGGAATTCGTCCACGATGACGTGCAGGGTGCCGCCGTCCGCTTCGGGGACCGACAGGCGGGCCACGTAGCGGGTCTGGGCGGGCGCCTCGCCCCACAGGTCGCTGAGATCCACGCTGCCGTGCGGGGCGTCGCCGTCCAGGACGGTCATGCCCTGCACCTGACTGGCGAGCACGGCGACGCGGGCAGTTCCGGCGCGCAGGACGAGCACGTCGGCGATCTGCTGCGCGACCGGGACGTGCAGGGTGGTGGCGGTGCCCTCTCCGGGGACGCTGCTGATGCTGACGCGGCCGCCCAGGCGGGTGATGGCCTCGCGCACGGCGTCCATGCCGACGCCGCGCCCGGCTTCCTGCGTGACCTGCGCGGCGGTGCTCAGGCCGGGCAGGAACACCAGTTGCGCGGTCTGCGCGTCGGTCATGGCGTTCAGTTCCCCGGCGCTGAGGTGCCCGGACTGCAGGGCGCGCTGGCGCAGCGCGTCGTAGTTCAGGCCCCGCCCGTCGTCGCGCACGGTGACGTGCAGGTGGCCGTCGGCGACGTGGGCGTCCACGCCGACCTGCAGCAGCGCGGGCTTGCCGTGCGCGGCGCGCTCGTCGGGGGTCTGCGCGCCGTGCACGGCGGCGTTCGTCAGGAGGTGCAGCAGCGCCTGCCCGAGCGGCGCGGCGTACTGCGCGTCGATCAGGCTGTCCTCGCCGTGCACGGTCAGTTTCAGGTCGTCGCGGCGGCCTGCCCAGCGGTGCAGGGGCGCGGTGACGCGTTCGAGGGGCACGAGGCGGGCGCGGCTGAGTTCCACGCGCAGCTGACGGGTGAGTTTTTCCAGGCCGGTCAGTTCGTCGCCCAGGGCGCTGATGGCCTGCGCGGTCTGCGCGCGGACCTCCACGAGGTCGGCGCTCAGCTCGGTGACGGCGCGCGCGAGGATGTTCAGGTCGTCGTAACTGTCGAGTTCCAGCGCGCCGAAGTCCGCGAGGCGGTCCTGCAGGCCCAGGTCGGCCGCGCCGGGTCGGGGCTGGCCGGGCATGCGGTCCAGGGGCACGCCGGCGCTGGCGCCGCCAGGGGTCAGGTTGGGGTTCAGGTAGCGTTCCTCGAAGTCACGGACGGTGCGCTGCACGCGTTCGTGCGCGGCGTCGAGGCTGCGGGCGACCTGTTGCTGGCGCAGCAGCAGGCCGTTCAGGCGGGCGCGCGCGGCGACCAGTCCGGCGACGTCGTCGAGCATGCCGTCCAGGCGGGCGCTGTCCACGCGGACGCTCAGGCGCGCCTCGGGCAGGGGCGCGGCGGGCGCCTGGCCGTCCGGGGCGGGGATCAGCGTGGTGGGGTCCTGACCGCTGAGCAGGGCACTCACGGCGGCGCGGTAGGCCTGGATGCGGGCCTGCGGGGCCTCGCGGACCTGACCCTCGGCGTGGGCGAGTACGAGGTCCACGACGTTCAGGCCGTCGTCGATCAGTGGCAGGGCGCGGTCCAGGGTGACGGCGTCCTCGCGGGCGGCGCCCAGGAGGTCTTCCATGGCGTGCCCGACCTCGGCCATCTCGGCGAGGCCCACCATGGCGCTGCTGCCCTTCAGGGTGTGCGCGGCGCGGAACAGGGCGGTCAGGTCGGGCGTGTCGGCGTGCAGACCGGCGCGCAGCGTGGCGGTCAGTTCGGCCGCCTCGGGCCCGAAGTCCTCCCAGATGGCGGCGTTCACGACCGCGAAGGGCGGTTCCTCCTGCGTCTCGCTGCGCGCCTGCCGGGCCTGCAGCGCGAACGGCTGAGTGCGCAGCAGTTCGGTCACCTGGGCGGGGCCGCCCAGGTCGGCGAACATCAGGCCCACGTCGCCCTCGCTGCTGCCCTGCTCGATGCGGTTCAGGGCCTGCGCGAAGCAGGTGCCGGCCCGTTCGAGGATCTCGGTGAGGACCGGGACGGCCGCGTCGGTGTTCAGGTGCGCGCGGCCCTCCATGAGGCGTTCGAGCAGCGCGGCGAGCGCGGCGGTCTGCGGGTGGCCGTACAGGCCGGCGGTGCCGTGCAGGCGGTGGCTGAGGACCCACAGGCTGTCCATCGCGCGGGCGCGGTCGTCCGGGACCCACAGGTCGACGGTGGCGTCCTCCAGTCCGGCGGCGACGCTGCGGGCGTCTTGCAGGTAGGTGGCGGTCAGTTCCGGGTCCATGACCGGGGAGGTGAGGGACGTCACATCGGCTCCTTATGGCTCAGCTGGGGATCTTGAAGCGCGAGAGGCTCTGCAGCAGGTTCTGCGCGAGGTGCTGCAGGCGGCGGGCGGCGGCGCGGCCCTGCTCGACGCTCTCGTTGGAGTTCTCGGCGACCTGACCGATCTGCTGCACGGCCTCGCTCACCTGTTCGACGCTGCGCACCTGTTCGGTGGTGGCCGCATTGATGCGCTCGGCAAACTGCGCGGATTCGGCGGCGAGTTTACCCAGCTGCTCGATGCGTTCCCCGGCGACGGCGGCGACGCGGTAGCCCTGTTCCACCTCGCGGGTGTTGTCTTCCACGCTGGTGACCACTTCCGTGATCTCCAGCTGCACCGTGCGGATCAGGCTGGCGATGCGCGCGGTGGCCTGCGCGGAGGAGTCCGCGAGTTTACGCACTTCGTCTGCCACGATCGCGAAGCGGCTGCCGGCGGCGCCTGCACCGGCCGCCTCGATGGAGGCGTTCAGTGCCAGCAGGTTGGTCTGGCTGGACAGGCGGGAGATGGTGTCGACGATTTCCTGAATTTCCAGCGAGCGTTCCCCGAGGGTCTTGATGCGCCGGGCCACGCCCTGCACCTCGCGGCGGATGTTCTGCATGCCGTCCAGCGTCCCGAGCACGGCCTCGCGGCCCTGCTGGGAGGCTTCCAGTGCCTGGCGGGCGGATTCGGCGCTCTGCTGGGCGGCTTCGGCCATCTCGCGGAAGCCGTCGGTCACGGCGCGTACCTGTTCAGCCACGCGGCGGGTCTCCTGGGTGGTGGTGTCGGCGCCCTTCACGATCTGGTCGGTGGTGGAGAGCATGTCGCGGCTGGCGTCCGTCACGGACACCGAGGCCTTCTGCACTTCCCCGAGCACCTGCCCCAGCTCGTCGACCATCAGGTTGATGGAGTCCACGACGTTCCCCAGCACGTCGTCCGTGACGACGCCGCGGCGGGTCAGGTCGCCGCCCGCGATGTCCATGGTGACGTCCAGGAACGACCCGATGTTGTTCTGGAGCTTGGCGGCCTCGTCACGTTCTGCCGTGTTCTTCTCTTCGTTGGCGCGCAGCTGGTTCGTGGCGTTGTTGAAGGTATGGGCCATGTAGCCCAGCTCGTCGCGGGTCTGGACGGGCACCACGACGTTCAGGTCCCCGCTGGACACCGCGCGGCTGGCGCGGGTCAGTTCGCCCAGGGGTTTGACGATGGCACGCGACAGGCGGATCAGCAGCGTGAAGGCGACGACCAGCGCGGCAATAATCGCGATCAGGGACAGCAGGCGGGCGCGCTGGGTGTCTTCCACGCGCTGTTGCAGCTGGCGGGCCAGGGTCTCGCTGCCGGTATTGAACGCGGCGCCCACCTGCAACAGCGCGCCGTTCTGGATGCCCTGGAGGTCCACACCGTTCAGGTTGCCGGCCTCGATGGCGCCGCCCAGGTCGGCCAGGGCGGGCGTGACAGCGTCGCTGAGTTTCTGCGCGGCCTCGCTCATGCCCTCGGCGCCATCAGGGTCGGCCCGGACGATGCGGTCCACGCTGGCGTTGTAGGACGCCAGGGCTTCTTGCAGGCTGACGTTCAGGTCGCGCAGCACGTTCAGGTAGGCGCTGTCGTCGCCGGGTTCACGGCGTCCGGCTTCCGTGGTGAGTGCAGCGAGGCTCATGCCGGTCGAGAGGCGCGGCAGGATGCGCAGGGTGGCTTCCATGGTGTGGAAGGACCCGGCGACCGGGTCAAGCATCAGGCCGGACTGGGTGAGCAGGTCCTCGCTCAGGTCGCGCTGGTAGGTGTTGAGCAGCTGCGCGTACGTCTGCAGGATGGCCAGGTCGGGCTGCGTGCCGATCGAGTCGGGCAGGGTCTTCCAGTCGCGGCGCAGCGCCTGGACGCGCTCGCGGTACTCCGGCGAGACCTGCGCTTCGAGCTGGTCGATGGCGCGGTCCACGGCGGCGGCGGCCTTCTGCGCGCCGGCCTGGTCGCCGCGCAGCGCGGTGGTCACGAAGCCCGCGAGGTTGGCGTTGATGTCACGCAGGGGCGTGAACTGTTGCAGGCCGCTCAGTTCACGCTGCGTGAAGCTGATGTCGCTCTGCTGCTGCACGAGCAGGGTGCTGACGAGCACCGTGAGGGGAATGGCGAACGCGAACGCGGTCAGGGAGAGTTTCTGACCCACGCGCAGCTGTCCCAGCCAGCCGACACGCTGGGCGTTGGTGTTGCGGTTGGCGCGGCGCTGCGCGCGGTTGACGGGGACGGTTCCTTGCATGGGTGAGCCTCCGGGACGGGGAGCGGGTGAGGGGTGGGTAGGGTGGGGTCAGCCGAGGTGGTCGCGCAGGTCGCGGGCCAGGGCGGCTGGATTCAGGAGGGGACCGCCGGGCACATCAAGCAGCAGGGCCGTGCCGGGGGGTGGGGTGGGCAGGCTGCTGACGCCGTAGACCTCGTCCACGAGTAGCGCAACGCGTTCACCTTCGAGGCTGGTCAGGACCATCAGCTGGGGCGCGGCAGCGGGGTGGCCGAGCAGCGGCGCGAGGTCGAGCAGCGGTACGGCGCGGCCCTGCAGGGTGGTCAGGCCGCGCAGCAGCGGCTGTCCGTGGGGGAGGGGTGCGAGCGGGCCGACCTCCGCGATGGTCTGCTCGCCCGAGAGGGGCAGCGCGAGGCGGGTGTCCTGCACGCGGACGAGCAGCGCGTCGGGCATCAGCCGATCAGCCGGCTCACGACGCCGAGCACCTGCTCGGGGGTGTAGGGTTTGACGATGTAGTCGTCGGCGCCCTGACGCAGGCCCCATTTCACGTCGGTCTCGTTGCCCTTGCTGGACACGAACACGACCTTCAGGGCTTCCATGCCAGGCTGGCGGCGCAGGCCGCGCACGACCTCGTAGCCGTTGCGGCCGGGCATGACGACGTCCACGAGGAGCAGGTCCGGGCGCAGCTGGTCGGCCACGGCTTCTACCTGGGCGGGGTCGTTCAGGGCGGTGACGCTGTGGGTGGTGCCTTTCAGGGCGGCTTCCATGAATTTCAGGTCGGCGGGGGAGTCATCAACGATCAGGATTCGGGCCATGGTGGGTGTCCTTTCCGGGCGCGCGTGAGGGGGCGCGCCGCAGGGTGCAGAGGATACGCGAGCAGACGCTGGCGTGAGGGGCAGATGAGGGTCGGCGCGGGGCCCGGTGGGGCCCGCGGGCAGGGTCAGTCGGCGGCGCTGCCGAAGTCGAGATCGTCGAGGTCACCGCCGCGGCCGGCGTCCATGAGCACGCTGGTGAGGGCCAGACCCATCAGCAGGAAGGACACGACGCCGATCACCAGCGCGAGCAGGGTCGTGTCGATGCCGTCAGCGGCGAGACCGAGTTTCATCTCGTCGACGACCTTGAACTGCAGGGCGGCCATGCCGGTGTAGTGCATGCCGGTGATGGCGACCCCCATGACGGCGGCGGCGCCGGCCTTGACGAGGTTCAGCCGCGCCCTGGTCTGGCGACGCGCCCAGTCGCTGGTCAGGGTGTGGAACAGGAACAGCGCGGCCATGCTGGCGCCCACGGCGATGATGATCGAGGCGATCAGCGCGACGACGTTGATCTGGACTTCGGTCCCGGGCATGCGGTAGGCGGCCATGCCGCTGTAGTGCATGGCGACGATCCCGGTGCCGGCGATGGCGCCCGCGATGGCCAGGCGCCGCAGGGTGAACGCGCCGCTGTGCAGGACGAGCAGGGCGGGGTACACGAAGGCCACGGCGATCAGGCCGGACAGGATCGTGATGGGGTAGTTCAGGCTGGTGGCGGCGTTCACCTGGAAGGCCATCATGCCCACGAAGTGCATGGCCCAGATACCGTAGCCGAGGACCAGGGCCTGCGCGATCAGCCAGAAGCGGCTGGAGGCGCTGTTGAAGACGCGACCGGCGCGGCCGGCGAGTTCCAGGGACATGTAGGACGCGGCGACGGCAATCGCGTACGAGAGGAGGATGTATGAACCCATCCAGTTGTGGTGCAGCATCTCATGTTCCATCGGTGTTCCTCCTGTGGGACGCGGGCAGGGTCGGTGCCCGGAGTTTCGATATCCAAACATAGGCAATACGAACTCACATAAAACTTACTGATTCCTGCGTCAGGGTGCGGAATTTTTCGCATTTGCACTCATGAGAAGGCGGCGCGGAGCGCGACGCGTCCGCCCCCTGGGGGTGCGGCGGCGCTGCGGCTGTGTGAGTACCGTCCAGTCTATGGGATGAGTTTCATGACGGCACATGAAGGTGCCGCCCCGACATGGTGTGGTCGGGGCGGCAGGCTGGCCGGGTCAGCGGGGCTGAGCAGTGGGGACGCGTTCAGTGCCCGGTCAGGGCGGCACTCACGACGTCGCGGGCTTCCTCCATGACCTGTTTCAGGTGCTCGGCGCCGCGGAAGCTCTCGGCGTAGATCTTGTACACGTCCTCGGTGCCGCTGGGGCGCGCGGCGAACCACGCCTGATCGGTCGTGACCTTCAGCCCGCCGATGCCCGCGCCGTTCCCGGGCGCACGGGTGAGTTTCGCGGTGATGGGGTCGCCGCCCAGCGTGGTGGCGGTGACCTGCTCGGGGCTGAGGTTTGAAAGGATCTTCTTCTGCGCGGCGTCCGCCGGGGCGTCCTGGCGGTCGTAGGCGGTCTCGCCGTAGCGCGCGGTGAGGTCCGCGAGGCGTTCGCTGGGCGTCTTGCCGGTCACGGCGGTCATCTCGGCGGCCAGCAGCCCGGGGATCAGGCCGTCCTTGTCGGTGCTCCAGGGTGTGCCGTCCAGGCGCAGGAAGCTCGCCCCGGCGCTCTCCTCTCCCCCGAAGCCGAAGGAGCCGTCCAGCAGGCCCTCCACGAAGTACTTGAAGCCCACCGGCACCTCCACGACGCGCCGCCCGATCCCGGCGCCCACCCGGTCGATCAGGGCGCTGCTGACCAGCGTCTTGCCGATCGCGGCGTCTTCGCGCCAGCCCGGGCGGTGGCTGAACAGGTACTCGATCATCACCGCGAGGTAGTGGTTGGGGTTCATCAGGCCCGCGCGGGTCACGATGCCGTGCCGGTCGGCGTCCGGGTCGTTGCCGATCGCCACGTCGAAGTCGCCTTTCAGGGCCAAGAGGCCCGCCATGGCGTACGGGCTGGAGCAGTCCATGCGGATCTTCCCGTCGCGGTCCACGCTCATGAACGCGAAGCGCGGGTCGATGTCCTCGTTCACGATCGTCAGGTTCAGGCCGTGCTGCGCCTGGACGGCCTGCCACACCGGGAGGCTGCTGCCGCCCAGCGGGTCCACGCCGATCCGCACGCCGCTCTGGCGGATGGCGTCGAGGTTCACGACCGTGCCCAGCCCCGACACGTAGGGCGTGATGAAGTCGAAGTCCGTCAGGCCCGCCAGGGCGTCCTCCAGCGAGACGCGCTGCACGTCACGCAGTTCGTTCTCCAGGATGGCGTTCGCGCGGGCCTGCACGGCGCCGGTCACGTCAGTGTCGGCCGGACCGCCCGAGGGGGGGTTGTACTTGAAGCCGCCGTCCTGCGGGGGGTTGTGGCTGGGCGTGATGACGATCCCGTCGGCCCAGTCGTGGTCGGGTTTGCCCTCGCGGCCGGGGCGGTTGTGTTCGAGGATCGCGTGGCTGATCAGCGGCGTGGGCGTGAACGCGCCTGCCTGCGCGCGCACCTGCACGCCGTTGGCGACGAGGACCTGCAGCGCGGTCATCCAGGCAGGTTCGGACAGCGCGTGGGTGTCCAGGCCCATGAACAGCGGCCCCCGGATGCCGGCGGCGGCGCGGTGCTCGGCGACGGCCTGCGTGACCGCCAGGATGTGCGATTCGTTGAAGCTGCCGCTGATGCTGGTGCCGCGGTGCCCGCTGGTCCCGAAGGCCACGCGCTGGAGGGGATCTCGCGGGTCGGGGCGGGTCTCGTAGTAGTGGGCGACCAGTCGGGGGATGTTCGTCAGCAGGCTCTGCGGCGCGCGTTTACCGGCCAGGGGGCTGAGGGTCATACCCGCCAGTGTACGGAGTGCGTGGGTGGCGGGTCCGGCTGAGGCAAGACAGCGTGAAGGGGCACCCGGTCGCCTGGGCGGGCGGCTGCTACCCTGGGGGCGTGAGGGAGTTCCTGAATGACTGGTGGCGGCTGCTGAAATTGACCCTGGGCTCGCTGGCGATCCCGGTGGTGCTGTGGCTGCTGCTGGTGTGGGCGGGCGTGCTGCGCTGAGCCAACCCACAGCCTGCGCCGCTCTGCCTCCTGGGGCACCATGAATTCCCCCGGGGAGTGACACACCAATCACTGCGTGGAACCGCTCCCGGAAACGGTTTTTCATGCCCCCGTGTTACGTTAACGGCATGACGGTCAAGCGGAAGCAAGGCGCGGAGAGCCGCGTGGACACCAACCACTTCGAGCACGCCCTGGTCCTGGAGACCGCCCGGGTGACCGAGGGCGCCGCCCTGGCTGCCAGCCGCTGGATGGGCATGGGGGACAAGAACGCCGTGGACGGCGCGGGCACCGAGGCCATGCGTGAACTGCTGAACAGCCTGGATATCCGCGGCACGGTCGTGATCGGCGAGGGCGAGATGGACGAGGCCCCCATGCTGTACATCGGCGAGAAGGTCGGGCAGGGTCAGTACGAGGTGGACATCGCCGTGGACCCGGTCGAGGGCACCAGCGTGACCGCCAAGGGCCTGCCGAACGGGCTGGCCGTGATCGCCCTGTCCGAGCGGGGCGGGCTGATGCACGCGCCGGACTGCTACATGGACAAGCTGGTCGTGCCGCCCCCCGCCGCCGGGAAGGTGAACTTGGACTGGCCGGTCGAGGCGAACCTGAACGTGCTGGCGCAGAGCCTGGAACGGGACGTGGACGACCTGATGATCACCATCTTGGACCGCGAGCGGCACGCGGACCTGATCCGCCGCGTGCGGGCTGCCGGGGCGCGCGTGAAGCTGATCGGGGACGGGGACGTGGTCGCCAGCCTGCAGGTGGGCGTGCGCGGCACGGGCGTGCACGCGCTGATGGGGTCGGGCGGCGCGCCCGAGGGGGTGCTGTCGGCGGCGGCCATGAAGTGCCTGGGCGCGGAGATCCAGGGCCGCTTCATCGCGGAGGACGACGCCATGCGCGAGCGGTTCAAGGCGATGGGTGTGGACGAGCACAGGGTCTACAAGACCAATGACCTCGCGCCGGGCAAGCAGATGGTGTTCAGCGCGACCGGCATCACGTACGGCGAGCTGCTCAGCGGCGTGCGGCGCTTCGGCGGTGGGGCGCGCACGCACACGCTGGTGATGGGCTACGCGACCCGCGTGGTGCGGTTCATCGACACGGTGCATCTGGAGGACGACGGCGCGCGCGTGACCATCCGCGTCTGACCATCTTCTCGGAGGGGCACCCGACACAGCGGCACTACCGGGTGCCCCTCCTCTTTCCTGAATGAGAATTCGCTCAATACAGTCCAAATATTTCAATATTGAGTGAATGCCCGGTCAGGTGCATGCTGAATGCATGACCACGTCCTCCCCCGTCAAACTGGCCATCGTCTACTACTCCACCTACGGCACCAACCACGCCATGGCCCACGCCGCCGCCGAAGCCGCCCGCGCCGCCGGTGCGGAGGTCCGCGTGCTGAAAGTCCCCGAGACCGCCCCGCAGGCCATCATCGATACCCAGGACGCCTGGAAGGCCCAGCAGGAACGCAGCGCCGACGTGCCCACCGCCACCCCCGCCGACCTCGAATGGGCCGACGCGTACCTGTTCAGCACGCCCACCCGCTTCGGCGGAGCCGCCAGCCAGGTGCGCGCGTTCATCGACACGCTCGGCGGCCTGTGGGCGACCGGGAAACTCGCCAACAAGACCTTCAGCGCCATGACCAGCGCCCAGAACCCCAACGGCGGCCAGGAAACCACCCTCCAGACCCTGTACGTCACCGCCATGCACTGGGGCTCGATCATCGTCGCGCCCGGCTACACCGACCAGGCCATCTTCGCGTCCGGCGGCAACCCATACGGCGCCAGCGTCACCGCGAACGGCCAGCCCCTGAACGATGAGGACCGCGCCACCATCGCCCACCAGGCGCGCCGCCTCGTCGAAGTGACCGCCAAGCTCAACGGCTAAACCATTCATCTCAAGCGGGCCCGCACGTGACTGCCGTGCGGGCCCGCCTCAGGTGCACCCATCCCACCCCGCCGGACACCCCCGCCCACGCACCCGCTACCCTGCCCCCATGGACACAGCCCAGCTCACCGCTCCCGGCGCGTACCCCGGACTGAACCTCCAGCTGCACGACAGCGGCATCCTGGAAGTCGTCATCCGCAGCGACAAGACCCTGAACAGCGTGAACGCCGACGCGCACCGCGCCCTGACCCGCGTGTGGCGCGACATCGACGACACGCCCGGCATCCGCTGCGTCCTCGTGCGCGGCGAGGGACGCGGCTTCTCCTCTGGCGGGGACTTCACCCTGATCGAGGAGATGAGCAGCGACTTCACCGCCCTCACCCGCGTCTGGAAAGAAGCCCGCGACCTCGTGTACAACGTCATCAACTGCAGCAAACCCATCGTCAGCGCCATCCACGGCCCCTGCGTCGGCGCCGGACTTGCCGTCGCGCTGCTGGCCGACGTGAGCATCACCGCGCACACCGCCCGCCTCCTCGACGGCCACGTCCGCCTGGGCGTCGCCGCCGGAGACCACGCCGCGATCATCTGGCCCCTGCTGTGCGGCCTGAACAAGGCCAAATACCACCTCATGACCGGCGAACCGGTGAGCGGCATCGAAGCCGAACGCATCGGCCTGGTCAGCCTCACCGTCCCCGACGACGAACTCATGGACCGCGCCTGGACCGTCGCCAACCAACTCGCCCAGGGCAGCCCCACCGCCATCCGCTGGACCAAATACGCCCTGAACAACTGGCTCAGGCAGGCCGGACCCACCTTCGACGCCTCCCTGGCCCTCGAATTCCTCGGCTTCACCGGCCCCGACGTCCGCGAGGGCCTCAGCAGCCTCCGCGAAAAACGCGAACCGAACTTCGCCGACGACGCGCCACTGTAAGGGGAAATGGGGAGTGAGGTGTATGAAGTTAGAACGGAGGCTGCTGCGCAGCGGGAAGGGCAACACATCTGCTACGCAGGGAACCCCTCAGTCAGCTGCGCTGACAGCTCCCCTCAAGGGGAGCCTTGAACAGCAACTTCGGCCGAAGCGAGAACAGTAGATCAGCGGCGCGAAGCGTCCCCCACCACAGCTGACCGCGGACCGCCACCGGCCGTCGTGCGCGCAGCGCGCGGGCCTTGCGGGGGGCGAAGGATGGCGTCGAGGCCGGACCCGTCAACGCTCGATACACCTCCGCCGCGCCGAAAGAAACTCTTGCCCCGTGCAACGCCTGCCCCCCCTGCCCCTCTGGGGTACTCGTATGAGCCGCTTGCGGAGGGGGCTGGGGGTGGGGCCACACGCCGGGAAGCACAGCCCCCTGTCCCCGTCCGGGGAACTTTTCCCTCAAGCGTCCCGCCGCGCGTTATCGTGAGCCGTAAAACCATCCTCAGGAGGGATACCCATGACGACCAAACAACCCGTCCGCGTTGCCGTTACCGGCGCCGCTGGCCAGATCGGCTACAGCCTTCTTTTCCGCATCGCGTCGGGCGACATGCTCGGTAAGGACCAGCCGGTCATTCTGCAGCTGCTGGAGATCACGCCCGCGCTGAAGGCGCTTCAGGGCGTCGTGATGGAGCTGCGTGACTGCGCGTTCCCGCTGCTGGCGGACATCGTGACGAGCGATGACCCGATGGTGGCGTTCAAGGACGCGGATTACGCGCTGCTGGTGGGCGCCATGCCGCGGAAGGCGGGGATGGAGCGCGGGGACCTGCTGGGCGCGAACGGCGGGATCTTCAAGCCGCAGGGTGAGGCGCTGAACGCCGTGGCGAGCCGTGACGTGAAGGTGCTCGTGGTGGGGAACCCCGCGAACACGAACGCGCTGATCGCGCAGCAGAACGCGCCGGATCTGGACGCGAAGCAGTTCACGGCGATGGTGCGTCTGGATCACAACCGCGCGATCAGCCAGCTGGCGGAGAAGACCGGGAAGCCTGTGAGCAGCATCAAGAACCTGACGATCTGGGGCAACCACTCCTCGACCCAGTACCCCGACCTGAGTCAGGCGACGGTGGACGGTCAGCCTGCGCTGGATCAGGTGGACCGCGACTGGTACGAGCAGCAGTACATCTCGACCGTGGCGAAGCGTGGCGCAGCGATCATCGAGGCGCGCGGCCTGAGCAGCGCCGCGTCCGCCGCGAGCGCCGCGATCGACCACATGCGCGACTGGGCGCTGGGCACGCCCGAGGGCGAGTGGGTCAGCATGGGCATTCCCAGCGACGGCAGCTACGGCATTCCCGAGGGTCTGATCTACGGCTTCCCCGTGACCTGCAAGAACGGCAAGTACGAGATCGTGCAGGGCCTCCCGGTGAGTGACTTCAGCCGCGGCAAGATGGACGCCACAGCGCAGGAACTGACCGAGGAACGCGACGAAGTGCGCAAACTCGGCCTGGTGAAGTAAGCACCTGCCGGGTGCCTGCACCCCGAGCGAAGTGAGCAGGCATGGTGAACGGCTGACGGAAGTGCAGCGACTGCGGGGGATGTTCCCGCAGTGGCGGAACTGGAGTCAGACGAGAGATTGAGGGAGCGGGTGGCCTGCGGGTCGCCCGCTTCTTGTCATGTGCGGCGGCGTGCCCGGTCACCGCGTGCTCTGCTGCGGGGCGTGAGTGACGCGGCGTGGCGGGCGGGACTGGAGGAGCGCTTTGTGCGGTGGCTGGAGCAGGACGTGACGCACCTGCTGCCGGGCGGGCCGCACGCGGACGTGCAGGCGCGCGTGGCGGGGCGGCTGCGGGCGGCGTGGGGGCCGGACTGGGCGGGCGTGACCGAGAACTACGGGGGGACGGCGGGGCATCACGCGGCGTTCCTGCGGTCGAAGCTGGCGTTCGCGCAGGCCGTTCACGCGGGGGCGGACGCGGCAGAGGTGGCGCGGCTGGAGCGCGCGTGCCTGGACGCGGCGGGGGCGTTCTGGCGGGAGTGGGCGGGCTACCACCTGACGGCGCGGGCAGGCGCTTGACGTGCAGTCGACTGCACGTTCCACACTGATGTTCACAGCGGTGTCCAGCTGCACCCTGGAGCGAACAGCACGCCCCAGGGCTCAGCTTCCCATCACTGTCATTTCAGGCACTCGCTTCGCTCGATTCAGAGGGATCGAGTGAGACCCTCGCCACCCCTGACCTCTGCTCAGGAGGCACCACCCCATGTTCAATGCGCTGCACACCGACGCCCTGACCGCCCCCGACGCTGCTCCCTTCTCCGACCGGCTGAACGAGTGCCGTGAGGCGGCCCGCGCGTCCCGCCTGATACGGATTCCGTTTGTTTCGCCAACAATCCGGAACTTCACCGGATTGCCGGCTGCACGTCCGGAACCCGTTTCTCTCCTTCTCGCATCCGCTCGGACTGAACGGGCTTTGCAGCCCATTCAATCGGAGTCCGTATGAGTCGCCTGAACCACCTGCTGGGCAGGCGCTGGCGACGGCCGCACTGGCACGTGACGGTGACCGTGCGGAGACTGGCGTGAATGAACTGACCGAGGCGGCGTTCCGGCAGAGTGTCCGGCAGTTCCGGGAGCTGATGACGTCCATGCCGGAGGCGAACCGCGCGGACGTGGCGACCATGTGTGGCGGCCCGGAGGTGCTGGACGCCCTGTTCGAGGAGCGGGGCGTGGGGATCGGGCGGTTCGCGGCGCTGATGGGGCTGCCCGCGACGACGGTGCGGCACCTGCTGCGCGAGGACCTGCTGCACCCCATGCGGGTGAACGGCAAGTTCCGGTTCCTGCTGCACAACGTGATCGAGTTGCGGGGCGTGCAGCAGTGGCAGGCGGTGGGGCTGACGCTGGAGGACACGCGGGCGTTCCTGGACGCGCAGGGTCTGCTGGGGCTGGTCGCGCAGGGCGGCACGATGTTCTCGGTGCAGCGCGAGGCGCCGGACCCGGCGTCCCTCCCGGCCCTGAAGGCGGACGTACTGGCGCGGCTGGGGGGCGCGGTCCGGTCGCTGGAGGACCGGCACGCGGCGCTGGGCGCACAGCTGGAGCGGGCCCGCGCGCTGGAACGCATGGTGCAGGAGAACGCCTTCGGGCAGGCCGGACCGGGGGCGCCGCCCACCTGACGTTCATGGGATCTTCACGGTTGCGCGCCGGGGTGATCCGGTTTCCAGCGGGGTGCATAGAGCTGATCAGAGCGACACGATCAGCAAGCCCGGGGCAGGAATCCGCCTGCGCCGGTGGGGGTGTCCTCGTGTCCGAACCGTTTCTTTCACCTTCTGGAGGGATCACCATGTCCGACGCCATGAACCGCCGTAAGTTCCTCGGGGCCGCCGGGGCCGTCACCGCCACCGGTCTGCTCGCCGGCTGCACGCCCGCCCTGAGCGCCACGCCCAAGGCGAACCTGGACGCCATGATCTTCAACTTCGCGCTGAACCTCGAGTACCTGGAAGCGGCGTTCTACCTGGCCGCCGTGGGTCGCCTGCAGGAACTGGACGCCGCGGGTGGCGACAGCAGCAAGGTCATCCTGCCTGCGGGCTTCACGGGCAAGAACGGGAACGGCGTGCCGTTCGCGTCCGCCGACGTGCGCGCCTACGCCGAGGAGATTGCCACGGACGAGCTGAACCACGTGAAGGTCATCCGCAAGGTGCTGGGTGCCGCGGCCGTCGCGCAGCCCACCCTGGACCTGGGTCCGGCGTTCGTCGCGGCGGGCAAGGCCGCGTCGGGCGGGGCCATCGCGAACTTCAACCCCTTCGCGAACGACCTGTTCTTCCTGCACGGCGCGTTCATCTTCGAGGACGTGGGTGTCAGTGCGTACAAGGGCGCGGCGCGCCTGCTGACCGACACGAGCGCGGGCGGCAACCTAGAGAACGCGGCGGGCATCCTGGCCGTCGAGGCCTACCACTCGGGCATGATCCGCACCCTGCTGTACCAGCAGCGCAACACGGACGTCACGGCCAGCCTGAAGGTCTCGGACGTCGTGCAGGCGATCAGCAACCTGCGTGACAGCGTGGACGGCGACACGGACGTGGATCAGGGCATCGTCGAGGGCGGCAAGGCGAACATCGTCCTGGCCGACGCGAACGGGATCGCGTACAGCCGCACGCCCCGTCAGGTGGGGAACATCGTGTTCCTCGCGCCCGGCGCGACGAAGGGCGGCTTCTACCCCGACGGCCTCAGCGGAAACTTCAGCGCGATCCTGGCGCTGTAAGCCCCACGCACGTCAGGGGAAGGGGAGCCGCGACCGGCTCCCCTCTTCCCTTTTTTCTGTTCCTTACAGCCCCTCGATGACCCACTCGCCCGCACGCATCAGCGGCTCGCGGGTGCCGTCATGGGTGATGCCGTCCACATCGGTGGCGGGCGTGCCGATCATCCAGTCCACGTGGATCAGGCTGTCGTGGTTCCCGCCCGCCGCGTCCAGCGTGGCGGGGTCGGTGCCGCCCTGCACGTTGGTGGGGTAGCAGCGGCCCAGCGCGATGTGCGACGCGGCGTTCTCGTCGAACAGGGTGTTCAGGAACAGCGTGCCGGTCTGCGCGACGGGCGCGCTGGCGGGCACCAGGGCCACCTCGCCCAGGCGGGCGGCGCCCTCATCGGTGGCGATCAGGGCTTTCAGGGTCTCCTCGCCGCGCGTGGCGCTCACCTCGACGGCGCGCCCGGCCTCGAAGCGCATGCGGATGCCCTCGATGAGCTGCCCGCGCGTACTCAGGGGTTTGCTGGCGACCGCCACGCCGTCCACGCGGTCCCGGTGCGGGGCGGTGAACACCTCGTCGGTGGGGAGGTTCGGGACGCCGCGCACGCCGTTCTGCGCGGTTTCCGCGCCGCCCTGCCACACGTGGTTCCGGGCGAGGCCCACGGTCAGGTCGGTGCCCAGGTCGCTCTTCAGGTGCACGGCGGCGTACTGCCGGCCGTTCAGGTGGGTGGTCAGGCGTTCCAGGCGGGTCAGGTGCGCGTCCCACGCGGCGACCGGGTCGGGCTGATCGGCGCGGGTGACCGTGAAGATGTCGTCCCACAGGCGCGCCACGGCCTCCTCCTGCGGCAGCTCCGGGTACACGCGGGCGGCCCAGGCGGGCGTGGCCATCGCGCCGACCGTCCAGTTCACGCGGAAGCTGCCGCTCGCCTCGCTCACCCGGCGCATGGCCTGCGCGACCAGTTTGCTGCGCGCCGCGATCCGCGCGGGGTCCACGCCCGCCAGCAGCGAGGGGTCCTCACCGATGATGCCGATGGACGCGTACCCGTCACCGACCATCGCCTCGGCCTCCTGCGCGTGCCACGCGGGCAGGTGGTTCACGGCGTCGTCCGAGCCGTCCTCGAACAGCGCCAGCCCCAGGTGAGGATCGTGGTACGTGACGCGCACGTCGGCCGCCCCGGCGCGGTACGCGGCGCGCGCCACCAGCCGCGCCAGTTCGGTCGCCTCGACCGGCGCACTCACGCGGACCTTGCCGCCCTGCGGGAGGTTCACGCCGGTCCGGACGAGCAGTTCGGCGTAGCGCGCCAGTCGCGCCTGGAAATCACTTGAGGTCATGCCTGCCACTCTACCCGGCGTCCCCGGGGGAAGAGGGGTCGGCGTCCGCTTCGGGCCGCCAGTACACGCCGCGTTCGCGGTTCAGGACGCCCAGGCCGATCATCTCGCGGCGCAGGGTGGACACGTCGGCGTACACGTCACCCAGGATGGCGTTCACCTCGGCTTCCGGGTAGTGGCGGCCGTGCTCGAACAGGGTGACGAGTTCGTGCAGGATGACGTCTTTCTTCTTGCGTTGGGCGGGCAGGGTGGTCAGGCGTCCACCTTTCAGGAAGGCGCGCAGGACGCGGTCGCGGTAGGGGTCGTCGGGGGTGGGGGCGGGGGTGGCGCCGCGCACGACGTCCGCGAGGATCAGGTTCAGCGCGGCCGTGTGCGCGCGGTGCAGGCGGTGGTGGCCGTCCTGCCGCGTGAGGATCAGTCCGGCCTCGGTGAGCTGCGCGAGGTGGTGGCTGATGGTGGCGGGCGCGAGGTTCATCAGGCGGGCGAGTTCGTCGCCGCTGGCCTCGCGCGTCCAGACGAGGCGCAGGAGGCTGAGGCGTGCGGGGTGGGACAGCGCGCGGAAGAGGCCAGCGCGGGCGGTGAGGTCGGCGCTCATGGGCGGGGTTCGCGGGGCCAGGGGGGCGTGCCGTGCGCGGCGCGGTGCGCGCCCTCGTAGATGCCGAGTGCGGCGTCCATGGTGTTCAGGGGGGAGGTGTCCAGGCGGGCCTGGGCGCGGGCCTGATCGGCGGCGTTCCCGGCGGCGCGGGCGAGGCGCAGGTCGCGTTCGGCGTTCGTGCGGATGCCCGTGACGAGGCGGTGGTACAGGGCGTTCATGCGGCCCTGCGGGGTGGAGTCGGCGTCGGTCATTTCGATCCTCCTCGAATCATCATGACTGATTCGATGCCTGTCGAAATGAGCCGAATGGCGCAGCGCCCCCGCCCGGTCCGGGCGTTACCAGCCCTCGATCTGCCGCCCGGCCTCGAACGCCGCGACGCCCGCCGCCACGCTCAGGTTCAGGCTGCGGCCCCCACCCGGCTGCGGCAGCTTCAGCTTCGGCAGGGCGTCGCGCAGCCACGCGGGCAGCCCGCGCGATTCCGGGCCGAACAGCAGGTAATCCCCTCGCCGGAAGCCCGCGCGGGTGTGCAGGTCGGTCGCGTGCGTGCTGAACGCCCACACCCGCGCGCCCACGCCCAGCGTGCCCTGGAAGGCCGTCCAGCTGGCGTGCTCGTGCAGCGTCACGCCCTCCAGGTAATCCATCACCGCGCGGCGGAACTCCCGGTCGTGCAGGTGGAAGCCGAACGGACGGATCAGATGCAGGTCCGCGCCCAGCACCGCGCAGGTCCGCGCGACGTTCCCGACGTTCCCGGCCTTCTCCGGCTCGAACAGCACCACGTGCAGCAGCGGCCCCTCCCCACCCGGCGCCGCGTCACTCACCGCCGACCCCCGGGGCCGCGTCCACGCGGGCCAGCAGCACCGTCGCGCGCGTCTGCACGTGCAGCGGCGCCAGACCCTCTGACGTCTTGAAACTGACGCCCACGTCCCCCTCGGGCAGCGAGAGCAGCGCCGCGACCGACCGGGCGATCTCCGCGCGCAGCGGCCCCAGCTTCGGGCGGTCCAGCGTCACCACCACCGCCACGTTCACCGGCACCCAGCCGCGCTCCTGCACCAGCGCCAGCGCCCGCTCCACGATCACGCGCGAATCCATGCCGCGCCACTGCTCGGCCGTATCCGGGAAGTACGCCCCGATATCCCCCAGCGCCAGCCCCGACAGCAGCGCGTCGGCCACCACGTGCAGCACCGCGTCCCCATCACTGTGCGCCACCGCACCCAGCTCCGCGTGCCCAATCTCCACGCCGCCCAGCACCAGCCGCCGCCCCGCCTCCAGCCGGTGCGCGTCCTCCCCAAACCCAACCCTGAACGGCCACGTCATCCCCGGAGTGTAGCCCGCGCGCTGCCCCCACCTCCCCCGAACACCGCCCTAACGCCCTGTTAACGCCTCTCCGGGCATGCTGAGGCCAACGACACACCCCCGCCCCCCACAACCCAGGGAGACGACCCAGCATGACCCACCCGCACCTCGACGACGACCTGTTCCACCTGCTGCCCCTGCCCGGCCTGCGCTGGCCCGCCCACGCCCCCACGCAGGCCCAGCCCAACCCTGCCTACCAGCGCGCCTACCACCCCAGCGCCCTGCCCGCCCCCGTCACCACCTGGACGGACGGCACCCACCAGACCCGCCTGCTGACCCACACCGGCGAGCGGCGCGTGTGCCGCCTGAACCTCCGCAGCCTGCCGAACGGCGACCGCATCCTGCTCATCGAGGACGTCCACAGCTACCACCTCGACCCCGTCACGCACCTGCCCGACCGGGACGCGCTGCTGCACGACGCCGCCCAGACGCACGGCGTCACCACCCTGGCCACGCTGCGCCTGCCCCCCCTGCACGACCACCGCCGCCAGCTGGGCGACGCGCCCATCGATCAGGCCCTGCGCCGCGCCGCGCGCGAACTGAACACCGCCGCGCGCGCCTGGAACGCCAGCCCCTACCGCACCGGCACGCACGACTTCACCCTCCTGAGCCCCCAGACCATCACGCCCGACCAGCTCGCCCCGGTCGTGCGGCGCATCCACGCGCACCTCAGCGCCCTGGGCCGCACCCCAGAACCCCGCACCGGCCTGAGCGACGCCCCGCACGACGGCCACACCCTGGCCGACCTGCTCCACGCCGCGCAAACCCGCGCCGGCACCCACCCCACCCGCCGCTCCCTGGACAGCCTGAAACGCCTGCTGAACCCGGCCCCCACCCACCCCATGCTCGCCCTGTAGAGGAAGCCCGCATGACCCACCCGCACCCCACCCCCCACACCCGCCGCCTGGGCCAGCCCCTCCCCCCCGCTGATCTGCACCACCTCACCCCCCACGGCCCCCACCTGAGCGTCCACACCCCACGCGGGCCCCTGGCGCTGTACCGCTTCACGCCGCTGCAGATGGCCCTCCTGACCGGCGACACCATTCTCACTGCCGCGCAGTGGCCCGAGCACCTCAAGGCGTTCCTGTACCAGTACGTGCCTCTGCCCGTCCTGCCGCCCGCCCCACACCCCCCGCCCGGACTGGTTCACGCCCAGGCGCGCGACCCGCACGGCCTGCGCACCTGGGACCACACCACCTACCAGGGCTGGCCCCTGTACCTGTACGCCCACGACCACCCCGGCCAGCCGCCCAGCGGCGAGGTCCCCCACCTGTTCACCCAGGTTCGCCTGGACCAACCCCCCCTGCCCGGCCCGCACCACCGCCCCCACGGGCCCTAAACTGAAACACGCACCACACAACGGAGGTTCCATGACGCAACCCGAAACGTTCGACAGCATCACGAGCAGGAATGGTCAGCTGTATGCCACCCGCAAGGGCAAGGACTACGCCCTGTTCATCTACACCCCCCTGCAACAGGCTTACGCCGGGAAGTACACCGTGACCCTGGGCTGCCGCTGGTCCGAATACAACAAACCCTTCGTGAAGCAGTATGTGCCGATGCCAGTCGTGGCATCTCTCCCCAGTGGACCGAAGTTCAGCACGCAAGACCGCGCCAAGGCGGACGACACGTGGTATGCCTACGAGCAGGTTCTGTGCAATGGCTGGCCGCTGTACTACGTGGACGGCCTCGAAAACGGCCACAAGACCGAACAACCTGCAATGTTCCAGCCCGCCACGGCCACCATGGCCCCACCCGCAGCAGGCAGTGAGACCGAGATTCCTGAGGCATTGGGCGACGAGACTGGCCCCCCTGGACCGTACCTGGGACCCTGAGCCTCAGTCACTCCCGAGCGCCTCAGTCAGCCATGAGAGCAATCCATCCATCCGGTAGGGATGTTCTGCGGCTGGGGCGTGCGGATACATGCGCAGCAGTTCAGTGGCCCGGTGTCGCTGCGCGGCGTGTGCCGAGTCCAGGTTCCGAAGGGACGCCAGAGCCTGCGCTGTCTCGGCCGGTCGGATCTGCATCAGATCAGGACTCACCAGCAACAGCAGTTCGTTCGCGTCCCACTGAGCCGGGTGCTGCCCGAGCAGGCGCAGCGCCATCCGGGCTTCCTGACGGGCCTGCTGCGCGCGTCCCCTCGTGTACAGCAGAGCCACCCGGAGCAGATGGTACTCCAGCCAGATCGCCGTCTCCTTGACCTCCGCGCAGGCGGCCCTGAACTGCTGTAGGTGCTGTTCAGCCTCACGGACGCGTCCCTGCAAGAGCAGCGCACGTATGAGCCGGAACCAGCCCTCCCGCTGCAAGAAGACATTGTCGACCACCCGGGCATGCGTCAGCACCTGCCTCGCTTCTGCCTCTAGCACGGGCATATCGGGGGACGGAGCGTACAGCAGGATATGCAGCAGCCGCTCACGGACCATCCAGGCCAGCGCATCTGGCAGGGTCGGCAGTTCCGCACGCAGTTCACCCGCCATCTCCTCAATCTGCGGCGCGTTCCCCAGGAAACCCAGATTGGACAGGATGTTCACCCTGTAGAACACCGCGCGCACCTGATCGCCCAGTTCGACCGCCAGTGCCAGCGCTTGCCTGAGCAGGTCCGTGGCGCTCTGCATCTGTCCCTGCACCCCCCGGACGGCGGCCAGGGTGTTCAGGACTTTCATGCGGCTGGTGGGGTCGGCGGCCAGTGGTCCGGCCAGGAAGTGCCCGGCGAGCGTCTGGGCGTCCAGCAGGCGTCCGGCGCGGTACGCGAGCCACATGCTGGCGATCTGCGCGGCGGCCTGCACGCTGTCCGGGGCGCACGCGTCCTCGGCGGCGTCGGCCAGGGCGGCGAAGGTGTCGGTGCCGCTGGCGTGCAGGCCGCGCCGGTCATGGTGCGCCAGGAAGTGGTCGATCTGGGCGGCGGTGGCGTGCCCGTGTTCCAGTGCGGTGTGCAGGGCGGCCACGATGTTGTCGCGTTCGGCGTCCACCGGGGGCGCTTCGGGGGGCTGGGCGGTGAACCATGTCAGGTAGTGGTGGGCGTGGTCGGCGCGGGCCTGCGTGATCAGGTCCGGGTGCGCGGCGGCCTGTTCGGTCAGCAGGCCGCGTAGCGCGGGGTACAGGCGCAGGCGTTCGGTGCCGGGCTGGTGCGCTTCGAGGAAGTTGTGCGTGAGCAGCTCGTCGATGAGGTGCGCGGGGACGCCCAGGTGGGGCGCGTCGGCGGGGTCGAGGTCGCTGGTGACGGTCAGGCGCAGCGCCGCGTGCTGCTGTTCCGGACTCAGGAGGTCCCAGGAGCGGCGGGCGACGGCGTTCAGGCCGCGCCGTCCGTCGCTGCCGCCGCCTTCGGGGGTCAGCTGGGCGGCCTCGGTGAGGACGCGGGCGTACACGGCTTCCAGGTGCTCGACACGCAGCCAGGACGCGGCCAGGGCCAGGGCGAGGGGGTGGCCCTGGAGGCGGCGGGTGATTCCGGCGATCAGCGCGGCGTTCCCGGCGGTCAGGGTCAGGTCGCGGCGGGTGCGGGCGGCTTCGCGCAGGAAGAGTTGCGTGGCGCTGCTCGCGGCGATCTGCGCGAGGTCCGCTTCCGGCGGCGCCTGCGGGAGGCCCGCCAGGGGCAGCAGCAGGTCCCCGCCGCCCAGCAGGCCGGGGGGGCTGCGGCGGCTGCTGATCACCCAGCGCACGCCGGGCAGGTCGCGGCGCAGGGCGCGCAGCAGGTCCGGGAGGTCATTCAGGGCGTCCGCGCCGTCCAGCAGGACCGTGGCGTGCGGGGGCAGGTGATCGCTCAGGGCGGCCAGGGTGGGGGGCGCGGCCTGCCCGGGGGTCAGGGCGGCGGCGAGGCGGGCGCCCAGTTCGGCGGCGCTGGTGGCGCCCTCGGCGTCCACGAGGGTCGCGGGGCGGTCCAGGCGGGTCAGTTCCCGCAGGAGTTCGCGGGTCAGGGTGCTCTTGCCGATCCCGCCGGGGCCGGTGATCAGGGCCGCGCCCCCCGCCGGGGGGTCAGGCTGCGGGGCGAGCGTCCAGGCGAGGAGCGTGTCGAGTTCCGCCTCGCGGCCCAGCATGCGCGCGGCCACGCGGGGCGCGGGGGCCGGGGTGGGCGTTCCCTCGTCCAGTTCGCCCAGTTCCGCGCGGATCTCCGCCTCCAGCGGCGAGCCGGGCAGCGTCAGGGGCAGCGCGCGGCGCAGCAGGTCCGCCTCGGGCGGCGGGGCGCCCGGGGTGCGGTAGGCCCGCGCTGCCCAGTCGGCGGCGCGGGCGGGGTCGGCGGTCTCAGCGGCGCGCAGGGCTTCCTCCTGCACGTGCCGCGCGAGGCGTTCCCGCTGGGTTTCCACCCATTCCTCGAACTCGGCGGACACGCCGGTCAGGGGCACGCCGTGCAGGAACGGCCCGGCGTAGGCGTCCCAGGCGGCCTCGCCGCGCAGGGTCAGCAGGTGCGCCGCGTCGCTGGTCACGGGGGTGATCAGGCGGTCCTCGCCGCCCAGCGCGCCCGGGTGGACCTCGCGCAGGGCGTGCAGCGCCACGCGCAGGCTGCCTTCCGGGCGGGCCGCGCCGGGCCACAGCAGGGTCGCCAGGGTGCGGCGCGGCGTGGGGCCTTCCAGGGCGACGTACACGAGCAGCAGCAGGGACTTGACCTTGCGGAAGCCGGCCAGGTCCAGCCCGCCCAGCGTGATCAGCGTCGGGGTCGTGGGCGCGGGGGTGAGGGTGGGGGTCGGCTCAGTCAAGGTCGGTCACCGCCGCGCCGCGCGTCGCGTCCCGCAGGGCCGCCGCGAAGGCCCCGGTGTCCTCCGAATAGAGGTGCACGTCGAGTTCCACGCCGCCCGCCGTGTACGCCTCCTCGCCGCGCGTGACGTCCCAGGTGCCCAGCAGGTGATACAGCCCACTGACCGCATCGAAGGGCACCGCGACCCGCACGGTGCGGCGCGGGCGCACCTCCAGCCGCGCGGCGGTCCGCAGGCACTCGGCCGCGCCGCCCCCGTACGCGCGGACCAGCCCGCCCGTGCCGAGCTTCACGCCGCCGTAGAAGCGCACCACGACGACCATCACGCGGTCCACGCCCTGACCCTCGATGGCCCGCAGGATCGGCGCGCCCGCCGTGCCGCCCGGCTCGCCGTCATCATTGAAGCGGTACGCGGCCCCGATGCGGTACGCCCAGCAGTGGTGCGTGGCGTCCGGGTAGCGCGCCCGCAGGGCCGACAGCTGCGCCAGCGCGTCCTCAGGCGTGTCGGCGCGGTCCGCGAAGGTCAGGAACTCGCTGTTCTCGATCACCGCGTCGAACCGGTGCGGTCCGGCCAGGGTCGTGAACGGCGCGGGCAGGTCGGTCGGCGCCACAGTCAGAGGAGGCCCCGCCCGGCCAGCACGGCGCGCGCGTGCCACATCGCCAGACTGCTCGATCCGTCCAGGATCTCCCCGGCGTCCAGGCGGCGGTACGCCTCGGCCAGCGGCACCACCACGCGCTCGATGGTCTCGGTGTCCTCGTGGTGCATGTCGCCCAGCGTGACGCCCAGCGCCAGGAACGGGTAGAAGATCACGCCACTGATGCTCGGCTGCGGGTAGAAGCCGGGCAGCGGCACCCACTCGGCCGCCACGCCCCCCACCTCCTCACGCAGTTCCCGCTGGGCCGCCGGGAGGAGGTCCTCGCCGCGTTCCACGCCGCCCGCGACGACCTCGGTGACGGTCGCGCGCAGCGGGTAGCGGTACTGGCGGATCAGGACCGCCTCGCCCTGCGCCGTGACGGGCAGCACGAACACCGCGCGCGGCCCGCGCGGCCGGTACTGGTAGGTGGTCTCCACGCCGCTGGGGAGGCGCACGCGGTCCTCGAACACCGTGCGGAACCCCGACACGATCTGCCGGGACTCCAGCGTCGCCCACGGCTGCGTGTCATCCTCGACCAGCGCCGCCCAGTTCGGATGAATCATGCCCGCAGGCTACCAGACCCGTTCAACGCAACTGACGCCGCGAGAGCCGCCAGCCCACTGGCCGAACGCCACAGGAGCACCGTGCCCGCCCGATCGTCCCGCCCGCCGGGGCGGGTGTGTTCATGCAGGAAGGCCTCGAACGGCTCGCGCTGCATCCACTCGGCCGCCGCGCCCCTGGTCCCCGCCGCACCCATCACGGCTCCGAAACAGTTCCCGGCGCTGCCCTGCGGGAATGAACCCGCCAGCGCCCGCGCGCCCGGCAGGACCTCCTGCGCCGCGCGCCACACCTCCGGTGGAACCTCCGCGCGCTGGCAGGGCACACCAGACGCCGCGACGAGCCGCGCCAGCACCCCGGCGGTCAGCTGCCCGGGCCGCCAAAGGAACCGGCCCGGCGGCAGGCCCAGCTCCGGGAAGGCGCGGCCCAGCGGGACGTTGCCCCGCCCGTGGCGCACCTGCGCGCGCAGCAGCGCCCGGCGCGCCCCGGGCGGCAGGGCGTCCACGTCCGCCAGGGTCAGCCATGCCACCCGGTCTGCCAGCGGGGGGATGTTCCACTCGGTGATGGTGTCACGCACCTCGGGGGTCAGGGTCAGCCCGTCGCGCGGCACGGTGTCCAGGCCCAGCGCCTCCGCCTCGGCTGCGGTCAGGTAGAACGGCGGCCGCGCCGGGGCCAGCCAGCCGCGCCACGCCGCCAGCATCGCGGCGTCCACCGGAATGTTCAGGACGTTCAAGAGTTCAGCCACGCCGCCGCTTCCTCCGGCAGGCCCAGGTCCGTGTCGGGCCCCGCCGGGTACGGGAAGCCCAGCACGCGCCCCATCGTCAGGAGCTGGCCCTTGTGGTGAAACTCGTGCGTCAGGGGATGCATGACCAGCCAGCGGCCCGTGACCTCCAGCTCCCGGTCCCGGAAGGGCACGCGGCGCGGTTCGTCCGGCTGCGTGAAGGCGTTCAGGGCCCGGTCCACCAGGGCGTCCACGTCCGCATAGACGGCGCGCAGGGCCGCCACGTCCGGCAGCGCGCCCGGGTCGAGCCGCACGACGGTCTCGCCCAGGCCGCGCGCCGCGATCCACACGCGGTAGCAGTCCGCGACGTGCACCTGCACGTTCCGCAGGCTGCCGAACGCGAAGTCCGGGCGTTCCAGGGTGTACACCTCCCCGGGCAGGGCCTCCAGCCACGCCAGCAGGCGCTCGCGGCCCACGCGGGCCCAGGCGTACGCGGCGCGCAGATCGGCATTCGGTGCGGTCATGCGGGCAGTCTCCCCCACCCCGGCGGGCGGGCGCATCCGCCAGATGGACACCCGCCCCCAGGACCGGGGTGGGTCATACGGATTCCGTCTGTTTCGTTCACAACCCGGAAGGGCACCGGGTTGCCAACTCCACGCCCGGAGGGGCGTTTCGCTCCTGCTCGCTCTGCTGCGCAGCTCTCCGAGTCTGCTCGGGTTGAACGTTGTTGCACACCGTTCAACCGGAGTCCGTATCAGCGGTGGCCGCGCCGGGGGGCGTCCGGGCTGGGGGCGCCCTGCAGCACCTCGCGTTCCACCTTCTTCCAGAAGCCGAAGAAGCGCCGCACCGGCCCGTCGTACGACGTCAGGCGTTCGGGCTCGTGCACGACCACCCGCAGGTCCGGGTGGGCGGCGCGCACGCCCGCGAGGATGCGCGTGAATTCCGGCGTGAAGTTCCGCGTGACGTGCAGTTCCCCAGCCCCGTACGCGCGGGCGAACGCCGCGAGTTCCCCGGCGACCGCGCCCACCCGCGCGTGCGTGGGCGCCCGGCGCGCGGCCGCGATGTCCCGCACGCCCTGGTACATGAACGCCAGCCGGGGAAACGCGATGGGCGTCCCGGACAGGAACGGCCGGTCGAACACGAACAACGCCGGGGCGTCCGGGCAGGCACTCAGAGCCGGGTCCGTCACGGACAGGCCGTCCCCGTGCACCCAGACCACGCGCGGGGAGGTCGGTCCGGTCGGCTGGACCGGCGCAGGCACCACCTCTGCTGCTGGCTCCTCTGCTGGCGCGGCGCGGCGAAAGGTCCCGGCTTCACCGGACAGCGATTCTCCGGGCGGGCGGCCGCTGAACAGGCGCGCCTCCAGCTCCTCGTAACTGCCCCGGAACGGGCAATTCGCGGTGCAGGTGCGGCACCAGCGGCCCCCGCTGAAGCGCTCGACGTTCTCCTGATTCATGAAGTACGGCTTGCCACTGAAGGTACTCGCCACCCACTGCCACGACAGGGCGTTGCTGGCGATATCCCCGTCGAGCAGGTGCTCGCGGAAGAAGGCGTACCCGGCCCGCCAGTGCACCGCGCGCCAGTGGATCAGGTACGCCGCGAACCACAGCCGCTCGTGGTTGTGCAGCCACCCGTCCCGGGTCAGGTGCGTCACCCAGGCGTCCACGCAGGGCAGCTCCGTGCGCGCCGTGCGGATGTCGTCCGGCAGTGCGGCCGTCCAGCGGGCGGGGTACTTGGGCTCTTCCAGGTTGTCCAGCACGCGCGCGCCCTCCTGACGCAGCACCAGCCGGAAGAACTCCCCCCAGGTCAGCTGCCGCAGGAACTCGTCCCGCTCGCGGCCCCGCAGGACGTGCCGGGCGTGCGCGGCGACCTCGCGGATGCCGAGCATGCCGTGCCGCAGGTACATGCTCAGGCGCGACACGTTCCCCGACAGGTGGTTGCGTTCGCGGTACCCGGCGCCGGTCCAGGCGTGCAGCGCCGCCAGTCCCGCCGCGCGCCCGCCGGGCCGGGCGGGCAGGCGCGGCTCGCCGGTGTACAGGCCCGCCAGGGCGGCGCCGAGCACGCCGGGCAGCTGCGCGTCCGGGAGGTCCAGGGGCACGTCGGCGGGCGGGGCGGTCATGCGGTCAGGATGGCAGGGGGCCGCCCGGTCAGACCGTACGGTCGCGTGCAGAGGTGAGGGGGAGACAAGAGGGAGGCGGCTCACCGGCATCACATCCTGATATCGGACTCTGATACCCGTGGATCCGAACCTCTTCAAGGGCAACCTCGACCTGATCCTCCTGAGCGTCCTCGAACGCGAGGGCGGCTACGGGCAGGACATCGCCGCGCGCGTGCACAGCGGCACCGACGGGCACATCCGCCTGAACGCCGGAAGCCTGTATCCCGCGCTGCACCGCCTGGAACGCGCCGGGTTCCTGCATGCCCAGGAGGCCAGCCCCGCGCGCGGCGGCCCCCCGGTGCGGACGTACACCCTGACGGACGCGGGCCGCGAGGAACTCGCCCGGCGCCGCGAGCGCTACCAGGCGTTCGACCGGGCGCTGAGGGGCCTGTGGTGAGCGGCAAACCCCCGCGCGAGGTCAGGTCCTACCTGCGCCGCGTGACCTGCCTGATCCCCCCGCGCGCCGCGCGGGTCGTGCAGGCCGAACTGCTGGGGCACCTGCACATGGACATGCTGAACGCCCGCCTGCGCGGCCTGGACGAGGCGCAGGCCTGGGCGCAGGCGCTGCGGGACGCGGGCCCCGCTCCCCTGACCGCGCTGCGCTTCGCGCGGACGTACACGCTGGGGCTGGCGCTGCGCTGGCTGCTCGCGGCGGGCCTGCTGGGCGGCGCGGCGTACGCGCTGGGCACCCACACCCCGCCCGCCCCCGCACCCGCCGCGCAGGTGGGCCGGTGACCCCGCCGCAGGGTCGCCCGGGCCGCTGGCGGACCCTCTGGCAGGAGTGGGGATCACCCGCCCTGTTCGCGCTGCTGCTCACGCAGTTCGGCGCGACCGCTGTGCGCGTGGACGGCGCGAGCATGCTCCCCGGCCTGCGCCACAGCGAACAGCTGGTCGTCCCGAAGGTCGAGGGCTGGGCGCACCGCGCCGGGCTGGGCACGTACGCACGCGGGGACGTGGTCGTGTTCAAACCGCCCCGCAGCGCCGCCGCCGAGTGGACGCGCGAGTACCGGGGCGTGACCCTCCCCTGGGCGTACCGTCCGTACCTCGTCAAGCGCGTCGTGGGCCTGCCCGGCGACACCGTTCAGGTGCGCGGCGGTACCGTCCTCGTGAACGGCAAGCCGCTCCCCGAGCCGCGCACGCAGGCGTACTGGGACGCCAGCTGCCACGACACCGCCAGCCCCCTGGCGAACACGCCCGCCGTCACCGTGCCCGCCGGGGCGTACTTCGTGATGGGCGACAACCGCAGCGAGGGCGGCAGCCTCGACAGCCGCGTGTTCGGGCCGGTGGACACCGCCGACATCGCCGGGCGGGCGGTGGCCAGCGTGTGGCCCCTGACCCTCCCTGAGCACGCGCAGGCCCCCTGCGACGGACAGGCGCACCCCGAGCGGCGCGTGCAGCTCAGCGGCCCGACTCACTGGAATCCGCGCCTACTGCTGAGCGAGTGACGCCCCCCCACTGAACCACTCCTGCACCTGCGCGTAGCTGGGGCCGGGCGTGGCGGGCGGCGTGCCGGGGCCCAGCAGGTCGCGGGTGAGGGTCAGGGTGTGACCCAGCGCGGCGAGCATCAGCGCGGGGCCGCTGCTGACGCGGCTGGCCCCGGCGCGCAGCAGGGTGTGGGCGTCCGGGCCGCCGGGCAGGAGCATCACGCTGACCGGGCCGCCCAGCGCGCCGCGCAGTTCGCGCAGGGTGGCGGGGTCGGTCAGGCCGGGCACGAACACGCTGTCCGCCCCGGCGTGCAGGTACGCCCGGCCGCGCCGGACGGTCTCCGCGAGGCGTTCGCCCTGGGTGTGCCCAAACCCGGCGAGGTACGTGTCGGTCCGGGCGTTCAGGTACGCGGGCACACCCAGGGTGTCGGCGGCGTGCCGGGCGGCGCGCAGCCGCAGCGTCTGGTCCTCGACGGCCCGCAGCGTGCCCGTGTCGGTGGCGTCCTCCAGGTTCAGGCCCGCCACGCCCATCTGCAACGCGCGGGTGACGATCCGCGCGACACCGCCGGGGTCCCGGGCGTACCCGCCTTCCAGGTCGGCGGTGACGGGCCGGGAGGTGGCCCGCACGAGGCGCGCCAGGGCGTCCAGCAGGTCCTCCACGGGCGCCGTTTCGCCGTCGGGGTACCCCAGCGCGAAGGCGATTCCGGCGCTGGTCGTGCCGATGGCGGGCGCCCCCGCGTGCTCCAGCGTGCGGGCGCTCGCGGCGTCCCAGGCGTTCGGGAGGATCAGGCCCCCACCGGCGGGGGCGTGCAGGGCGTGGAGGGTGCGGGCGTGGTCGGGTCGGATCATGGGTGGGCTCCTTGGGGCATGGGGGAAGGTCGTCCGGCGCCACAACGGGGCCGGATAGCGAAAACGAGGGGCGTTACGTGGGGTTCAGACCTGCGTGCCACGCGCGCAGCACGGCCTGACTGCGGCGCGGCGCGTGCGGGTGCAGCAGAGCCTGAACCTGCGCGGGCGTGGGCCGCGCGGGCAGGGCGTGGGTGCGGCGCAGGCTGGCGGCCAGCGCGGCGTCGCCCTCGGGCACGATGTCGGGGAAGCCCAGCACGCGCAGCCGCACGTAATCCGCCGTCCAGGGCCCGATGCCGGGCACGGCCAGCAGGGTGCGGCGGGCCTCGCCGACCGTGCCGCGCGCCAGGGCGTCCATGCTCAGCTCACGCCGCGCGACCCGCCCGGCGAGGCGGCGCAGCAGGGCCGCGCGCGCGTCGGTCAGGCCGCAGGCGCGCAGGTCGGCGTCCTCCAGCGCGGCAAGCCTCGCGGCGGTGGGCGGCGCGGTCAGGCCCCCCGCGACGGGCGTGCCGTACCGCAGGGTCAGCGTGCGGCGGGTCCGGCGGGCCTGCGCGAACGTGACCTGCTGGCCCGCGACCGCCCAGATCAGCCCGTCGAAGGCCTGCGGCACGAGAGGGACCGGCCAGTCGCCGGGGGTGAGGGGCGTGTGCAGGCCCAGCGCGCGGACGGTCAGGGTGTGCAGCGCCTCCCAGTCGGCGGGGGTCAGCGCCTCGGGGTCGTCCGGGTGCACCTCGACCCGACCGGGGGTGACGTGCAGCGTGACCCGCTGCGGGCCGCCGGGAAGGGCCCACGCGAAGGTCACTCGGCCCGCGTGCGCCTCCACCCGCTGCGTCACGGAGTCCGGGTCGCGGCCCAGGTCACGCCACACGACCTCCAGCGGGAACGCCGCCGGAAGGGTCAGGGTCAGCCCGCCGCCGCGCCCGGCGTGCCGCCACGCCTGCGGGGTCAGGTGCATCACGCGCCGGAACTGTGCGCCGAACGCCGACAGGCTCCCGAACCCCACCGCGAATGCGACCTCCGCCACGCTGTCCCCGGTGCCGCGCAGGGTCCGCGCGGCCAGCCGCACGCGCTCGCGGGCCAGCCACTCGCCGGGCGTCACCTGGAACAGCTCACGCCAGTGGACGTGCAGGGCGCTCTCGCCCAGGTTCAGCGCGTCGGCCAGCGCCCGCACACCCGGCACGTCGGGCACGCGCACGCCACCCAGCGCGGCCAGCAGCGCCGCCTCGGGACCGGGCACGCCCCGGTACCCGTCCGGATGGCAGCGGCGGCAGGCCCGCAGGCCCGCCGCGCGCGCCTCATGGGGCGTCGCGTGGAACTGCACGTGCTCCGCGCGGGGCTTGCGGGCCCGGCAGGACGGCAGGCAGTAGATCCCGGTGCTCGTCACGCCGGTGTAGAACAGCCCGTCGAACGCCGCGTCCGCCGCGAACATGCGGCCCAGCATGAAGTCACGCGCGTACGGCAGGGTCATGCGGGCATTGTGCGGCGCGCGGCGGTCGCGGCTCTACCGGAAATCTCCGGCGGAATTTCTGACGCGGGGCATCCGAATTCCGTCTGTTCCGTTGACGCCCGGAAGCCTCTTCACTCCTGCCCGCTTCCCCCGGCTTGAACGGTGGTGGCAACCCAGTGGATCAGGCCTTGGGCGGGTCTTTCTGCTCGCCGTCCATGTTCCAGAAGTCCAGGTCGTCCAGGGCGCTGCCCAGTCCCTGGAGTTCCTGCCGCTGCTCGGCGGTGACGGGGGCGTGACTGGTCAGGTCCTCCTGGCCGATGGCGCGGCCCATGACGTCCCTGGGCACGGCGGCCATCAGGCGCTGGAGTTCCTCGGGGCTCACGTCGGCGAGCATCTCACTCTGCGCGTCGTGCAGCAGTTCGCCGCCCTCAGCGGGCATGACCAGGGTGGGTGCGGTGGGGCGCACGTCCCCGGCGGGCAGCGGCGCGGCCGGTTCGGAGGGCCGGGGGGCCTGGGGGGGCGCGGCGCGGCGCGTGGCCCGCCAGGCGAACGCGGCGGCGGCCAGCAGCACAATGACGATCAGGAAACCCAGCATCCCGCTTAAGGTAACGCGCCCGGGGCAGGGGTGGATATCCCCCGTTCTGGACGCGCTCCTGTGGTGTTCTTCACGCCGGGGCGTGGTTCAGGTGGGCGGGCCGTCCGGCGGCGACCAGAACCCACCGCGTGTGGCACAGAGCTCCAGTTCCCACGCCAGTGCGTCGTACAGGGCGCCGGGCACGGCGGGCCACAGGGCCGCGGCGTCCAGCGCGCCTTCCAGGGTGGGTTCGTCGTGCGTGACGCCGTCCAGGTCCAGGCGGACGGCGCCGCTGAGCAGCAGGTGCACGCGCAGGTGCTGCCCGTCTGCCTGGACGTGATACAGGGTGCGGCGGAGATCCGTCATGTCAGCGGGGGCGCAGGTGGTACAGCTCCAGGCCCAGCATGGTGCGCGGCGCGAAGCCCTTCCAGGCGGCGGCGCCGGTCGCGTTCGCGGCGATGGGCGTCGGCACGTTCAGGTACGCGGCGGCGCCCGCGTCGCCCTTCAGGGTCAGGTTCAGGAAGGCGGTGACGAAGTGCTGGTTGAGGTTGTTCAGGCGGGCGCTGTCCCACACCGGGTCGGCGTAGTGCTCGTGGTCCGCGAAGCTCAGGCCCGGCAGGCTGGGCGCGGGGTTCGGGGCGATGTTGTGCCGGGCGTTCTGGTACACCAGCAGGTACCGGTCGGCGTTCACGGCGTGCTCGAACAGCGGCTTGACGCCCTCCTCGAAGCCGGACACGTCGTCATGGTCGCCCACGACGAACAGGGTGGGCACCTTCAGGCCCTCCAGGCCCCTGGCGTCCCAGAAGCCGTACTCGCCGGTGGGCACGCCCAGGCCGCGCGCGGCGCTGGGGCCGCCCCAGGGCGCGAAGGCGACCGCGGCGCGGATGCGCGCATCCGGCGTGAACGCGCCGGTCTGGCGGGCGGTCAGGGTCCCGCCGGGCAGCAGCGCGGCGACCTTCGGGGCGTACCCGGCCCCGGCGGCGTTCAGCGCGCCGTAGCCGCCCATGGAGTACCCGAGCACGGCCGTGCGGCTGGCGTTCACCACGCCGCTCAGCGGGGAGCCGCTGCCGGGCGCGCCGAGTTTCGCGATCTGGTCGAGGGTGAAGTTGATGTCCGGCGCGCGGTTCACCAGGGTGCTGTTGAACGGGCCGCGGTTGTCGTGGGTGCTGTCGGTGTGGTCGATGGCCGCCACGACGTACCCGCGGCTGGCGAGGTGCTCGGTGAGGTACGTCAGCAGGTAGCGGCTGCCGGTGTACCCGTGCGACACGATGACCAGCGGGAAGGCCTGCCCGCTCAGGGGCCTGGCGTCCCGCGCGGCGCGGCCGTCGAAGGTGAAGGCCTTGCCACTGGTGAGGGTGTCGGTATACGTGACGGTTTCCTTCGCGCCGCTCGCGGTGGGGTACCAGATCTCCACGGTCAGGCGGCGGTCGGCGCGCGGCACGGGCCCGCCCTGCGGCGCGCGGGCGAGGTCTGGCTGGCCCGGGTTGACCAGCGTGACGGTGCGCACGCCCACCGCGAAGCTGCCGCGCGCGGCGAGTTCCGGGGCGTCGGGGCGGGCGTCGCCGGGCAGGAATGGCGCGGCGGTCTGGGGCGCAGCAGTGTTCGGCGCAGTGGGGGCAGTCTGGGCGGCGGCGTCCGGGGCAGTGGCGGTCATCAGGGTCAAGCTAAGGCACAAGGCAAGGCGGCGCATCGGGTGTTCCTCCGGGGGTGGCGGTCTGCACGCCTCCGCGCGGGCGGGGCAGGCAGACGGGTCGGTTGCTGTGAAACCTGAATCAGTTGGTGAAACGAAGCGCAGCATACCCCCGAACGGGGGCGGACGCACGCCGATCCGGGACGGCGTCCAGGGGAACCCCAGAACACAGCGGCTCCATTTACAAGCGGAGGCGTGCCCTTGTCCCCAGCAGCAGGAGGCGTACCACGCCGTCTCAGGCGCTCCGTGACCGGCACTGCGACGGCATGACAACACCCCCGACCTGTGGGGGCCGGGGGTGCGCGGGGTGAGGGTTACGCCTCGCTGTAGCTCTTCTCGATGGGCAGGCCCACGGCGTTGCCCCATTCGGTCCAGCTGCCGTCGTAGTTGCGCACCTTGGGGTAGCCGAGCAGTTCGCGCAGCACGAACCAGCTGTGGCTGCTGCGTTCGGCGATGCGGCAGTACGCGATGACGTCCTTGTCGGCGGTGACGCCCTCACCCTCGTACAGGGCCTTGAGTTCGTCGGCGGACTTGAAGGTGCCGTCCTCGTTCGTGGCCTTGGCCCAGGGGATGCTGCGCGCGCCGGGGATGTGCCCGCCGCGCAGTACGCCTTCCTGCGGGTAGTTGGGCATGTGCGTGACCTTGCCGCTGAACTCATCGGGGCTGCGGACGTCCACCAGCGCGCCGGTGCCGCCCTTGACGCTCTCCAGGTGGGCCTTGACCTCGTCGCGGTAGGCGCGCAGGCTGTCGTCGCGGGTCAGGGCGGGGTAGGACGCGGCCTCCACGCTGGGGGCGTCGGTGGTGGTGGGACGGCCCTCCGCGACCCACTTCTGGCGGCCGCCGTTCATGAGTTTCAGGGGGTTCTTGACGCCGCTGTAGGACAGGAACCAGTAGGCGTACGCGGCCCACCAGTTGCTCTTGTCGCCGTACAGCACGATGGTGTCGTCTGCCTTGATGCCCAGGCGGCCCAGCAGGTCGCTGACCTTGTCGGGGGTGATGAAGTCACGCTCGACGGGGTGCCACAGGTCGACCTGCCAGTCGAGTTTCACGGCGCCGGGGGCGTGGCCGGTGTCGTAGAGGAGGATGTCCTCGTCCACCTCGATCAGGCGGATGCCGGGCGTGTTGAGGTTCTGTTCGACCCAGTCGGTGCTGACGAGTACGTCTTTCGCGTAGTCCATGGTGTGGTGCCTCCTGTGAGTGGGGGTGGAACTGCCGAGTGCCCCAGGATTGTACCCTGATCCCTAACTTATTGACAAAAGAGGTCAACTGGACAGGCCCACCCAATCCCGCCCCGGGGGCGGCGCTACACTCCGCGCATGACCGACGCCGCGCCCGCCCTGCCGGACAAACTCCAGACCATCGTCACGATGTTCCGCAGCGCCCCCAAACCCCTGCGCCTCCAGGCCCTGCTGGAATACAGCAAGAAACTCCCCGGGCTGCCCGAGAAGTACCTCGAGCACCCCGAGTTCCTCCAGCCGGTGCCCGAGTGCACCAGCCCCTTTTTCCTGGTCACCGAGCAGGACGAGCAGGGCGGCATGCACCTGTACTTCAAGGTCCCCGAGGAGGCCCCCACCGTGCGCGGCTACGCGGGCATCCTGCACGAGGCGCTCGACGGCGCGCAGCCCGAGGAGATCCTGAGCATCCCCGACCAGTTCTACATGGACATGGGCCTCACTGAACTGATCACCCCCATGCGCCTGCGCGGCATGGGCGCCATCCTGATGCGCCTGAAGAACGACGTGCGCGACCACGCCAGGGCCTGAACACCGCCCCGCTGTGAGGCGGGCCGCCCTCCCCTGCCCGGGAGGCGGCCCGTCCTCTGTTACCTGCCCCGGTTCAGTCCTCGGGCAGCGCGGCGTCGACGAGCAGCGCCGTGAGGCCCAGCGCCAGTCCGTACGTCAGGTGCGCGCCCAGGCGGTTGGCGTGGCCCTTGGCGGGCGTGCCGGCCGGGCCGTCCTGAAGACCCAGCAGCGGCACGATGCCCTCGTCCACCAGTGCCCAGAGACCCACCCCGAACGCCACGCCCTTAACGGGGTTGCCCCGGCCCGCCAGGGCGCCGTACAGCGCGCCGCTGCCGACGCCCATGCCCCAGTGCACCGCCTCGCTGAGGGCCGCGCGGGTCTGCCTGCCGGGCGCGTGCCCCTCGGCCTTCTCGTACGCGACCCGGCCGATGGCGGCGGTGCTGCTCTCGCCCGGCTGGTGCTGCTGCCCGATCACCGAGATGGAATGCTCGTCCTTCTTCGGCTGCTCGCTGTCTCCATTGCCGCCGCCGTCCCCTTGCAGCAGCGGCGCCACGCGCGTCCAGTACTGCCCCATGGCCAGTGTGCCCACGGCCCCCCCGATCAGTCCTGCCAGCACGCTCCGGTATGCACTCATGCCGTTCACCGTACGGAACGCGGGCGGGGCGCGACTGGAAGGCAGCGCCCAGGGTGAAGGAAGGCTGCACGGGCCGTCAGGGGAACATGAACACGCGGGGCCACCCCGGTCAGAGGTGGCCCCGGTCCGAACGGCCGGATCAGACGATCGGGGTGATGTCCCGTTCGGGCAGCCCGCTGCGGTGCGCGTCACGCAGGGCCGCCAGTGCCCGGCCGCGGTGGCTGATGGCGCGTTTCTCCGCGACGGTCAGCTCGGCCAGGGTGCGGGTGTCGCCGTCCGGGACGAACAGCGGGTCGTACCCGAAGCCGTTCGCGCCGCGCGGGCCTTCCAAGAGCGTGCCGGGCAGCTCGCCCCGGTAGGTTTCGAGGTGCCCGTCCGGGTACGCCAGAATCACGACCGACACGAACTTCGCGCGGCGGTTGGTCTGACCGCGCAGTTTTTCCAGCAGGTACACGTTGCGTTCCACGTCGTTGTCGCGGTTGCCGTAACGGGCGGAGTACACGCCGGGCTCGCCGCCCAGCGCCTCGACCTCAATGCCGCTGTCGTCGGCCAGCGCGGGCCGCCCGGTCATCAGCGCGGCGGCGCAGGCCTTCAATGCCGCGTTCTCCTCGTACGTCGCGCCGGTCTCCTCCGGCAGGATCAGGCCGCCCAGCGGGCTGAGGGTCCAGCCGGTGCCCTGCAGGGCCTCCTCGATCTCCCGGACCTTCCCGGCGTTGCTGGTCGCCACCACCACGTTCATGCCCGCATCAGTCGTCACGCCCCGCAGTGTAGGGGATCGGGCTCAAGTCCTGCATGAAGCGCGGCCCGCTGCGCGCGCCCCCTCCGGCGGGTGGGTCCGCGGGCCGGACCGTCGATCAGTGGGCCGCGGCGACCGCGCGCACCACGTCGTCCTGAACGGCCCGCAGCGTCAGGATCGGACTGGATTCCGGGCCGTTCATGATCACGGCGAAGGCCAGCACGTGTCCGCTGCGGCCCGTCACAAACCCGGCCAGGGCGCTCACGCCGGGCAACGTGCCAGTCTTGGCGCGCACGTCCAGGCCCGCGCCGCGCAGCCGCAGCGCCATCGTTCCGCCGCGCCCGTCGTGCTCCGGGACGTTCTCACCCGTACCGGCCTGCGGGAGGGCCTCGGCGAACGCGTTGCCGCGCGCGCGGTACAGCGCCCCGGGCAGGCCCGCCTTCCCGGGCAGCGGAGCGGGCAGGTCGAACTGCTCGCGCAGCACGGCCACCAGCACACGCGGACTCAGGCGGTTCTTGCGGCTCAGGCCGCTGCCGTCATGCAGCTCCACGCTGCTGAGGTCCGCGCCGATGCGGCGCAGGTACGCACGCTCCCGCGCCAGCGCCCCGCGCAGCGTGCCGTTCGCGCCGTGCGCCAGCGTGCCCAGCAGTTCCTCGGCGCGCAGGTTGTCACTGGGCCGCAGCGTCGCCGCCAGCACCTGGAACGGCGAGGCGCTGCGCACACTGGCGATCCCCTGCTCCGGGCGGGCGGCCACGGGCGTGACCGGCTCGGGCGGCAGCGCCCGCCCCTGCCCGTCCGTCCGGGCGGGCGGCACCCACGCCTGCCACGGGGCGGCGCGCCCCACCCCCTCCCGCGTGACGCGCACGCCCGCTGCGCGCAGCTGCGCGGTCAGCGCCGCGCCCAGCCGTTCCCGCGCCGCCTGCGCCGAGACGGGCGGATCATCATGCCACTCCGCGAGCCGCAGCGCCGTCATGGGGACGCCCAGCGGCACCTCCCACGCCGCCGAGTCGAAGCCCAGGTCGTCCACGCGCACCTCGCCCACCTCGCGCAGCCCCCGCGCGTACGCCTGCCGCGCCAGCGCCCGCAGGCTGTACGCGCCGTCAGCCACGCTCAGGGTCGGGTCGCCACTGCCGCGCAGCGTCACCGCCTTGACCGACGCCCGGCCCACCTGCGCCGCCGGAACGGTCAGTTCGGCACTCCACCAGCCGCCCGCCCCGCCCCGCTCGTTCAGCACGCTGGCGGCCGTCACCAGCTTCGTGGTGCTCGCCGGAATCAGCGCCCGGTCGGGCTGCTGCGCCTCCAGCACCGCCCGCGTCCGCAGGTCCTGCACGAGCACCACCGTCTCCACATTCCCCGGCAGCGCCCGCAGGGCCGCGCGCACCCCCGCGCTCAGGCCCGGTTCACGCGACAGGTGCAGCGTCACCGGCTCCCCCGCGGCGGGCGCGGCCACCTGCGCCGCCCCGGTCAGACCCAGCAGGGCGGCAGTCAGCAAGGCGCGGCGCATGCGGCCCAGGATAAGGGCTGAGCCGGAGGGCGCGGCGGTACCCGTCCAGTTCCTTCCCATCCCCAGACAGCGCTGGTGGTGCCCGCCAGTCCAGTGGTGTCCTACTTCCTACTCCCCGGTGCGGGCGCGGCGTTTCTGGTACGCGCCGGTCAGGAGTTCCGCGACGTACTCGCGGGTAAACGGCATGCCGCTGGCCTCGGCGGCGCTGATCTCCTCGTCACGGTCGTAGGTCAGGCGGACGTACGTGGCGCTGTGAGACGGACCGTGCGGGTCGAATTCCAGTACCAGATAGCACGGCAGCGTGGAGTCCAGCGGGTTGCCGACGCTGCCGCAGTTGATCAGGGGGCGGCCCTCGACGTCCAGCATCAGGGCCTCGTGCATGTCGGCGTACACCAGCGCGTCCGCGTGGGCCTTCAGGCCGAACTGCGCGTTGGGCGCGAACGCCTCGAGCTGATCGTGCAGGCTGCTGTGCGGGTACAGGCGGTGGAAGAGCCCGCGGCTGCTGGCGTGCACGAAGCGCCACCACGCGCCGCCGAACTGCTCCTCGATGCCGTACGGGAGGGCGCCGAGGTACGCGAGGCCTTCGGGGCTGAGTTTGCTGCGCGGCCAGAGGTCCTGCGGGCGGTGCGTGGCGCCGGCGACGCGGGCGTCCCAGTTGCCCTGGATGACGCGCGTGGCGTGCGCCTGCGTCCAGTCCAGCACTTCACGGGGGCGTGGTCCCTTGCCGACCAGGTCGCCCAGCACCCAGATGTCCGTCAGGCCGCGCCGCTGAATGTCTGCGTGGACCGCGAGGGTGGCCGCCAGGTTGGCGTGCAGGTCCGCGAGAATGGCGAGGCGAATCATGCCCCGGAGTCTAGCCCAGCCCCGGCGCGAGCCCCGCGCAAACCCGGCAGGCGTCTCACAGCAGAATTCAGAGGTCTTGCGGGTATGCCTCGGTACCTCTGAACAGGGTGGGCTCGCAGAGTTGCACCGCGGAGCGAGCACCTGAGAAAGACAGAGACTGAAAGCGGATCAATGCAGCTGAACATCGCTGTCAGATGGCGTCCATGTCAGGAGGCGCGGGGCGTGAGGGCCGCGACCATCGCCAGGGTGATCAGGCCCGCCGTGACGAGGCCCGCGATCACGAACCAGGCCGGGGCGCGCCCGCCGCCCGAGGCGTTCGCGCCCGTCCAGGCGAGGCGCAGGTTCACGAGGGCCAGCATCATCAGCACGGCGTCCAGGGCGTCCACCACGCCGCTCCCCACATTCAGCGGGTACGCGACGAGGCGGGTGACGCCGACGAGCACGAGCGCGATCAGCAGTTGCAGCGCGTAGGGAGGCACAGGGGAATTATGAGCGGTGGGGCCAGCATCCGCCGCTGCCGGAGCCTCAGATGTCTTCCTCACAGCTCATGGCTCAGAGCCCACAGCTCCTCACCCCAGTTCGTGGTACTGGCCGCGGAAGTACACGAGCGGGTCGTCGTCGGTGTAGCGGCTGTACTCCACGAAACCCAGGAACAGCGTGTGGTCCCCGGCCTCGATGACGCGGTCCTTGCGGCACACGAGCTGCGCGACGCTGCCGCCGATCAGGGGCAGGCCCTCGTGCTCGAACCACGGCACCTGGTCCTCGGGGCCGGGGCGGCCCGCGAAGTGGTCGCTGAGGTGACGTTGCGTGGCGGACAGGACGTTCACGCCGAAGTGCGTCACGTCGTCCTGAAGGAGCAGGGCGTGCATGTGCGCACGCTGGTCGACGCTGACGAGGATCAGGGGCGGCTGGAGGCTGACGGACACGAAGGCGCTGGCGGTCATGCCGCGCCGCTCGTCACCCCTGGCGGTGATGATGGTCACGCCGCTTGCGAAGCGGCCCAGCGTCTGACGGAATTCCTGCGGGGAGAGGCCGGTGTCGGTCATGCCGGGAGTGTACCCGGCGCGGGGGGCCGGGCCGTTCGTCTGCCCCGGACATCAGGAGCCGAAGGTGGGCTGCGGCGCACTGGCGTCAGGGTTTGGCGGGCGGCAGGCTGGGGATGATCTGCACGGCCCGCACGAGCAGGTCCGGGAGGCGCACCACGCCCCGTTCGGGCACGCGGTCGAGCCATCGCTGCCCGCTGACGCGCACCTCGACCGCGCCGGGGGTGAGGGTGGCGAAGCCGTAGTACCCGAGGGCGTCGGTCTGCGCCTGCGCGATGGGCTTGCCGTCACGCAGGACCTGCACGGTCTGCCCGCCGGGCGTGCCCGCGCCGGTGATGCGCCCCAGCAGCCCGCGCGTGGTGACGGGTGATTCCGTCCAGGGGCGCGGGGTGTTCAGGACGCCACCGGGGGCGGTCAGGGCGGCCTGCACGGCGCCCAGTCCGGCGGGCGTGTCCTGCCGCTGGCCGTACACGTCGGCGGTGGGGGTGCGGTAGGAGTACCCGACCCAGCCGAGGCCCGCCCTGACGCTGCGGGCGGCCTGCGCGGCGGTGACCTTCGGGGCGTTGAGGTACATGGCGGTGCCCGACGCGAGCGCCACGCGCTGCCCGTCGGGGCGGGTCTGGACCTGCTGCGCGAACGCGTTCCAGCGGTCGAACCACGCGCCCTGGGGCGAGGCGGCGTCGCGCTTGTAGTTCATCAGGACGTTCAGGTCGATCAGTCCGGTCTGCATCCAGGTGGGCCAGTCCTGCATCACGTCGGTGTACGTGCGGGTCCTGCGGAAGCCGCCCAGGTCGGCGGGCGCGTCGTTGTAGGTGATGGTGGCGGCGCTGATCCAGGCGTCCGGGCGCACCGCCTTGACCTCCAGCGCGATGCGCCGCACGAGGTTGGTGATCTGCTCGCGTTTCCAGGCCTGCCACGTGGGGTCGGTGGGCGCGGGCGTGCCGGGGCGTCCGGTCTCGGCGCGGTAGCGGGCGAGCACCTTGGGGTCGTAGCCCCACGCGCCGCCGTCCGGGTAGCGGATGCGGTCGAGCTGGATGCCGTCCACGGGGTAGTGCCGCACGAGGCTCACGGCGGCCTGGGTCATGTACTCGGCGGCGTCGGGAATGGCGGCGTCCAGCCAGGCGTCCTTGCCTTCGAGCCAGCTGCCGTCGGGGCGGCGGGCCAGCCAGGACGCGCGGCCCGCGTCCGGCCCGTGGGCGCGCATGAGATGGTCGGGGCTGGTGTTGGGGACGGTGGTGTTCGCCACGCCGGTCACGCTGAGCCACGCGATGACCCGCATGCCGCGCGCGTGGGCCTGGGCCGTGATGGCGTCCAGCGGGTCGAAGCCGGGGGTCAGGTCGGCGTCCGTGACGGCGGGCACGCTGGCCCTGCGGCACAGGCAGTCGGCGCGGCGGATGGCCTGCACGAACAGGGTGTTCACGCCCAGGCGCGCGGCGTCCTGCACGGTCTGCTTCACCTGCGCGGGCGTTTTCAGGCCGGGGCCGAAGGCGTCGATCCACAGGCCGCGCAGCGCCGAACCGGGCTGAACCAGACTGGGCTGCGCCGCACTGGACTGGGCCGCACTGGACTGGGGGGCCTCGCTGGGTGCAGGGGCGGGGGCCGCAGGTGCCGGGGCGACGCTCTGGGCGGCGGCAGGAGCAGAAACGCCCAGCAGGAGGGGCAGGAGCAGGGCGCGCAGCGGGGGGCGGGGCATGGGTGCCGGGAGGCTAGCGCACCCCGCCGCCCGAAGGGTGAGGGGCGGGCCGCTGTGCGGACATGCGTCGCCGCAGCCCTTTTGTGTCCGCCGTACACTTCCAGCATGACTCTGGACGTGCAGGCGCAGGCAGATATCGGCGTGATCGGGCTGGCCGTGATGGGCGAGAACCTCATTCTCAACATGGCCAGCCGGGGCTTCACGGTCGCGGCGTTCAACCGCACGGTCAGCAAGGTCACCGCCTTTACCGGGGGCCGCGCCCGGGGCCAGCGCATCCTGGGCGCGGACAGCCTGCCGGCCTTCGTGGCGCTGCTCAAGCCGCCGCGCCGCGTGATGCTGATGGTCAAGGCGGGCGCCGCCGTGGACGAGTTCATCGGGCACCTGACGCCGCTGCTGTCCGAGGGGGACATCATCATCGACGGGGGGAACAGCCACCCGGCGGACTCCACGCGCCGCACCCGCGAGCTGGCAGAGAGGGGGCTGCTGTTCATCGGCACCGGCGTCTCCGGCGGCGAGGAGGGCGCCCTGACCGGCCCGAGCATCATGCCCGGCGGAAACGAGCAGGCCTGGGAGGCCGTGAAGCCCATCTTCCAGAGGATCGCGGCGCGCGTGGCGGACGGCACGCCCTGCTGCGACTGGGTCGGGCCGGACGGCGCGGGGCACTTCGTGAAGATGGTGCACAACGGCATCGAGTACGCCGACATGCAGATGATCGCCGAGAGCTACCAGCTGCTGCGCGCTGCGGGCCTCAGCGCCCCCGAGGCCGGGGAGGTCTTTGCCCGCTGGAACGAGGGCGAACTGGACAGTTACCTGATCGAGATCACGGCCGACATCCTGCGCAAGACCGACGACGAGACCGGGCAGCCCCTGGTGGACGTGATCCTGGACGCCGCCGGGCAGAAGGGCACGGGGAAGTGGACGTCGGTTGCGGCGCTGGACGCCGGGAGTCCCGCCGCGACGATCACCGAGGCGGTGTACGCGCGGGCCATGAGTGCCCTGAAGGCCGAGCGCGTGGCGGCCAGCGCGGTCCTGAGCGGCCCAACGTTTGCCACGCCCGCTGACAGAGGCGCGTTCGTGGAGGGCGTCCGGCAGGCGCTGTACGCCAGCAAGATCGCGGCGTACGCGCAGGGCTTCCAGCTGCTGCACCTGAGCGCGCAGGACGCCGGGTGGACGCTGGACTACGGGCGGATCGCGCAGATGTGGCGCGGCGGGTGCATCATCCGCGCGGCGTTCCTGGACCGCATCAAGGAGGCGTACGACGCGCAGCCGGACCTTGCCAACCTGCTCGTCGCGCCGTACTTCCGCGACGCGGTGCAGGGCGCGCAGGGCGCGTGGCGTGACACCCTGGCGGCCGCCGTGCGCGGGGGCGTGCCCGTTCCGGCGTTCAGCAGCGCCCTGGCGTACTTCGACGGGTACCGCTCGGCGGTGCTGCCCGCGAACCTCATCCAGGCGCAGCGGGACTACTTCGGGGCGCACACCTACGAACGCACGGACCGGGCGCGCGGCGAGTTCTTCCACACGAACTGGACCGGGCGCGGTGGGGACACGGCCAGCACGACGTACAACGCCTGAGCTTGCGGTGAGTCGAAGACGAACCCGACCGGAGGGACTCGCAGAGCTCCGCAGGAGAGAGGCAAGCAGGATCGGAGCTCAGGAGGTGGACGGGTATCCGGCGCTGTTCCGGATGCCCGGGAACCGCATGAGTCCGATCTGCCCCTTCAGTCGCCCAATCCGCAAGTGTGGGGCCGGGGGTTGGCCGGGGCGCGGCGCGTGGGCTAGAGTGGGGGGCTGATACCGGTGCAGGGTCCGGTGGCTTCCAGGGAGGTTGTGCATCATGGCAGAACGAGATATTGACAAGCTGCTGTCACTGACCGACAGCAAGTACCGACTGAGCGTCGTGACCGCCAAGCGGGCGCTGCAGCTGCGCAGTGGCGCGCCGAGCGTGCTGCCGGTCGAGCAGCGCGTCCGCACGCGGAATCTGGTCACGCAGGCGATGCGGGAACTGGCGACCGGGAAACTCACGGTCGGCACGAACATGATCGACGAGCAGCGTTTCCATCAGGATTACGTGCGGCAGCGTCAGGCCCAGCTGCAGGCGCAGCTGAACGCCGAACGCGAACGCGAACGGGACTGAGCCTGTTCGGCCCGAGAACGCCCCCCCGTGGGGCGTTTTTTTGTGCCCTGCGGCGGGGGGTATGGTGTGGGGGATGCTGAGTGCTTTTGCTGTGCTGCTGTGCGTGACCGCGCTGCTGGCGTACCTGAACGACCGGTTCCTGCATTTCCCGACGACGGTGGGGGTGACGCTGGCAGGGGCGCTGGCGAGCATCCTGCTGATCGTGCTGGACGCGCTGGGCCTGCCGGGCCTGCGGGGGTGGGCGGCAGGGGTGCTGGAGACGCTGGATTTCACGGAGTTCGTGCTCAACGGGATTCTCAGCGTGCTGCTGTTCGCGGGGGCGCTGAGCCTGAATGCGCGGCAGATGCTTCGGCAGCGGCGCAGCATCCTGCTGCTGGCGTTCCTGAGTACGCTAATCAGCACCGCGCTGATCGGCTTCGCGGCGTACGGGGTGTTCGCGCTGGTGGGGCTGGACGTGCCGCTGATGTGGGCACTGCTGTTCGGCGCGCTGATCAGCCCGACGGATCCGGTGGCGGTGCTGGATCTCCTCAAGCGGGCGCGGGTGACGGTGAAGATCGAGACGTTGATCGCCGGGGAGAGCCTGTTCAACGACGGGGTGGGCGTGGTGATCTTCCTGGCGCTGGCCGGGGCGGCGGGCCTGGGCGGGCACGGCGCGGAGGTCAGCGCGGCGGGCGTGGCGGGCCTGTTCGCGCAGGAGGCCCTGGGCGGGCTGGCGTTCGGGGCGCTGCTGGGGGGCCTGGGTTTCGTGCTGCTGCGCGGCGTGAAGGAGCACACCGTGGAGATCCTGCTGACGCTGGCGCTGGTCGTGGGCGGGTACGTGGCGGCCGCGGCGCTGGGCATCAGCGGGCCGCTGGCGATGGTCGTGGCGGGCCTGGTGATCTCCGCGTACAAGCACACGCTGTTCACGCCGGACACCCAGGAACTCGTGGAGGGCTTCTGGGAGACCATCGATCAGGTGCTGAACATCGTCCTGTTCGCGTTCATCGGCCTGGACGTACTGCTGACCGAGACGACCGGCGCGCAGATCCTCGCGAGCGTCCTGCTGATCGGCGTAGCCCTCGCCGCCCGCTGGATCAGCGTGGCCGTGCCGTTCGCCCTCGTGCGCGCCCGCGAGGGCTACGGGGCGTACACGGTGCGCCTGCTGACCTGGGGCGGCCTGCGCGGCGGGATCGCCATCAGCCTCGCGCTGGGCCTGCCGGACAGCCCGTACCGCACGCACCTCGTGACCGTCACGTACGCCATCGTGCTGTTCACCATCGCCGTGCAGGGCCTCACGATCATGCCGCTGGTACGCCGCGCGGTGGACGCCACACCCGAAGAGGCTTGAGAGGGTTGATAGTCGAAAGGTGATGGTTGATGGATCGGGGCAATCCCCAGTCCATCAACCATCACCTTTCAACCCTCGACTTATTTCTCGACGAGGTAGGCGGTTTCGATCACGTCGGCGGTGCCCATGCGGCCCGGCTCGATGCGGGTGAGGCGGTCGAGCACGTCGAGGCCCTCGACGACCTTGCCGAACACGGTGTGGCGGCCGTCGAGGTGGGGGGTGTCCACGAAGGTGATGAAGAACTGGCTGCCGTTGGTGTTCGGGCCGCGGTTGGCCATGCTCAGGATGCCCTTGCCGCGGTGGCGGTGGTCGTTGGGTTCGTCCTCGAAGTCGTAGCCGGGACCGCCGGCGCCGGTGCCGGTGGGGTCACCGGCCTGCGCCATGAAGCCGTCGATCACGCGGTGGAACTTGATGCCGTCGTAGTAGTGGTGGCGCAGCAGGTACGCGAAGCTGTTCACGGTGACGGGCGCGTCGTCCGCGAACAGTTCGACGACGATGCGGCCCTTGCTGGTTTCCAGCACGGCGCGGTAGCTCTTGCCGGGTTCGATGCCGTCCCCGAGTTCGGGGGCCGCGTTGAAGCGGGTCTGGCGCTCGGCGCTCAGTTCGGGGGTGACGGTGAAGCCATCCTGCTGGTAGTGGTCACTCATGGGGGGCATTGTACCGCCCGCCCCCCGCGGCGTCCCCTGCGCCCACCTTCACCGTCCGGCTTCGACCTCGATCCCTGCGGCCTCGCTCATGCGGACGATGTTCGCCAGGGTGTGGATGGGAACGTTCAGGTCGGCGAGTTTCTCGCGGCCCGATTCGAACTGCTTTTCCACCACGCAGCCGATCCCGAGCAGCTGCGCGCCGCTGACGTCGATCATGCCTGCCAGGGCGCGCAGCGTGCCGCCCGACGCGAGGAAGTCGTCGATCACGACCACGCGGTCGTCTGCGCCCAGGAACTCACTGCTGACGTACAGGTCCACCACGCCGCCCTTGGTGCGGCTGACGGACTGCGCGGTGAACGCGGGTTCTTTCATGGTCACGGGTTTCTTCTTGCGGGCGTACACCATGGGCACGCCCAGCACCATGGCGGTGGCGATGGCGGGCGCGATGCCGCTGACCTCGATGGTCACGATCTTGTTGGGGTTCAGTGGCGCGAAGTGCCGCGCGAAGGTCTCCCCCATCTCGCGCGTCAGGTGCGGGAGGAGCTGGTGGTTGACCAGTCCGTCCACCTTGAGAATGCCGCCGGGGAGAATCTCGCCCTGCTGCCGGATGGCGTCCACGAGTGCCTGCATGCCCCGGAGTGTACCCGCCACCTGACGGATGCCCGGCGGGTCGCCTACGCGGCATGCTGGGACGCGTGCCTGCCCTGCCTGACCTGACCCCTGCCGAACTGTCGGCCTTCGCGCAGCAGTTCAGCCTGGAGGGGCCGCTGACGCGCCTGCCCAGCGTGGGGATCGTGAACCGCGTGTACCGCGCCCGCCGCGCCGGGCAGGACGTGGTGCTGCGCGTGCCGCTGCCCGGCGACGACGCGGACGCCCTGACCGAGAGTGTCGCTGTGCCCGCAGCCGTGCGGGCGGGCATTCCGACACCGGAGCTGCTGGTTTTCGACGATTCCCGCGCAGTGCTGGACGCGCCGGTCAGCGTGTACGCCTTCGCGCCGGGCCGCAGCCTGGACAGCCTGGGCTGGGCGCACGGCGACCCGCGCCTGGCCCGCGCGTGGCGGGAGGCGGGTCGCGCCCTGGCCGCCCTGCACGCGGGCGTGGAAGGCGCACCCGACCCGAACGGGCACCTGAAGGCCATCAGGCCGCCCGACCCGGCCCGCACCCGGGCGCGCGTCCTGACCGGCGAGAAGGTAGGAACCGCCGAGGCCGACTGGGCCACCGGCCTGACCGCCCGCCTCCTGAGCGAGAACCCGCCGCCCGCACGCCTCGCCTTCCTGCACGACGACCTGCACGCCGGGAACCTGATGGTCACGGATGACGGCGCGGTCAGCGCCCTGATCGACTGGGGCGACGCCGGGTGGGGCGACCCGGCCCTGGACCTCAGTTACGCCGGGCCGCTGGCCGTGCCGGACCTGCTCGCCGGGTACCACGAGGCCACTGGGCACGCCGACGACGCGCTGACCCTCCGGGTGCTGGCGTACACGCTGGACAACGCCACCCGTTACCTCACCCGGCAGCCGGAGGCGCACGAGAACGGCGATCTGTGGTACACCCGCCCCGCCACCACCCTGATGGGACTCCTGCGGGTCAGTCCGCGTGTGCCGCAGTGGCAGGAGGCACTGGGGCGCTGAGCCCCCCGTCCCTTACAGCTCGTTGACCTCGGGTCTGAAGCCCACCTGCCGGATGAACTCCAGGTACTCGGGGCCGGACAGGGCCTCGCGTTTGCCGCTCAGGGCGACGAACATGGCTTCCAGGACGTTCGTGGCGAAGTTGCGGCTGCCCATGCGGGGCGTGGTGGTGATCAGGCGCCTGACGCCGCGCGCCTTCATCCAGTCGCGGTCGGCGGCGGTGATGGTCTGCGTGAGGATCGTCTTCCCGGTGAGGTCCTGCGGGGCGTAGCGTTTGGCGTAGTGGGTGTCCCCGGCGATCACGTCCGCCCAGGCGTAGTACTTCGTGCCGCTGCCCTGCACGCTGCTTTCCTGCTTGGCGCCCGTGGGGTAGAACCAGTCCTGCGGGAGCTGCGTGATGACGGGCAGTACGAGCCTGGCGACGCGGCGCAGCGAGGTGATGCTGCGCAGGGGCCGATCGAGGTTCAGGCCGAACACGATGTCCCCGAACACGATGTCCGCGTGGTGCTCGGCGAGGGCCTCGGCCATGCCGAAGCGGTCCACGGCGGAGACCATCAGGACCTTCTGGGTGCGCCAGTTCAGGATGGGGTCGAGCTGCGCGATGGCGTCACGTTCCAGGGTGTTCTTCAGGCCCGAGCCGTCCAGGACGGGGGTCTTGACGGCGTTCTTGACCAGGGCGCGGACGTTGCGGAAGGTGTAGCGCCTGTCGTCCGCGATGACGTACAGGTCCGCGCCGCCCAGCCCGAACGCATCGACCTTGCCGTCGAGGGCCTGGAACAGCGCGGCCATCTTCTTCGGGTCGCCGTCGGTGCCGAGGCGTTCGATGATGAACGGCTGGCCAAGCACGGTGACTTCTTCGCGGGCGTTGCGGGCGCTGCTGCCCAGGCTGACGCTCACGACGTGCTTGTGCCCGGCGGGCGCGGGCTGCCAGCCCTGGAGGATGTCGGTCATGAGCGGCATTCTACGGGCCCGGGCGCGCGGGTCAGTTCAGCGGGACGCGCTGCCCGGTGCGGGCGGCCTGAAGCAGCGCGTCGAGGACGCGGGCCTGCGCGACGGCGTCGTCCGGCGTAAAGCGCAGCGCCTCCTGGCCGCGCGCGGCGCGCTGGAAGTGCGCGACCATCCGCGCGTACCCGTTGCCGGGCCCCAGCGACTCGGTGCGGACCTGCCCGCCGGTCTCGACGCGCAGGGTGGTGGGCTCCTGGGTGTGGCTGTGGAACACGCCGTCCACGTCCAGGGTGCCGCGCGTGCCAGTCACGGTCAGGCGCTGGGTGCTGCCGCCCTGATCCCAGTCGAAGCCGCAGTCGAGGCTGGCCAGGGCGTGCGGGTACTCCAGGGTGCCGCTCAGACCCAGATCCACGCCGCCGGGCGTCCAGCGGGCCTGGGCGGTTACAGTCCCGGGTTCGCCCAGCAGCAGGCGGATGAGGTTCACAGGGTACGTGCCGACGTCGAGCAGCGCCCCGCCGCCCTGGTCGGCGTTCCAGCGGAAGTCGTCGGGGTTGGTCATGTGGAACCCGAACAGGCCGCGCACCGCGCGGATCTCCCCGAGTTCCTGCGCAGCGATCTCGCGCACGCGGTCCACGTGCGGCTGGAAGCGGTACGCGAAGGCTTCGAGGTGCAGCTGTCCGGTCTCGCGCGCGGCGTCCGCGATGGCCTGCGCCTGCTCGGTGTTCAGCGCGACGGGCTTCTCGGTCAGGGCGTTCTTCCCGGCGCGCAGGGCCGCCGCACTCCAGGGCAGGTGCGCGTCGTTCGGGAGGGGGTTGTACACGGCGTCCACGTCGGCGGCGATGACGTCCTCGTACGTGCCGAGCACCGGCACGTCCCACTGCTGCGCGAAGGCCTGCGCCCGCGCCGAGTGCGGGTCACGCGCGCCGAAGCCCACGACCTCGCCGCCCGCCTCGCGGATGGCGGGAATGAGGGCGCGGGCAATGCGGGCGGCACCCAGCAGCCCCCAGCGGAACGGTCGGTCGGTCATGCGAGCAGCGTACCGGGTCGCCGGGTTCGGGGTGGCCGGGGTGTGCAGGCGGGGGCAGGCACACGTGCCCACCGCGCCGCGCCTCAGCGTTTGCCGAGCAGGTACGCCTTGGGGTGGTGGCCGCCGCTGGCGACCTGGAAGAGTTCGTGCGCGTGCCACTTCTGCTGGTTCTGGAGGACGCGTTCGAAGAGGCGGATCTCGTGGGTGATCACGCACAGGCGGCCGCGCTGGCTGGTCAGGCGGTGCATCTCGGTCAGGAAGGCGGGGTACAGGGTCTCGTTGGCGCCGTGGCTGCTGATGGCGTCGCCCCAGGGCAGGTCGGCCATGATCAGGTCGAAGGACCGGGCGGGGAGGCCGGTGTGCAGGGCGTCGCGCTGCGCGACCTCGATCTGGCGTTTGGCGGCGCGGATGTTCTCCTGCGCGCAGCGCACCGCTTCGGGGTTCACGTCCACGCCGACGAGCGCGGCACTGGGGCCCATCAGGTCGCGTTCGATCAGGAGGGTGCCGCTGCCGCTCATGGGGTTGAAGATGCGGTCGTTGTCGCGCTGCCCAGCGAGTTTGTGCGCGGCGTAGGCGATGGTGGCGTTCAGGCCGCCCGCCATGTTGCACACGCGCCACGGGCGGGCGCTGAGGGGCCTGGGGGTGATGCGGGCGAGGACGTCCCAGCCCTGCCCGTCCTCGCTGGGCCGCAGGCGGATCAGCAGTTCGCCTGCCTCGGGGTCGTGCGGGAGGTCCAGCGTGCCCTGCAGTTCCTCTGCGAGACGCTGCATGACGGGGCTGTCCTTCCCGGCCGCGCCGAAGCGGAAGGAGCGGTGCCCGCCGACCTCGATGACCTCGCGCAGGTACCCGGTCAGTTCGGAGAGCTGCTGGTTGCCCAGCAGGCCGCGCGGACGGGGCACGTCCCAGCTCTGGATGCGGTACACGGCGACGACGCTGCGCATGCGGGTCAGGCGGTCGGGGCTGCCGGGGAACCAGAAGCGCAGGCCGCGCACGTCGCGGGCCAGGGGCACGCCGCTCAGTTCGGTCGCGGCGACGTCTTCCAGTCCGGCCAGGACGTCCAGTTCGTATTCGCGGGCGGGCTGGCGGGTGCGGTGGTCCACTTTGGGGCGGGGGCGGCCCTTGGGCGCGTTACGGTCGGAGCGGGCAGGGCGCGGCATAGCAGATCAGTATACGGGCTGCGCGGCGGGGCGTAGAATCCGGGCCGCACCTATGAGCGCCTCTCTCCCACCCCACGCGCCGGAACCAGGCCGCGCCAGTCGCCGCAAACCTCTGCTGGCCCGCCTGAACCCGCCGCAGCTGATCGCGCTGTCGTTTGCGGTGGCCATCCTGATCGGCGGGCTGATCCTGACCATGCCAGGGCTGCACGGCGTGAACGAGGACGGCACGCGCCGCAGCGTGAACTTCCTGCAGGCGCTGTTCACGTCCACGAGCGCGCTGTGCGTGACGGGTCTGAACGTCATCGACCCCAGCCGGGACTTCAACCGGGCGGGGCAGCTGGTGATCATGCTGCTCATTCAGCTGGGGGGGCTGGGGATCATCACGTTCGGGACGTCGTTCGCGCTGCTGTCGCGCCGCCGCGTGAACTTCACCGAGCGGATGCGGGTGGCGCAGCAGGTGGGCGCGCTGAACGCGGGCGGGGTGTTAGGCCTGATCCGCAGCATCTTCCTGTACACCTTCGTGATCGAACTGGTCGGCGCGGCGCTGCTGGCGTTCCGGTTCGTGCCGCTGGAAGGCTGGGGGCGGGGCCTGTTCTACGCGCTGTTCCACTCGGTGAGTGCGTTCAACAACGCGGGCTTCGCGCTGTACAGCGACAACCTGATGGGCTTCGTGGACGACCCGCTGGTGAGCCTGGTGATCGCGCTGCTGATCATCCTGGGCGGCACGGGCTTCCTGGTGCAGCTGAACGTGGTCGCGCACCTGCTCAGTCCGCGCCGCAACCGCCTGATGGTGCACAGCAAGCTGGTGCTGACCATGATGGCGGCCCTGCTGGTGGTGGGCACGCTGGTGTACCTCGTGTTCGAGTGGAGCAACCCCAGGACCCTGGCGCCGCTGGGCTTCGGGGGGAAGCTGCTGGCGAGCTTCTTCCAGAGCGTCACGCTGCGCACGGCGGGCTTCAACACGCTGGATTACGGCGCGATGCAGCTGCCTGCGCTGTTCATGTCGATCATCCTGATGTTCATCGGCGCGAACCCCGGCGGGACGGGCGGCGGCATCAAGACGAGCACCTTCTACGTGATGATGGCGTCGGCCTGGAGCATGGTGCGCGGGCGGCGCGACACGACGCTGTTCCGTCGCCGCATCGACACGGACACGATCCTGCGGGCCATGACGGTCGGCCTGCTGAGCATCGGGCTGGTGAACGGGATGTTCCTGCTGCTGCTGGTGTTCAACACCCGCGCGGACGTGCTGTTCGTGAACCTGTTCTTCGAGGCGGTCAGCGCGTTCGGCACGGTGGGCCTGAGCATGAACACCACGCCGCTGCTAAACCCGGAACAGCACGTCGTGCTGATCGCGCTGATGTTCCTGGGCCGCATCGGGCCGCTGACGTTCGCGGTGGCGTTCAACCGCCCGGACAGCCGCGCGCTGATCCGCTACCCGGCGGACAAGGACATCCTGATCGGATGAGCCGGCGGCGGCGCAGACGCCTGAACCCCCCGCAGCTGATCGCGCTGGTGTACCTGCTGGGTATCGCGCTGGGCGCGGCGGCGCTGCACCTGCCGGGCATGACGCGGCCCGGCGCGGACCTGAACGCGGTGGACCTGATCTTCACGGCGACCAGCGCGATCTGCATCACGGGGCTGGTCGTGGCCGACACCGGCGAGACGTTCACGCGGCTGGGGCAGGTGACGATCCTGCTGCTGGCGCAGGTGGGGGGGCTGGGGATCATCACGTTCGGGACGCTGTTCGCGCTGCTGACCGGGCGGCGCGTGAACTTCAGCGAGCGGCAGCAGCTGGCGCAGCAGGTGAACGCCCTAAACGTGGGCGGCGTGCTGGGGCTGCTGCGGATCATCGTTCTGTATACCGTGGCGGCGCAGGGCGTGGGGACGCTGCTGCTGTCGCTACGGTTCGTGCCGCAGTTCGGGCTGGGCGAGGGCCTGTACCAGTCGGTGTTCCACGCGGTCAGCGCCTACAACAACGCGGGCTTCGTGGTGGTGCCCGGCGGCATGCTCCCGTACGCGCAGGACCCGCTGGTCAGCGGGGTGATCGCGCTGCTGATCGTGCTGGGCGGCCTGGGTTTCCTGGTGCAGCTGAACGTCCTGACGCACCTGGCCAGTCCACGGCGCAACCGCCTGATGGTGTACAGCCGCCTGACGCTGGTGACGACCGGGGCGCTGCTGGTCCTGGGGACCGCCGTGCTGCTCGCGCTGGAATGGACCGGCGCTCTGAAGGGGCTGGGCACGGGCGGGAAGCTGCTGACCGCGTTCTTCCAGAGCGTCACGCCGCGTTCCGGGGGCTTCGCCACGGTGGACATGACGGCGCTGGCGCCGGGCAGCGTCTTCGTGATGATCGCGCTGATGTTCATCGGCGCGAACAGCGGTTCCACGGGCGGCGGGATCAAGACGAGTACCTTCGCGATCCTGCTGGTCAGCGCCTGGAACCTGATCCGTGGCCGCACGGAACTGATCGCGTTCGGGCGGCAGATCGTCCCTGAGAACGTGGTGCGGGCCGGGACGATCACGACCATCTACACGCTGCTGGTGTTCACGGGCTTTTTCCTGATGCTGGTCACGAACCCCACGCTGGGCTTCACGCCGCTGCTGTTCGAGACGGTCAGTGCCGCCGCGACCGTGGGCCTGAGTCTGGACGTGACGCACCGCCTGAACGACGCGGGATTGACCGTGCTGTGTGCGCTGATGTACCTGGGCCGCATCGGGCCCGTGACGTTCGCGCTGGCGCTGAACCTGCGCGAGACGTCCCGCGGCGTGATCAAGTACCCGCCGGAGCGGGACATCCTGGTGGGCTGACCCGGCCCTGCCGGTCAGTCCTGGGTGACCTGCACGCCCTTCCAGAAGGCGACGCGGCCCGCGATCTGCCGCGCGGCGTCTTTGGGCTCGGGGTAGTACCACGCGGCGTCGGGGTTCTCCTGGCCGTTCACGTGGAGGGTGTGGTAGCTGGCCTCGCCCTTCCAGGGGCAGGTGGTGTGGGTGGCGCTGGGGCGCAGGTACTCGGGGTTGACGCTGCCTGCGGGGAAGTAGTGGTTGCCCTCGACGACCACAGTGTCGTCGGACTGGGCGATGGTGGCGCCGTTCCAGGTGGCTTTCATAGCGGTCAACCTACGGGGTGGTGGGGGCGACGACTGTCAGCGACCTCGCGGCGTGAGCGAACGATGAAGGTTGACTTTCGGAAGCGCTTCACATTTGAATAGAGACCTAACATGAAACGCTTCCATATGGTCGGGCGCGCGGGCGCCCTGGCGGCCCTCACGCTGTCTCTGTCGGCCTGTAGCCTGTTCAAGGCTCCCAACGCAACCCCTCGCACGTGGCAGGACGAGGTCATCTACTTCGCGATGACCGACCGTTTCGCCAACGGCAACCCCGCCAACGACAACGGGCCCGGCCGCGACGCGGGTGACCGCACCGACCGCACCAACCCCCTGGCGTGGCACGGCGGGGACTTCGCGGGCCTGAAGGCCAAGATCGACGAGGGGTACTTCAAAAAGATGGGCTTCACGGCCATCTGGGTCAGCCCGGTCGTGCTGCAGGTCCCCGCCATCAACACCGGCAGCGGCCCCAGTCAGGGCAAACCGTTCGCCGGGTACCACGGCTACTGGGCCGAGGACTTCCAGAAGGTCGACCCGCACTTCGGAACCCTCGATGAGTACAAGGCGCTGATCGACACGGCGCACCGGAACGGCATCAAGGTCATTCAGGACATCGTGGTCAACCACGCCGGGTACGGCGCGACCCTCACGAAGACGAACCCCGACTGGTTCCACACCCAGGCGGACTGCGACGCGTCAAGTAACAAGACCACCGACTGCGATCTGGCGGGCCTGCCGGACTTCAAGCAGGAACTTCCGGCCGTCACGGCGTACCTGAACGACTTCGTGACGTACTGGCGCGGCGCGACCGGCATCGACGGGCTGCGCATCGACACCATGAAGCACGTGCCCGACGCGTACTGGACGCAGTTCTTCAAGGCGGGCGGCGCGGGCGACCCGGCCAAGATCTGGTCGGTCGGTGAGGTGTTCGACGGCAACCCCGCATACCTCGCGCGCTTCATGAATGAACTCGGCGCGCCCAGCGTGTTCGACTTCGCGCTGTACTTCGCGTTCAAGGATCAGATGAGCAGCGCGGGCGGCAACCTGGACCGCGTGGCGGACGTGTTCGCGCAGGACGGCGTATACCGCGACCCCACCCGCCTGACGACCTTCGTGGACAACCACGACGTGCGCCGTTTCGTGACCGAGGTGACCGAGCGGGGCGGCAGCGCCGCGCAGGCGGCCGAGCGCCTCGACCTGGCGCTGTCCACGATGTACTTCTCGCGCGGCACGCCCAGCGTCTGGCAGGGCACCGAGTACGCCCAGGCTGGCAAGGGGGATCCCTACGACTACCCGCTGGGGCAGGGCAACCGCGAGGACATGGACTTCACCCGCCTGGGCAGTAGCACGCTGGACGAGCGCCTGGGGGCGCTGGCCGCCGCGCGCGCCAAGTACCGCGCCCTGACGCGCGGCGCGCAGCAGGAACTCTGGCGCCCGAACGGCGGCGCGCCCGTCCTGGCGTACCGCCGCGTGCTCAGCGGCGTGCAGGGCGTGGCCGGGCAGCCTGTGGTGTTCGTCGTGAACAACGGCGACACCGAACTGGATCTGGGCAGCCTGAGTGGCGGCGGGATTCCGCTGCTGGGCACCTTCTCCGGCACCGCGCTGACCGAGGTGACGGGCCGCACCATGACCCTGAGCGTCAGCGGGGGCAAACTGGTGGGCCGCGTGCCCGCCCGCAGCGTGCTGGCGGTCACCGCGCCCAGCGGCTCCGGCGCGGCGGGCACCGTGAACCCGGCGCTGCCCGAGGTCGCGGGGCTGACCGCGAAAGCCGGGGACAGCGCCGCGCAGCTCACCTGGACGCCGGGCACGGACGCAAAGGTCGCCGGGTACCGCGTGTACGTGACGCCCGCGGGCGGCACCGAGCGCCTCGTGAACTTCGCGCCCATCCCGGCCACGCAGGGCAGCTTCCTGGTGCGCGGCCTGACGAACGACGTCAACACCACCTTCCGCGTGGTCACGGTGGACAGCGCCGGGGCCGAGAGCAGGGGCGTGACGGTCACCGGCACGGCGAGCAGCAAGAACACCGCCAAGGTGACGTTCACCGTGGACGCCCGCACCCAGGGCAACGGGCCCATCGAACTGCGCCGCTTCGACACCGGCAGCCAGATCGAGTACCCCATGACCCAGGACACGCCGGGCGTGTGGAAGACCAGCATCGACCTGCCCCTCTTCCGCGAGGTGAAGTTCAAGTTCGGCAACGACAGCGCCAGCGCGAAGAACGGCGGCTACGAGGCCCCGGGCCAGGGCGACCGCGCCTACGTGGTCGGCACGAACGGCAACGCCTACAGCGGCACGTACGACTTCAGCGAGCAGCCCGTCCCGGCCGCCACGATCACCGGGCGCGTCACGGGCGGCGGGCAGAACCTGGGCGGGGCCCTGGTGGAGGCCACGAGCGCCACCCCCAGCCTGAACTACGCGATCACCTTCCCGGACGGCACCTACACCCTGCGGGTGCCCGCCGGGGCGCAGACCCTGAAAGCCAGCGCGGGCGGGTACGTGGACGGCACCCTGAACGTCACGGCGCCCGCGCAGGACGCGAACATCGATCTGGCCCGCGACCTGCGCACGAAGTACACCATTGACGGCGACCTGAGCGACTGGACCGCTCCCCCCGTCAGCGTGCAGAGCCCCGCCGAGGGGACCTTCGGCGCGAACAACAACTGGCTGAGCCTGCGGGCCGATAGTGACGCCCAGTACCTGTACCTCGCGTACACGTACCGCGTGGACGGCAACAGTGCCATCCTGTACCTCGACACCGCGCCCGGCGGCGCGAAACAGGCCGATCAGTTCGACGCCTGGAAACGCGCCGCGACCTTCGGCGGTCAGGTGGACGGCGTGAACGCCTTCATCGCCCGCTACGGCACCGAGAAGGCCCAGCTGCGCCTCGTGCAGAGCGACACCGCCACCACCGAGGGGAGTGCCGCTGACTACCTGCAGGCCAGCAGCGGGACGGCCCCCGAGCAGACCGTGGAACTCGCCATTCCCTGGACGGCGCTGGGCCTGAGCGGCAAACCTGCTGCCGGGATCGGCCTGATGGGCGGCATCTTCGGTGGGGACGGCTACGGCGCGGGCGACATCATCCCGGATGACAAGAGCACCCCGGCGGGCGCGAACACCATCACCGACTGCTACGGCAGCTGCCGCGCCACCTTCACAGAACCCCTCAAGCTGCCCTGAACCCGGTACACTAACCCTTCAACGGCGGGAGGCGACCAGACTGGCCCTCCCGCCTCACCTTGACCGCCCGGGCTGACATTCCCATGACATTCGGGTGGAGAATCGGGAGGATTGTCATGGTTCTGTCTAAATTCATGCCCAGCAACCCCAAATTCAGCCTGAAGTTCGCTGAAGCCGCCCGCAACGCCCACGCGACCGCCACCGCACTGGTCGATCTGCTGGAGAACTACACCGACGTGGACGCCAAGGTGAAGCGCGTGCGTGACCTGGAGCACGAGGGCGACCGCCTGACCGGCGAGATCACCAACCTGCTCGCCGAGTCGTTCATCGTGCCCTTCGACCGTGAGGACATCATCAGCCTGAACAACGAACTCGACGACCTCGTGGACGACATGGAGGACGCTGCGCGCAAACTCAGCCTGTACGGCGTGGAGCAGCCCCTGCCGCAGATGGCGCAGCTGGCCCGCATCGTCGAGCAGCAGTGCGCGCTGCTGGCGCAGGGCATGCCGCTGATCGAGAACAAGGGGCAGCTGGGTGAACTGACCCGCATCGCCCGCGAGATCCGCGCGCTGGAGGACCAGGGCGACACCATCAGCGACGAGGTGCAGCGTCACCTGTACGACGGCGTGAACGACGTGCCGGGCATGATCCGCGCCATGCGTGGCGGCGAGATCGTGGCGCTGATCGAGGACGCCAGCGATCAGGCGCAGCGGGTCGCGAAGACCGTCGAAAGCATCCTGCTGAAGAACGCCTGAGGCCCGGCTGCATGGAACCTCTGCTGATCGGTTTTCTCATCATCATCTTCCTGGCGCTGGCCTTCGACTTCATCAACGGCTTTCACGACACCGCGAACGCCATCGCGACCTCGGTCGCCACGAAGGTCCTGACACCCGCGCAGGCCATCGCCATGGCCGCCATCCTGAACGTGGTGGGCGCCCTGGCCGGCACGGCCGTCGCCAAGACGATCGCCACGTCCATCGTCCCGCAGGAGTTCGCGACCCTGCAACTGACCGGCGCGGCGCTGCTGAGCGCCATCGTCTGGAACCTGTTCACGTGGTGGAAGGGCCTGCCCAGCAGCTCCAGCCACGCGCTGATCTTCTCGCTGGTGGGCGCGGGCGTCGCGGCCGGCGGGTGGGGCATCATCATTCCCAAGGGCGTGCAGAAGACCGTCACCGGTCTGTTCACCAGTCCCGTCCTGGGCTTCATCGTGCCGATCCTGCTGATGGCGCTGCTGTCGTGGCTGGTGCTGCGGCACATGCGGCCCCGCACCGTGACCGGCACGTTCCGCTGGCTGCAGATCGGCTCGGCGGCCTTCATGGCCTTCAGCCACGGTGGGAACGACGCGCAGAAGGCCATGGGCATCATGACCTTCGCCCTGAGCGCCTACCTGGGCACGCAGGTCGAGCAGGTGCCGCTGTGGATCATCCTGTCGGCCGCCGCCGCGATGGGCCTGGGGACCGCCATGGGCGGCTGGCGCATCATCAAGACCATGGGCTTCAAGGTCGTGGATCTCAAACCCGTGGACGGCTTCGTCGCCGAGGCGAGCGCCGCCGCGATCATCACGGGCGCCACCGCGCTGGGCATCCCGGTGAGCACCACGCACACCATCAGCACCAGCATCATGGGCGTGGGCACCACCAAGGGCTTCAAGAAGGTCAAGTGGCAGGTCGCGGGCCGGATCGTGCAGGCGTGGGTGTTCACGATCCCCGTGTGCATCGTGCTCGGCTGGGCGTTCCACAAGGCGCTGCTGCTGCTGGGCTGACGCTGCGCACGCCGTACAGAGGAGGGGCACCCGCGTTCAGGTGCCCCTTCTCTGTACGGCCCGTGGGCTTCCCAGGAGCACTCAGCGGGCCAGGTCCTCCAGGCGGGGCAGGCGCACGAGGCCGCGCCAGTAGGCCTGCACGGTGTCGAGCACCTGGGTGTACTCCTGGTAGCTGCCGGGCTTCACGACGTACCCGCCGGCGTGGGCGTCGTACGCGCGGTGAATGTCGTCCGGGTGGTCGCTGGTCGAGAGGACCATCACGGGAATGGCCCGCAGGTCCGCAACAGCCTTGGCCTGCGACAGGAAGTCGTGCCCGTTCATGACGGGCATGTTCAGGTCGAGGACGATCAGGTCGGGGCGCTGGGCGCCGGGGCGTTGCAGGAGGTCCAGGGCGGCCTGCCCGTTCTCGGCGTGTTCCACGCGGATGTCGGCGGCCACCTCGGCGAGCAGGTCCTGGAACAGTTCGGCGTCGGCGGGCTCGTCCTCGACCAGCAGGACGGTGAAGGGTCTGGACATCGCTTCAGCCTAGCGCAGGTCGGGCGGGGCGACCAGCGCGGCAGGCTTTACGGTTGCCGCACCCGGGCAGCCTGTGACGTCCGCCCGGGTGCGCGGCAGGGGAAGCTGTTAGGGTGAGCGGCATGACTGCCCGCGCCGGCCACCGCGTCCGTCCTCCAGTCGCGGGCCGGATGTGACGACGGTGCCGCAGCGATTTGCCGGCGCCGCCTTCGACGCGCTGTCCGCCATCATTGCCATCCTGGATGACCGGGGCGTGATCCTGGCCGTGAATGCGGCGTGGCGGGTCTTCTCGCAGGAGAATGGGGGCAGCGACGACGTCGGCGTGAACTACCTGTCCGTGTGCGAGGCGGCGCTGGGGGCCGATCAGGAGGACGCGCAGCAGATCGCGGCAGGGATCCGGGACGTGCTGGCCGGCCGGGCGGCCCTGTTCGAACTGGAGTACCCGTGCCACTCGCCGACCGAGCAGCGGTTCTTCGTGGCGCGCGTCACGGCGTTCACGCAGGACGGTGCGCAGTTCGCGCTGGTGGCGCACGAGAACATCACGCGGCGCAAACTGGCCGAGCTAGAGGCCGCGGAGCTGACCCTGGAACTCGAAAGCCGCATCCAGGAGCGCACGCAGGCGCTGGCGGCCAGTCAGGCGGCGCTGGAGCGGCAGAACGCCGAGCTGGAGGACCGCAACCAGGCGCTGGCGCAGTTCGCGTACGTGGCCAGTCACGACCTCCAGGAGCCGCTGCGGACGCTGGGCGCGTACGCGGATATCCTGCGGCACCGCTACGCCGGGAAGGTGCTGGACGAGCGGGCCGACACGTACCTGCAGCGCATCACCGAGCAGGCGTTCCGGGCGCGGCAGCTCGTGCGGGACATCCTGACGCTGTCGAACGTGGCCACCCAGCCGCCCATGAGCCCGCTGAACCTGGGGCCGCTGTGGGACGAGGCGTGCCGGGCGCTGCCGTGGCCGGAGGGCGCGCGGGTGTCGCGGGACGACCTGCCGGAGGTGCACGCGAACGCGCCGCAGGTGCGGCAGCTGCTGACGAACCTGCTGGGGAACGCGCTGAAGTTCCGCGCGGACCGGCCCCTGCGGGTGCACCTGTCCACGCAGGAGCAGGGAGATTGGGTGCAGTTCACGGTGACCGACAACGGGATCGGGATCGCGCCGAAGCATGCCGAGCAGGTGTTCGGGATGTTCCAGCGGCTGCATTCGCGCGCGGCGGCGGGGGGGAACGGGATCGGGCTGGCGGTGTGCCGCCGCGTGGTGGAACGTCACGGGGGCCGCATCTGGATCGAGTCGCGCCCCGAGGGCGTGCAGGTGCACTTCACGCTGCCCGCCGTGCCAGCAGACGGAGAACCCGCGCCGGAGTGAGCTCCCGGCGGACGGTCAGCCCAGCGGGCCGGTCCCGGCGGTCAGCCACAGCGCCCGGTAGGGTTCGAGCAGGACGGGCTGCCCGCCGAAACTGAAGGCGCTGCCCGCGACGTGATCCACGGCGTGCTCGCCCAGCACGTCCCGCAGGACGTGGGCGGGGAACTGGATGGTGTGCTCGCTGAAGTTGTACACGCCCAGGAACGTGCCCTGCGGGTGGTCGCGGCGCAGCAGCAGCACGCAGGGGTCGGGGCTGGGCAGGGGGCGGCTCTCGATGCTGGCGTGCAGGTGCGGCAGCGCCCGCCGCACGTGGATCAGGTGGCGCAGTCCGGCGTTCACGCGGCCGTGCGGGGTGCCCGCGTCGCGGGCGGCGTCCTGCGCGCGGGTCCAGTCCATGCGGGGACGGTGCACCCAGCGGTTGTCGGCGGCGTGCTCGGGCGTGTCCGCGAACGCGTGGTCGTTCAGGAAGGCCAGTTCGTCGCCCATGTACAGCAGCGGCACACCGCCAAACGCCAGGATGACGGCGTGCAGCAGCAGGATGCGCCGCACGGCGTGATCCACGGCCTGCGGGTGGCCGGTGTCCAGCGCGGCCTCCAGTCCGGCGAGGCTGGCGAGCGTGCCGCTGATGCGGCGGTCCCCGGTCTGCGGGTTGAACTGGAAGACCAGCCCGCGCGCGAAGGTCCCCGGATACTCGCCGCTGTAGAAGTCCGACAGGAAGTGCCGGTGCCCGGGCCCGCTGAGGCCCACGGCGTTCGTGTCGGCGTCGCTGATCGCCCAGCCGATGTCGTCGTGGCAGCGGACGTACACGCCCCAGGTGGTGTTCGTGGGTTTGGGCGGGAAGGCGGACAGGGCCTGCGTGAACAGGCGCGTGTCGCGGCTGGCGAGGCTGCTCCAGAGCTGCACCATCAGCGAGTTGTGGTACGCCATGTCACTGACCTTCCCGTGGTGGTCCCGGGTGCCCAGGTAGTGGATCAGGTCGGCGGGCGCCACGATCGCCTCGGCCTTGAAGGCCACGGCGGGCGCCACGATGCGGGCGCAGGCACGCAGCGCGCGGGTGAGGTGGTGCACCTCGGGCTGGTTCTGGCAGTCGGTGCCCAGCCGCTTCCACAGGAACGCGATGGCGTCCAGCCGGAAGACCTCCACGCCGCGGTTGGCGAGGTGCAGGATGATGTCCACGAACTCGCGCAGCACGTCGGGGTTCGACCAGTTCAGGTCCCACTGGTAGGTGTTGAAGGTCGTCCAGACCCAGCCCTGCGCGGCGGCGTCCCAGGTGAAGTTGCCGGGTGCGAAGTCCGGGAAGACCTCCGGCAGGGTGCGCTCGTAGGCGTCCGGTTCGGTGCGGTCGGGATAGATATGGAAGTACGCGCGGTAGGTGGGATCGCCCGCGCGGGCCCTCTGTGCCCACTCGTGTTCCTGCGCCACGTGGTTGAGCACCAGATCGAGCACGAGGCTCATGCCGCGCGCCCGGAGGTCGGCGGCCAGCGCCGAGAGGTCGTCCATGCTGCCCAGGTCGTCCCGCACGGCGCGGTAGTCCTGCACGGCGTACCCGCCATCGTTCTCGCCGGGCCGGGGTTTGAGCAGTGGCATGAGGTGCAGGTACGTGACGCCCAGCTCCTCCAGGTACGGGAGGTGGCCCTGCACGCCCTTCAGGGTGCCCGCGAAGCGGTCGGTGTAGGCCACGTACCCGACGGTGTCGGGGCGCTGGAGCCAGTCGGGGGTCAGCAGCCGGGCCTCATCCAGCCGTTTCAGGTCGGCGGGGCGGGTGTGGTAGGCGTGCAGCATGACCTCCAGCAGCCCGGCCAGCAGGGGCTCAGCCTGCTCGCCGTATACGGCCTGCAGGCTGGCGATCAGTTCCGGGCCGTAGCGGTCGAGGCGCAGCGCGAAGGTGTCGGCGTCGCGGTCGTCGTCGAAGGCGGCGCGTAGCGCCCCGGTCATCAGCGTCCGGGAAAGGGCAGGTTGAGGCATGGCTCCCCCAGCATACCCAGATTTTGGAACTGTTTCCAAGATGGGGGGTCCCCCCCTCCCCCACCACGGGCAGAGGCGGCCCGGCACCCGGCCAGACCGCCCCGACTCAGTCATCAATCAGCGGGCCACGAAGTCCAGCAGGATCTTGTTGAACTCGTCGTTGTGCGTGGCGTTCAGGCCGTGCGGCGCACCCGTCATCACGTGCAACTCGGCGTTCGGCGCGTACTGCGGCACGCGCTGTCCGCTCGCCGCGAGCGGCACGATCTGGTCCTTGTCACCGTGCACGACGAGCGTCGGCACGGTCAGCCGCGCCAGGTCTGCGCGGAAGTCCGTCTCGCCGAAGGCCCGCACGCACTCCTGCGTCGCCACCGGGGACGCCTGCATGTACATCGCCGCCGCGAAATCCAGGAACTCGTCGCCCAGCTTCGCGCCGTTCTCGTCCCAGTTCAGGAACTTCTTCGTAAATCCGGCCAGGAACTGCGGGCGGTTCTGCGCCACCTGCTTCACCATGCCCTCCACATCCTCGTGGGTCATGCCGCCATCAGGGTTGTCCGCAGTCTTGAGCAGGTAAGGCGCGACGGACGCCACCAGCATCGCGCTGCGCACGCGGTCCGTGCCGTACAGCCCGGCGTAGCGGCTAACCTCGCCCCCACCCATGCTGAAGCCCACCAGCGTCACGTCGGTCAGGTTCAGTGCCTCCAGCAGGTCCTTCAGATCACTGGCAAACACGTCGTACGTGTAACCGGTGGCGGTCTTGCCGCTCTGGCCGAAGCCGCGGCGGTCGTACGACACGACCTGATACCCGGCATGGCGCAGCGCGTCGATCTGCCCTTCCCACATGCGGCCCGACAGCGGCCAGCCATGGATGAGCACGACCGGGCGTCCCTGGCCATAGGTTTCGTAGTACAGCTCGGTCTGCGGGGCGTGGGCGTGCTTCGTCTGAATCGTGGGCATCGGAACCTCCAATGGGGTCGCGTGAATGAGGTCGTATGACGTTAAACCGTTCCGCTCACCACCCTAGGCCCGCCCCACTCGCCTCCCCTGAGCGGCACCTTCAGGCCCCCTCAGCAACACTTCAGCGCACCTGAACCTTCCGGACAGGCAGAAGAAAGGCGGCGTGACCTGCTCGTCACGCCGCCGGGGGTTCAGCAGTCGGGGTTACGCGATGGCGCTGCGCTCCACGTTCAGGTACACCGCCACGTCATCCACGCTCTCCACCTGATCCAGGCTCAGGTAATGATGCTGCCCGTCCGCGCTGTCCGTCTTCGTGAGCTTCACGCGCTCGCCATCCATGTGATCCACGGTGCCCACGTGCTCACCGTTCACGTCCTTCACCTGAAGATGCTCGCCACCCTGCTCCAGGCGGGCCTTCACGGACTGCGCAATGTGATCGCTGATCTCTCCGACATTCATCTTCGTCATGCGAGCAGTGTCACCCTGCCAGATGGCCGCCCCATGACAGAACCATTCAGGTCAGCCTGACCCGACCTTGAGGGAACCGTCATCCGCCGTCAGCTCCGCGCGCACCGCCATCAGCGCACGGCCCAGCAGGTTCGCCCCCCACGCCTGCCGCACGCCCGGCGCGTCCTGCTCGCTGAACCCCACGCCCCAGATCCGGTCGTCCGGGGCGGCCTCCACCAGTTCTGCCTCGCCGGTCGCCAGCAGCGCCGCCCGCAGCCGCGCGTTCTGACCGAACTTCAGACGCAGCATGTCCAGCGCTGCTCCGAACCGTTCCTGCGCCCAGCGGGCATCGTCGTACGGGCTCACGCGGCGGCCCAGCGCCTTGCACTCGCCCGGCGTGCGGGCGGCCAGGATCGCCCGCCGGGTCACCTCATCCCCGAACAGCGCGGCCTTGCGGGCCATCAGGTACTGCTCCGCCCACTGATACGTGACCCCGCCTTCCGTGAACACACTGGGATGGAAGTTAGAGAACGGATGTGCCGTCCGGTAGAAGAACACGGGCTCGGGACTCATAGGCCCAGTCTCCCCCACCCGGCCTGACCCGGCATCCGCAGGGTGGCGCAGCGGACGCGTGCCCGGTTCGGCGCGGCGCTTTGCCCGCGCCCGGTATCATGCGGGGCGATGACGAAAGACGGCGGCAAACAGGACAGGAAGGCGCAGCAGTACGGCGTGACGCCCCAGAGCGTGGATTTCAACGACTGGTACAACGAGGTCGTGAAGAAGGCCGACCTGGCCGACAACAGCCCGGTGGCGGGCGCGATGGTCGTGCGGCCCTACGGCAGCGCGCTGTGGGAGAACATTCAGCGCTGGCTGGACGACAGGTTCAAGGCGACCGGGCACGAGTCGCTGATCTTCCCCACCTTGATTCCCATGGGCTTCATCACCAAGGAAGCGGATCACGTGGAGGGCTTCGCGCCGGAGCTGTTCACGGTGAACAAGATCGGCACCGAGGAACTCGCCGAGCCGTACGTGATGCGGCCCACGTCCGAGACGATCATCGGGCACATGTGGAGCGGCTGGCTGAACTCCTACCGTGACCTGCCGTTCCTGCACTACCAGTGGGGCAGCGTGTTCCGCGCGGAGCTGCGCACGAAGGCGTTCCTGCGCACCAGCGAATTCTTCTGGCACGAGGGCCACACCGCGCACGCCGACGAAAGCGAGGCGCGCGGCGAGGTGCGGCAGATGCTGGACATCTACCACGAGTTCTGCCGGGACGTGCTGGCGCTGCCCGTGGTGCGCGGCGAGAAGACCGCCAGCGAGCGCTTCGCCGGGGCGGTCGCCACGTACTCCATCGAGGGCATGATGCGCGACGGGAAGGCCCTCCAGAGCGGAACGTCACACTACCTGGGCCAGAACTTCAGCAAAGCGTTCGACGTGAAGTTCCAGACGCGCGAGCAGCGCGAGGAGTTCGCGCACACGACCTCCTGGGCGATCTCCAGCCGCATCATCGGGGCGATCATCATGACGCACGGGGACGACTTCGGGCTGATCATGCCGCCCCGCATCGCGCCCATTCAGGTGGTCGTGATTCCCGTGGGCCGCAAGGACAACTTCGACCAGATGGTCGAGGAAGGCGAGAAACTGGCCGCCGAACTGCGCGCTCAGGGCCTGAAGGTCAAGGTCGACAAACGTGACGGCGTGACGAACGGCTTCAAGTACAACGACTGGGAACTCAAGGGCGTGCCCGTCCGAATCGAACTCGGCCCCCGCGACCTGGAGAGCGGCGTGGTCGTCGTGAAAAACCGCAACGGCGACGAGAAGGAAACCCTGCCCCGCGCCGAGGCGGTGGGCGGCATGACCGCGCGCCTGGACGGCATTCACGACTGGCTGCTGGAACGCGCCACGAGCTTCATGCTGGAGAACACCGTCACGGTGGACACCTACGGGGAGTTCAAGGCCGCCATCGAGGCGGGCAAGTGGGTGCGCGCCTTCCACTGCGGCGACCCCGAGAGCGAACGGCAGATCAAGGAGGACACCAAGGCCACCGCCCGCAACGTCCCCCTGGACGACGCGGAGTTCTTCAACGAGGCCGAGCAGGGCGTGTGCGTGCACACCGGCCGCCCCGCCGCGTACGGCAAGCGCGTGATCTTCGGCCGTCAGTACTGAATATGGATCTCCGCCCCGCCTCTGTGGCTGATCTGCCTGCCCTGGCCGACGCGTTCTGCGCGACGTTTGGCGCGGCGCCCTGGAACGAGGCCTGGACGGACGGATCGGCCCGCGCGGCCCTGAGTGACCTGCTCGCCACGCTCCGGAGTGCCGCGCTGGTCGCCTTGGACGGTGGGGTGTGCGTGGGGGCGGTGCTGGGACGCGATCAGGTGCGGGCTTCGTTCCTGTCACATGAGGTTCAGGAGATGTTCGTGCGGCCCGAGCGTCAGCGCGGCGGGGTGGGCCGGGCGCTGCTGGACGCGCATCTGGCGGCCGCCGGGGCGCGTGGGGTGACGAACGTATCGCTCCTGATACAGACTCCGATTGAATGGCTTATCAAGCCGTTCAATCCGAGCGGATGCGAGTAGGAGTGAAACGGGTTCCGGACGTGGAGCTGGCAATCCGGTGAAGTTCCGGATTGTCGGCGAAACAAACGGAATCCGTATGACCGCGCGGGAGTCACCGGCCGAGACGTTCTACGGCCGCTTCGACTTCCGGCGGGCGGGGCGGATGGTGCTGCTCGTCCGGCCCTGAAGCAGCGCGGCAAGGCAGGAGGCCACCCGGTCAATCTGGGTGGCCTCCTCCTTGTGCTGGGTTCAGCGTCCGCCGAGGTTCGGGGCGAGGTTCAGAGGCTCGCCCAGGCGCAGCCACAGGAACTGCGTGTCGTCCTTCACGCCGGGGCCGCGGCCGCCGGTGGCGGGGTAGTTGTTGTCGTTGGCGATCAGGAGGGTGGTGGGGTTCAGGACGATGACGTTCTCGATGGTGACGTACGGGAAGGTCAGGGTGCCGCCGCGCGTGTCGGGCGCGAGGCCCTGTGGGTCGGCGATGTTCATCAGGTCGGCGATCAGGGTCTTCTGGAAGGTGCCGTCGGCGTTCAGGCGTTTGAGGTCGATGAGGTACACGCGTTTGTTGCGGGCGTCGGTGTGGACCTTGTTGTCGCGTTCCAGCACGAGGTACTGGGTGTCGTTGACGGTGGCGAGGTCGCCGATGGCGTCACTGCCCGCGTCGAGCGCGTAGCGGCCCGCGAGGCTCCACTGGCGGGTGCCCAGGTTCAGGGCGTTCAGGCGCAGCTGGCCGGGCAGGTCGCCGGTGACGGTCTTTTCCAGCAGGCCGTACAGGGTGGTGCCGTCGGCGCTCAGGGCGAGGCCCTCGAAGCCGCCGCTGGCGCCCAGGGTGGCGTCGGCGCTGCTGGCCCCCTGCGTGAAGGCGGGGTGCTGGGGGCTGCGGACCTCGGGGGCGGCCAGTTGCGCGGCGACGCGCGCGCCGGTGGCGGGGAAGTCGGTGAAGAAGCCGTCCACGCCGGCGCGCAGCACCTGACGCATTTCCTCTTCGGGGTTCCCGGCGTACGTGGGCAGCAGGTAGGTGGGTTCGCTGCGCAGCGTCCAGGGGTGCACGAGCAGTCCGGCGGCGTGCGCGCGGCTGACGAAGTCGGTGGTGTCGCCCTTGTCGGTGATGATCCAGCGTTTGGTGGGGCCGACGCCGCTGGCGTACGTGGCGAGGTCACGCAGGCCCTCGGGGGTGGTCAGGGCGTCGTACCGGCGGGTGTCGCCGCTGGCGGCCCAGTCGTAGGGGGCCTCGGTGGGGCCGCTGACGAGCTGCACGAGCGGCAGGGTGACGCCCGCGGCGGGCATGATGCGGGTCTTGAGGTCGCGGAGGTTGGCGGTTTCGAACGACTGGATGAACACGCGGGCGGGGTCGGTGAATTTCTCGCGGGTCAGCGTGTCGATCAGCAGCTGGCTGGTGTCGAACCCGGCGGCTTTCATGTATGTGGGGTGTTTCGTTTCGGGGTAGAGGCCGACCTTGCGTCCGGTGCGGGCTTCCGTGTCGCGCACGAGCGCGATGATCTCGGCGAGGGTGGGCACCTCGAAGCGGCCGTCGAAGGCGCGGCCGCGCAGCGCGGGGAGGCGTTCCACGGCGCGCAGGGTCTTGAGTTCCGCCAGGGTGAAGTCCTCCACCCAGTACCCGGTGACGCTGGTCCCGTCGAGCGTCTTGGTCCGCACGCGGCCTTTGAATTCGGGGCGGGTGGCGACGTCGGTGGTGGCCTCCGTGACCTTGCCGTCCTTATCGAGGACGACCATGACGGGTTCGTGCCGGGCGACGAGCACGCCGTCCTTCGTGACGACGAGGTCGGGTTCGATGAAGTCCGCGCCGCCCTCAATGGCGACCCGGTAGCTTTCCAGGGTGTGTTCGGGGCGGGTGCCGCTGCTGCCGCGATGCGCGATTACGATGGGGTTCTGGCCGCGCAGGGTGGGCCGCCCGTGCAGGTTGGGCGTGGGGGTGGGCGCGTCTAGCAGGCGGCCGTCGGCGCTGAAGTGCAGCAGGTAGGGGCCGAACTCGTCCCCGATCCACAGGGTGCCGTCGGGGGCGATCACGAAACCTTCCGGGTCGAAGTCCGCGCCGGTCAGCAGGCGGTCCGGGGTGGCCTCGTTCACGATCTGCCACGGCACGCGGCGGTCCGGGTCGCGCAGGCTGATGAAGCCGCGCACGCCGACCTGCCCGGTCCCGGCCTTCGCGGCAGTGTTGGGCGTGACGCTCAGGCGGTACAGGCGCAGGAGGTAATCGGCGCTGTTGTTCTTCGCGCCGAAGCCGTTGTCGCTGAGCAGGAGGTATTCGCCGCCTGCCGTGAACTGCACGCCGCTGAACCCCTGCACCGGCTGCCCCTGAAAGCGGGGCTGGCCGCGCAGGCCGCCGTTCCAGGCGCCGCTGGTCGGGCCGTCGGCGAGGGTGTCGGCGGGCAGCTGCGCGAAGCCAATGAGGGTGGCGGCGTGCGCGCCTCCCAGCGAGAGGGTCAGGGCCAGCAGGGCGGTCTTCAGGGGTCGCATGTGCCGTCCACCCTCGCGCCGGGCGGTCAGGGGCGTGTGCGCGGGCGGTCAGGGCGCGGTCAGCACAGCGTAGTGGTCATTTCAGCCCAGCCGTCATTTCAGCGCAGCGGCCGGGTGGATTCCCGCAGGATCAGCGGCAGGTCGAAGTCCGGCAGGCTGGACGCCTCGCCCGCCAGGACGTGCAGGACATGCCGGGCGAGCGCCTGCCCGATCTGGTAGGTGGGCTGCCGGACGGTCGTCAGGGGCGGGATGGTGAACGCGCTGGCGGGCAGGTCGTCAAAGCCGATCAGGGACACGTCGTCCGGGACGCGCAGCCCGCGGCGGTGCAGGGCCAGTCGGGCCCCGGCGGCCATCTGGTCGTTCCCGGCGAACACGGCCGTGAAGGGCACGCGGGCGCCCAGCAGGTGCGTCAGGGCCTGCGCGGCGGACTGCTCCAGGAAATCGCCCTGGAGTTCCAGTTCGGGGTGCAGGGGCAGGCCAGTGCCGGTCAGGGCGTCGCGGTACCCGGCGCGGCGTTCCTGCGCGTCCTGCTGGCCGGGCGGGCCGTGCAGGTGCACGATGCGGCGGTGCCCGAGTTCGATCAGGTGGCGGGTGGCGTTCAGGGCGGCGCCGCGCTGGTCGAGGGTCAGGCAGTGGCCTTCCAGGCCGGGCACGCGGCGGCCGAACAGGACCAGCGGGACGCGCGCGGCCACGTCCCGCAGCGTGTCGTCGGGCAGGGTGCTGCCCAGCAGCAGCAGGGCGTCCACCTTGCGGTAGATCAGGGTGTCGATGGCGCGCGTCTCGTGCCGAATGGACCAGTGGCCGCTGTTCAGGACGGGCTGGTAGGGCGTGTCCAGCAGGGCGTGCTCGATGCCGCGGATCACGTCGGCGTAGAAGGGACTGACGATGTCCTCGGCGATCACGCCGACGGTCATGCTGCGCCCGGTGATGAGCGTCCGGGCGAGGTAGTTCGGCTGGAAGCCCAGGCGCTGCATGGCGGTCTCGACGGCGCGGCGCTTGTCGTCCGCGACGAACGCCGTGCCGTTGATGATCCGCGAGACGGTGCTGATGGACACCCCGGCCTCGCGGGCGACCTCGTTGATGGTGACGCCGTGCGTCATGCGTTTGCCGTGGCCCGCCACCGCGTCACTCTAGCGGGTGGTGACCGTCAGTAGAGGTTGTTCCAGATGGCCTGCCCGGTGCCGCCCCCGTACGAGCCGAGGAAGCCGCGGGCGTCGGCGGTGTTGCTGCCCCGCCAGAAGTTCGCGATGAGCTGCTGGCTGCGGGTGGGCCACGCGGCAGCCGGGATCTGCATGCTGCTGCCGCTGCCGGTCACGACGGTCGCGCCGAGCGGCAGGGAGGCGTTGCGGTACATGGTGAACACGACCCGGCCGTTCAGCGTCCAGATGATGCTGCTGGCGGTCCAGTTGACGTCCACGCGGTGCCAGGCGTTGCTGGCGGCGGGAATCCACGCTTCGTACACGTAGCGGCTGCCGCCGTTCCGGTAGATCAGGGCGGGGTGCAGGCTGCCGCGGCTGGGGACGAATTCCACGTCGATCTCGTTCCAGACGGTGCCGTCGTTGAAGTACGTGAACAGGGTGGTGGTGGTGCCCGCGACGTTCGGGACGTAGATGTCCCCGCCGAAGCGGGTGCCCTGGGTCTTCCAGCGGTTGGATTTGATCTCGCTGCAGGTGCTGCTGTCCAGCCAGCCGTACACGGCGGCGTCGCTGCCGCCCCCCAGGGTGAGGTTGTTCTTCGAGAAGGTGCAGCCGAACAGGGGGTCACCGTTCTTCCAGGTGGAGGGGCTCCAGCTCATGCCCCAGCGGCTGAAGTCGCCGCTGACCGCCTGCGCGGCCAGGCCGGGGCTGGTGGGGCTGGTGGTCTGGCCGCAGGCGCTGAGGGCCGCGCCGAGCAGCAGCAGGAGGATGGATCGGGGGGACGTGGTCATGTGAACTCCGGTGCTGCGCGGCAGCGGTGAGAGGGGCGCGGGGGAACTCGCGCCGGGCGGTGGGTGAGGAGGGCCGGGGTGGACCGCACCGTCCGGCCGGCCGGGCATGGCGTGGGCCGGTGGACTCCGGAGCTGTCCGTCGGTGGGCAGCGGGTGGGTTGTGGGCGATCCAGCCGGAGCGTATGCCATGAAAAGCCTTTCAGCAAGAGGGGGACTGTCCGCCCTGCCCTCGGCCTCCTGGGGGCGGTCGACACCGACCCTTCCGCGCAGGTAGTCGAGGAGGATTTCTGTTCTGCTCACTGACTCTCGCGCCGGAGCAAGGCCCGCTCCCTCGCCGGAAGCCCCCTTTCGCAGATGCGGCGCTGCATCCCGCCAGATCTCATGAAAGGCTTTTCTTGACGGAGCGGAGTGCGCCTGTTACGGTTCATTCACATCCTCACGCCCAGCCGGACGTCCGCGTCCGCTCCGGTTCCCGCCGTCCGGGCCGGAGTGTCTCCCACCCTGCCCGCCCCGGAGGTCCTCCCCCATGCCGCACCCCCAGCCCGCCCGCCCCCTGCACCTGACCGCGCTGTCCTGCGCGCTGATCCTCAGCGCCTGCGCCGCCGTCACTCCTGCCACCCCGCCGCCCACCGTCACCCTGAGCAGCAGCGCCGCCAGCCTGGACGCCAGCGGCCCGCTGCGCCTGAGCGCGGCCGTGACGGGCAGCGCCAGCCGCGTGATCTTCTACGACCGGGGCGTGAAACTCGGCGAGGACACGACCGCCCCGTACGAGTTCACGGTGAACGCCGACCCTGGCCTGAACGGCACGCACGCCTACTCCGCGCAGGCCGTGGCGGGGGACGTGGCGGGGATCTCGGCGCCGGTCAGCGTGCAGATCCGCATCGCGGACACCCGCACGACCGAACTGCTGAACAACGGGGATTTCAGTCAGGGCCTGAATCCCTGGTGGACCGCCGGAACGGCTGCCAGCACGACTGGCGGCGAAGCCTGCCTGACCATCACGCAGCCGGGCAGCAACCCCTGGGACGTGCTGTTCGGGCAGGGCGGCGTGGGCCTGAACGAGGGCGGCACGTACACCCTGAGTTTCACGGCGCGCGCCGCGCAGCCCACGTCGTTCCGGACGCTGCTGCAGTTCGACGGCGCGCCGTACACCAACTACTTCGTGCAGGAGGTGGACGTGACCAGCCAGCCGAAGACCTTCACGTCCACGTTCACGATGGCGCAGCCGGGCGACGCGAAGGCCGCGTTCCAGTTCCAGCTGGGCGCGAAGGCCGCCACGACCGTGTGCTTCAGCCGCATTTCACTGACCGGCCCGGCCTTCGGCAGCGCCGTCCCGGCTGCCGGTGCGGACGACCTGAATCTGGTGCGGCTCAACCAGACCGGGTACCTGCCGGACCGGCCGAAACTGGCGGCCCTGCCGTTCGACTCGGACCGGCCGCTGCCGTGGACGCTGCTGGACGGCACGCGCGCGGTCGCCAGCGGCGTGACGCGCGTGTTCGGCGCGGACGCCGCGTCCGGCGAGCATCTGCATCAGGTGGATTTCAGTGCCGTGACCGCCCCGGCGGACGGGCTGGTGCTGGACGTCGCGGGGTTCCGCAGTCACCCGTTCCGGATCGGACGCGTGTACGACGGCCTGAAACGCGACGCGCTGGCGTACTTCTACCACAACCGCAGCGGCACGCCCATCGAGGCGAAGTACGTCGGGGACGCCTGGGCCCGCCCGGCCGGTCATGCGGGCAGCAGCCCGAACCAGGGGGACACGCGCGTCAGCTGCTTCAGGGGCACCGATCAGGCCGGGAACGTCTGGCCCGGCTGCGCGTACGAACTGGACGCCAGCGGCGGCTGGTACGACGCCGGGGATCACGGGAAGTACGTCGTGAACGGCGGCGTGAGCGTCTGGACGCTCCTGAACCTCGCCGAGCGGGGCGCGCGCCTGAACATCCCGGACGCGGACGGCAGCCTCAGCATCCCGGAAAGCGGAAACGGCCGCAGCGACCTGCTGGACGAGGTCCGCTGGGAACTGGACTTCATGCTGCGCATGCAGATCCCGGACGGGCAGACGCTGCCCCTGCCACGCGGCAACCAGCGCGGCGCCCCGCTGACCCTCACGCCCACCCCGGCGGGCGGGCTGGTGCACCAGAAACTCACGGACGTCGCCTGGACCGGGCTGCCGCTGCGCCCCGATCAGGACCCGCAGCCGCGCGCGCTGTACTACCCCACGACCGCCGCGACCCTGAACCTCGCGGGCGTGGCCGCGCAGTGCGCCCGCGTGTACCGCGCCTCGGACCCGGCCTTCGCGGACCGCTGCCTGAGCGCCGCGCGCCGCGCGTGGCAGGCCGCGAAGGCCGCGCCGGACGTGTACGCGTACGACCTGTTCGTGGGTGGCGGCCCGTACGACGACACGGACGTCAGCGACGAGTTCTATTGGGCGGCGGCGGAACTGTACGCCACGACCGGCGAGGCGGCGTTCCTGGAGGCGCTGCGGGCCAGTCCGCTGTTCCTGCAGATGCCCGAAGGGCGTGAACTGGGCTGGAGCGACCTGACGGCGGCGGGCACCCTGACGCTCGCCAGCGTGCCCACGGCGCTGCCCGCCGCGGACGTGCAGCAGGCGCGCGCGAACGTCGTGGCGGCGGCGCGGGCGTTCCGGGACGCGGCGGGCACGCAGGGCTACCGCCTGCCGATGACCGGCGCGACCGCCACGTGGGGGTCGAACAGTGGCGTGCTGAACCGCTCGGTCGTGATGGGCGCCGCGTGGGACTTCACGGGTGACGACTCGTTCGTGAATGTCGTGCTGGAGGGCCTGAATTACCTGCTGGGCCGCAACCCCATGGACAAGTCGTACGTGTCCGGGTACGGCGAGCGTCCGCTGCTGAACCCGCACCACCGCTTCTGGGCGCGGTCGCTGGACGCGGCGCTGCCCGGCCCGCCGCGCGGGGTGGTGTCGGGCGGCCCGAACAGCGTGAACTTCAGCGATCCGGTCGCGGCGAAACTCAGGGGCCGCTGCGTGGGCCTGCGCTGCTACACCGACGACATCGGCGCGTACACCATGAACGAGGTGACCATCAACTGGAACGCGCCGCTGGCGTGGGTGGCGGCGTTCGTGGAGCACAGCACCCGACGCTGAACACGTGGGGTGCGGGGGGGAGGGGACCGTGCGGCGGTCCTCCTCCCCTCTTTCGTGGGGTGGTCACGGTCGCGGGGAAGGTCGGGACTGTGTCACTCAATTGACAAGTTTACTCAACTGGTCTGGTATCCTGGGGTGATATGACCCGTGCCCTGCTTCCCCTCCTGACCCTCTCCCTGATCGCCAGCGCCAGCGCGCAGCAGGCGAAAGAACTGCGCCTGGGCGTGTTCCCGAACGTCACCCACGCCGCCGGACTGGTCGGCGTGCAGCGCGGCCTGATCCAGAAGAACCTCCCGGACGGCGTGAAACTGGTCATCAAGGAATTCGCCAACGGCAGCCAGATCAACGAGGCCTTCGCCGCGGGCGCCATCGACGCCGCGTACGTCGGCCCCGGCCCGGCCATGAACGCCTTCATGCGCGGTGTGCCCATCCAGGTGTACGCGGGCGCTGCGAACGCCGGGGCGGTGCTGGTCGCCCGCAAGGACAGCGGCGTGCGCAACGTCAAGGGACTGAGCGGGAAGAAGGTCGCGGTGCCCACGCGCGGCAGCACGCAGGACATCAGCCTGCGCCACCTGCTGCACGAGAACGGCCTGAAAGCCACCGACGAGGGCGGCACCGTCAGCATCGTGCCCATCGACCCGGCGAACATGCCCGCCGCGTTCGCCGCGAAGCAGGTGGACGCCGCGCTCGTGCAGGAACCCTGGGGCGCCGTCATGGAAACGCAGGGCGCCAAGCTGATCGTGAACGAGAAGGGCATCTGGGAGGGCGGCAACTACACCACCACCGTCCTGACCGTGAACACGAAGTACGCCGCCGCGAATGCCGACACCGTCAAGGGCCTCCTGAAGGGGCACCTCGCCGCGATCAATTACATCAAGGGCAGCAACGCGGGCGCGCAGAAATCCATCGCCGAGCAGATCTACGCCTTCACCGGCAAGCGCCCCAACACGAACGAGCTGTTCAAGGCGCTGGCCCGCACGCGCGTCACCTGGGACATCAACCTCAAGACCCTCGCGGAGTACGCGCAGCTGAACAAGGAGGCGGGCTTCGCGCGGGACGTGCCGGACCTGAACCGCTTCGTGAACCTGGACCTGATCCGCAGCCTCGCGAAGTAATCCGACCTCGCGCGCGCCGGACTCCAGTTGCGACTGGGGTTCGGCGTTCGCCCTTTCTGGCGCGGGTGCACTACACTGGGACGCTATGACGGGGCCAAAGAAAGGTTCACGGGGCCGTGCCCCCAAACGAAACACTGCGCAGGGCCGGGGCGGCGCGACCCGCGAAACGACCCGCCCGGCGCGCGAACGCAGCGAGGGGAGCCGCAACGACTCGCGCGGTGACAGTCGTCCTGTCCGCACCGAGCTGAGCGGGACCGGCGGGCCGCGCCGCAGCCCGGCCCGGACGGGAGGCGCCCAGAGCGGCGGCACCAGCGGCGGCCGGACCGGCGCGAAGTTCGGCGGGTCGAAAACCGGAGGGAACAGCAGCGCGCGGGGTGGCACCAACCCGGCGCGCCGCAAGCCCGGCGAGGCCGCCCAGGGCAGCGGTGAGGGCCGCAGCTCGGAGGGCCGCGCGGGCGGTCGCCCCGGGAGCGGGCCGCGCCGCGCTGCGCCGCCCAAGGTGAAGAAGGCCCTGCCGGAACTCAAGCGCGTGCAGCTCGACGCGCCCGCCCCGGACACGGTCTTCACCGACCGGGACGGCGAGAAGATGACCTTCCCGGACAGCAACCTCAAGCGCGTGGCCGCGAAGATCCTGACGGAGAAGAACAAGGCGTGGCGGTACCGGCCGTTCTCGTTCCCGCTGTTCACGGACCGGGGCGGCGAGCAGACCTTCCACTTCGACTTCTACATCTACGACTACGAGGACAGCGTGATCCGCCTGATCCTGGTCGTGCCGTTCGAGTCGCGCGACGTCTGGGACCGGGTGGGCCGCTTCAAGCGCCAGTACCCGATGTACGCCTACGAGCTGTGGACCCCGGAGAAGCTGTACCGCCTGAGCGGGCCGCGCGGCCGTCTGGAGTTCTGATACGGATTGCGTCTGTTCCGTTGACAACTTGGAACTTCACCGTGTTGCCAACTCCACGCCCGGAACCCGTTGATCTCCTCCTGGCTCTGCTCCGCAGCTCTCCGGGTCCGCTCGGGGTGAAAGATTGTGTCAACCTTTCACCCGGAGTTCGGATGATTCGGGTCAGCTTGACGCCCCGCTAAAAAGTCCCTCATCTGAGAGCCTCCGGCACCTGAACGGAGGCTTTTTCGTGCGTACATCTGCGTCTGAAAGGGCGCCAGGCGCCCGTGAGTCGCATGAGAGCCCTCTTGGGCTTCGCTTGGGTTTGTGCCCGGGGCTGTGGTCTGCCCGGGGTGGTCTGGTACCGTTTCCACGTTCCGGGCAGCGCTGCGGCGCCTGCCCCGCCACGAAAGGAGAGCGCAGCCTGATGACCACCCCCCCCATCCTTCGACCCGGCCGACCCTACCCCCTGGGAGCCACCTGGGACGGCAAAGGCACCAACTTCGCCCTGTACTCCGAGAACGCCACCGGCATCGAGCTGTGCCTCTTCGACGAGCAGGGCGTGGAAACCCGCGTGCCGCTGCGCGAACAGACCGCCTTCGTGTGGCACGGCTACCTGCCCAGCGTGAAACCGGGCCAGCGCTACGGCTACCGCGTGCACGGCGAGTACGCCCCGGAACGCGGCCTGCGCTTCAACCCGAACGTGGTCCTGCTCGACCCCTACGCCAAGGCCCTCGACGGCACCGAGCAGTTCGACCGGGGCGTGTTCGGCTACGTGCCCGGCGGCGAGGACAGCGTCATGCAGGAAGAGGAGCAGCGCGGCGCGCCCCTGGGCATCGTCGTGGACCCCCGCTTCGACTGGGGGGACAGCCAGAAACCCGACGTGCCCTTCCACCAGTCCGTGATCTACGAGGCGCACGTCAAGGGCCTGACCATGACCCACCCGGACGTGCCGGACGAGTTGCGCGGCACGTACGCCGGGATCGCCACCGAACCGATCCTGTTCTACCTGCGGGAACTGGGCATCACCAGCATCGAACTGATGCCCGTGCACCAGCACGTGGACGACCCCTTCCTGCTCGACAAGGGCCTGACGAACTACTGGGGCTACAGCACCCTGTCGTTCTTCGCGCCGGACGTCCGCTACAGCGCCGAGGCCCGCAAGGGCAACCCCGCCGGGGCCGTGGACGAGTTCAAGCAGATGGTCAAGGCGCTGCACGCCAGCGGCATCGAGGTCATTCTGGACGTGGTGTACAACCACACCGCGGAAGGGAATCACATGGGGCCCACCATGTCCTTCAAGGGCATCGACAACCCCACGTACTACCGGCTGGTCGCCGAGGACCCCCGCTTCTACTTCGACTACACCGGCACCGGCAACAGCCTGAACGTCCGCCACCCGCAGACCCTGCAACTGATCATGGACAGCCTGCGCTACTGGGTGACGGACATGCACGTGGACGGCTTCCGTTTCGATCTGGCTTCCACGCTGGCGCGCGGCCTGCACGAGGTGGATCAGCTGTCGGGCTTCTTCACCATCATCCACCAGGACCCCATCATCGGGCAGGTCAAGCTGATCGCCGAGCCCTGGGACGTCGGCGAGGGCGGCTACCAGGTCGGAAACTTCCCCGTGAACTGGGCCGAGTGGAACGGCATCTACCGCGACGACATGCGCGCCTTCTGGAAGGGCGACGGCGGACTGGCGTCCGAGATCGGCTACCGCCTGACCGGCTCCTCTGACCTGTACCAGAACGACGGCCGCAAACCCTACGCGAGCATCAACTTCGTGACCGCCCACGACGGCTTCACGCTGCGCGACACCGTCACGTACGAGCAGAAACACAACGACGCCAACCAGGAAGGCGGCAACGACGGCCACAACCACAACATCACCTGGAACTGCGGCGCGGAAGGCAAGACGGACGACCCCGCCATCAACGCCCTGAGGCGTCAGCAGCAGCGCAACTTCCTGGCGACCCTTCTGCTCGGGCAGGGCACGCCAATGCTTCTGGGCGGCGACGAGATCGGCCGCACGCAGGGCGGCAACAACAACGCCTACTGTCAGGACAACGAGATCAGCTGGTACGACTGGGCGAATCTCGACGAGGACCTGCTGGCGTTCACGAAGAAGGTCATCGCGCTGCGCAAGTCCCACCCGGCGCTGCACCGCCGCAAGTTCTTCAGTGGCCGCACCATCCGCGGCGAGGACGTGCGCGACATCGTGTGGCTGCGCTTTGACGGCGAGGAGATGAGCGACGAGGACTGGAACAACCCCCAGACGCAGAGCATGGGCATCTTCCTGGACGGCAACGGCCTGGACGACGTGGACGAACGCGGCGAGCCGCTGCTGGACGACCACCTGCTGCTGCTGCTGAACGCCTCGCACGTGGATCTCCCCTTCCGCCTGCCGGACCTGGCCGGCTGCCAGGAGTGGGACCTGCAACTCGACACCACCGACGACCACGCCAGCGGCGCCGTGAAGGCCGGCGAGGAAACCAATCTCGCGGCCCGCAGCGTGAAGCTGTACCGCTGCCCCCGCCAGTAACGCAGATCAGAGAGGGGCGGTCCGCACACCGGGGCCGCCTCTCCCCTCTTCGTGTCTTTCCTACTCCCCACTACCTACGCCCCACTTCCCCCCTCACGTCTCGTAGCTGCGGGCCACGCTGGTCAGGACGCTGCGGTACTCGCCGGGCGTGATCAGGCCCATCGCCATGGCGTGACTCGCAGCGTTCAGGCTGTCGGCGGCCAGCACGAGGTCCACGCCCGCCTTGCGGACCTCCTCGCGGAGTTTCAGGACGCCCTCGTCGCGGTGCGCCTCGGTCACGTCGCGGATGTACACGGCCAGCACGCGGCCCGGGTGACGGTGCACGACCTCGGCGTAGATTTCCGGGTCCTTCTCGCCGCTGTCGCCCACGAGCACGAACTTCAGGTCCGGGAAGCGCTGGAAGATCTGCTCGATCACGCCGTGCTTGTACCCACCGTGCCCGCCGAGCAGGTCCATGCCCCAGTTGCGCAGGAACAGCGGGCCCAGCGGAATGCGGCGGTAATCCAGGAACTGCCACAGCAGGTCGAAGAAGTTCCACGGGCTGCTGGACACGTAGAAGATGGGGTTGCGGGCCTCGCCGTCGCGGGTCAGGGCGCGGTACAGGGCACCCACGCCCGGGAAGGGCAGGCGGGTGCGCGCGTTGCCGGTCAGGACGGTGCTCAGCATGCGCGGCACGCTGGTCACGTCGGACTGAATGACCGTGTCGTCCAGGTCGCTGATCACGCCGAAGCGGGCGTCCGCGACGACATGCACGCGTGCGCTGGCCTGTACCTCGCGCCCGTCGAGTTGCAGCGGCACCTGATGCCACCCGCCGGGCAGCGGGCTGGGCGGCGTGAACTCCAGCGTGAAGTACCCGTCGCTGTCACTGACCGCCGCGGCCCGCTGACCGTTCAGGACGCCACTGACGGTCACGCCGCCCACCTCGCGGGAGAACAGGCGGCGCAGGACGTTCTGCGCGTTGCGCAGGCGGGGGTCGGTGCGGCGCGCGGGCGCGACGGTGCGGGGCAGCAGCACCCGGCCGCGCAGTTCCACGCGACCCGGGGTGCCCCAGCCCACGTACGGCTGGAGCAGCAGCTTCCCGCGCGCCCGGCGGGGCTGCACGTACCCGCTGAAGGCGCGGTCGGCGGTCAGCGCGCCGCGCTCCAGCAGGGGCAGCAGGGCCTTGAAAGCGGTCTTGAACACCCGCCCAGTCTAAGCGGCCCCCAGGGCCCCGGGGCGAGGGACTCCTTTGCTCTTCGCTGACCTTCCCGTCTAGAACAGCACCTGCCCACCGGTCGCGCCGAAGGTGCCGCCGCTGCTGTAACTGCTCTCCTGCGACGCCAGGAACACGTACAGCGGCGCGAGTTCCGCCGGTTGCCCCGGGCGGCCCAGCGGCGTGGACGCCCCGAACTGCTGCACCTTCTCCTGCGGCTGCCCGCCGCTGGGTTGCAGCGGCGTCCAGAAGGGGCCGGGCGCGACGGCGTTCACGCGGATGCCGCGCGGCCCGAGCTGCTGCGCGAGCGCCTGCGTGAACGCCACGATCGCCGCCTTCGTACTCGCGTAATCCAGCAGGTTCGGGCTGGGCCGGTACGCCTGGATGCTGCTGGTGTTGATGATGCTCGCGCCGGGCCCCAGGTGCCGCGCGGCCTCCTGCGTGATCCAGAACATCGCGTACACGTTCGTGCGGAACGTCTGGTCGAACTGCTCGGTGGTGATGTCCTCGATGCGCTCCTGGCTGACCTGCTTCCCGGCGTTGTTCACCAGGATGTCCAGCCCGCCCAGTTCCTGCACGGCGCGCTTCACGAGGTCCCGGCAGAACGCCTCGTCCTTCAGGTCGCCGGGGATCGCCACGGCGCGCTGCCCCGCCGCCTCGATCAGCGCCACGACCTCCCGCGCGTCCCCCTCCTCGTCGGGCAGGTAGTTCAGGGCCACGTCCGCGCCCTCGCGGGCAAAGGCGATGGCCGCGGCGCGGCCGATGCCGGAGTCCGCGCCGGTGATCAGCGCCCGGCGGCCCCTGAGGCGGCCGAAGCCCATGTAACTCTCCTCGCCGTGGTCCGGGCGGGGCTGCATGGCGCCCACCGTGCCCGGGGCCTCCTGCGGCTGGCGCGGGAAGGGCGGCGCGGGGTACTGCGCGCGGGGGTCCTGCATGCCGAACTGGTTCACGCTGGGCGTGATGTTACCGGGTGGGGTGCTGTCCTGGTCGCTCATGCCCTCCAGCGTCCCCCGCGCGCCTCAGTGGGGCGTGACAGGGACGTGAAGGGCACCCCGGGTGTTGCCGGTCAGGTGGTCACGGCGGCCGGTTCGTACGGCCACGCGACGTCCCCGACCGGTTCACCGGGCGCGGCGCCGTCCCAGTCGTACCCGTAGACCTCGCGGGGGCGCAGCGTGCAGGTGCCGTGCGCGGTCGCGTGGGCGCAGGTGGCGTCGTACGCGGCGAGAATCTGCGGGAACTCGAACTGCTCGCGGGTCAGGGCCAGGAACGCCTCGTGCCGGGCGGGTTCGACGCGCAGGGCGACGGCCCCGCCGGGCGTGACCGGCCCGCCGTACGGCACGCAGATCTCGATAGGGCCGTCGCTGTCGGCGTTCACCTCGCCGTGATAGATCACGAACGGTGCGCCGGTCACCGAGCCCTGCGCGGCGACGTGCGCCAGCAGGGTCTGCATCCCTCCCTGAATGGCGGCGGGCAGGTCCGCGACGAACACGTGACGGGTCAGGGTGGCGACGTTCTGCTGGGGCTGGGGGCGGGTCTGGACGGGGGGCAGGGTCATGGGGGTCTCTCCTTGCAGGCGTGAGATCAGGTACAGGGTCAGGTCGCGCCGCTCGCGGTGCAGGCGGTCCAGCCGGGTGAGGTGGGCGCGCAGCGCGGCGGGCCGCTCCGGGGCAGGCGTGTCCAGCAACAGGCGGATGTCGTTCAGGGGCAGGTCGGCGCGGCGCAGCAGGCCGATCAGTCGGGCGTCCGCGACCTGCGCCGGGTCGTAGCGGCGGTACCCGCTGTCCGGGTCCACCTGCGCGGGGCGCAGCAGACCCAGGTCGTCGTACAGGCGCAGCGCCTTGGCACTCAGGCCGGTCGCCTGCGCGAACGCGCCAATGGTCATGAGGGCTGGTGTGGTCATGGGCGGGCGGAACCTCCGGAGGTACCCCCAGCGTGCGCCCTGCCCCTGGGAGAAGGTCAAGGGGTGGGCCCGGGCAACGACACGCCGCGCTGACGGCGGCGCGGTAGCGTGACCGTAGATGACGCCACTCCTGCTGGGCCACCGGGGCACGCCTGCCCTGCACCGCGAGAACACCCTGACCGGCTTCCAGGCCGCGCTGGACGCTGGCCTGGACGGCGTGGAACTGGACGTGCGCCGCCTGGGCGACGGGACGCTGGTCGTGCATCACGACGCGCAGCTGGAGGACGGCCGGGCACTCCCCACGCTGCGTGCCGCCGAGCTGCCCGCCTTCGTCCCCACACTGGATGCCGTCCTGGCCTGGGCGGCGGACACCGGGGCGTTCGTGAACGTGGAACTCAAGCACGAGGCCGCCCGGCCCGACGACCGGGTGGGCCGCACGCTGGACGCCGTCCGCGCCCACGGGGTCTCGCGGCGCGTGATCGTGAGTTCATTCATGCCGACCCTGCTGCGCGCCGCGCGCGACGCCGCACCGGAGATCGAACGCGGCCTCTTGACCCACAAACCATACCCGCCGCTGCTGGTGCGCGCCGCGATGGCCTGGACCGGCAGCGCCGCCCTGCACCCCCACCACGCCCTGATCGACGCCGCCCTGATGACCACCGCGCGCCGCCTGGGCTGGCAGGTGAACACCTGGACTGTGAACGACCCCGCCGAGGCTGCCCGCCTGAGCGCGCTGGGCGTGCACGCCCTGATCGGGGATCACCCGGACGTGCTGCTCACGGTGCGCTGAGAGGCAAGCCTGTGGTCGGTCAGGCCCGCCAGTCGGCGCGGTAGTGCCGCGCGAAGTCGTCGATGGTGTGCCCGGCGCGGCCGATCAGGCGCGGCAGGTCGTCCGTGACGGGCGCGGTGGCGTCCGCGCGGATGGGCGGGTAGATCGAGGCGATGGCGCGCGCCTCCTCCTTGTCACTCTCGCCGGTGGACACCAGGAACTCCACGAAGCCGTCGTCGTCCACCGGGCGGTACGTGACCTCATGGCCCAGCGCGCGGCTCAGGGCGGCCGCCACCTCGTGCCGGTCGAGGGCGGCCGGGCCGGTCAGCGGGTACACGCGCCCCGCGTGCCCGTTCCCCGTGAGGACCGTCACGGCAGCCGCCGCGATGTCGCGCGTGTCGATGAAGCTCGTACGGTGCGTCCCGGCCGGTTCCGCGAACTCGTGGCGGTCACGGACGCCGCGGCGGAACATCTGGTTGTAGTTCTGCATGAACCAGTTCGGTTGCAGGATCGTCCACTCCAGGCCGCTGGCGCGCACGGCGGCCTCGGCGTCCCCGAGCAGGTTCCCCTCGCCCTGCACACCGAACCCGCTCTGGAGGACCACGCGCGCCACGCCCGCGTCCCGCAGGGTGCGCAGTGTATCCTGCACGTCCGCGGCCTCCAGCGTCTCCGGGACGATCAGGTACGCGGCAGTGACGCCCTGCGCGGCGGCCCGCACGCTGTCCTGGTCGGTCAGGTCCAGGGGGACGGCCTCGGCGTCCGGCCAGCGGGCCGGGTCGGGGTGGCGGCTCCCGGCGCGGACGGGCTGCCCGGTTTCCAGCAGCTGGGGCACGAGTTCACGGCCCACGTTTCCGGTGGCGGCAGTCACGAGGATCATGCCCCCGACTGTACGGCCCGCTCCCGGCGGCGTGCGTCACCGGCCGCACGATCCGCCCTGAAGGTCCCCTGACCTCCGCCTCATCCCGCTGCGGGCCCAGCTGACCGGGGGCCGACGGCCCGCTGACCGTCCCGTCACGCGCCGCTGATTGTCGCCTGAACATGAGAGCCTAGCCTCCGAAACGTGAAGAAACTCCTGCTGACACTGGCCCTGGTCGGGCCCGCCGCCTCCGCCGCCCAGGCCCAGACCATCATCGAGTTCTGGCATTCCTTCGGGGACGCCAAACGCAGCGGCTGGATCCAGGCGCGCGCCGACGCGTTCAACAAGGCCAACCCCGGCGTGAAGGTCGTGCCCAGCTACAAGGGCAGCTACAACGACAGCCTCCAGGCGACCATCCTGGCCGCGCGGCAGGGCAAGGCCCCCGCCCTCGTGCAGATCTTCGAGGTGGGCAGTCAGCTCGCGCTGGACAGCGGCGCGTTCCAGCCTGTCAGCAGCGTGAAGAACGTGGACTTCAGCGACTACATCAAGCCGGTCATCAACTACTACACGATCGGCGGGAAGGTGAACAGCCTGCCGTTCAACTCCAGCAGCCCGGTCCTGTACTTCAACCAGGAGCTGCTGAAGAAAGCGGGCCTGGACCCCAAGGCGCCGCCCACCACCTTCGGCGCGCTGATGAAAGCCTGCCAGAAGATCGAGGCCGCGAAACTGGACGCCAAGTGCTTCGGCATGAGCCTGAACGGCTGGTTCGTCGAGCAGTGGATGGCGCAGCAGGGCCAGACCCTCCTGAACAACGGCAACGGCCGCCAGGGCCGCGCCACGAGCACCACCCTGGACAGCAAAGCCGCGCAGAACATCTTCAGCTTCTTCAAGACCATGCAGGACCGCGGCTACTACACCTACACCGGCAAACTGGAAGACTGGGACGGCAGCGACGCCATCTTCACGAACCAGAAGGCCGCGTTCCACATCACGTCCACCGCCGACATCGGCAACATCCGCGACGCCGCGAAGAAGAACGGCTTCACGGTCGGCGTGGGCGCGCTGCCCATCCCGGACGGCAGCAAACGCAACGGCGTCGTGATCGGCGGGGCCAGCCTGTGGATCAGCCGGGGCGTCAGCAAGGCCCAGGCCGAGGGCGCGCTGGACTTCGCGCTGTTCATGACGAACACGCAGAACATGGCCGAGTGGCACAAACTCACCGGGTACTACCCCGTGCGCCAGAGCAGCATCGACCTGCTGCGCAAACAGGGCTGGTTCAGCCAGACGCCGCTGCAACTCGTGGCGTTCAACCAGCTGACCCGCACCGTGCCCAGCCCTGCCACGGCCGGCGGCCTGAACGGCGCGGCCATCCAGACCCGCCGCATCATCGAAGAAGGCCTCCAGAAGGTGCTGGGCGGCCAGGGCGTGGACGCCGCGCTGAAGGACACCAAGGCCCGCGCCGACGCCGCGCTGGGCGAGTACAACGCGAACTTCAGATAACAGCGCTCTCCGCGCGACCCGCCCCGACCGGGGCGGGTCGCGCCCGGCGTTGAAGGAGAGGGTATGACCGACGATTCGAGGGGCGCGGCGTGCTGAGCGTCCGCCAGAAAAGGAACGCGGGCGGGCGGGAGGACCGGGCGGTGTTCCGGGGCGCGGCGCTGCCGTGGCTGTTCCTGCTGCCCAGCCTTCTGATCCTGGCGGTGTTCATCTACCTGCCGACCCTGCGCACGCTGCGGCTGGCGGGGTACCGCGCGAACCTGATCCTGGGCACCGAGCAGTGGGTGGGCCTGGGGAACATCACGGACCTGCTGGGCAGCGCCACGTACCGGCAGGTGGCGCTGCAGACGCTGGTGTTCACGCTGCTGAGCGTCACGGGCGGGCTGCTGCTGTCGCTGGGGCTGGCGTGGCTGGCCAGCCGTCCCGTCCGGGGGTCACGCGCGTACCGGCTGCTGCTGATCTACCCGTACGCGCTGAGTCCCGCCATTGCCGGGACACTGTGGCTGTTCCTGTTCAACCCGGAGATCGGCGTGGTGAACCAGCTGCTGGGTGAACTGGTGGGCGTCCGCCCCCGCTGGCTGGACACGCCGCTGTTGGCGTTCGCGCTGGTGACGGTCGCGGCCATCTGGAAGGGACTGGCGTACAACATCGTGTTCTACCTGGCCAGCATCCGGAACCTCCCGACCGACGTCATGGAGGCCGCGCAGATCGACGGGGCGACCCCCGCGCAAGTGTTCTGGCGCGTGGCGTTCCCGCTGCTGAGCCCGGTCACGTTCTTCCTGGTATTCACGAACATCGTCGCGGCGCTGTTCGACTCGTTCGCGCTGACCGACCTGCTCACGCGCGGCGGACCGTACGTGGGCCACGCGGGGATCACGACGTTCCTGGTGTACCAGCTGTACCAGGACGGCTTCGTGAACTTCCGGACCGGCGCGGCGGCCGCGCAGGGCGCGCTGATGCTGGCCCTCGTGGCGTTCGTGACGTTCATGCAGTTCCGGCTGGGCGAACGGCGGGTGCACTATGGTGCGTGACCGCCACCTGCCCCGCACCCGCACCGCCACGTCCCCGCGCGCCCGCCGGGGCGACTGGGGCACCCACGCCGCGCTGATCCTGGCCGCACTGCTGATCAGCGCCCCGCTGATCCTGGCGCTGATCAAGGCCACGCAACCGTCCAGCGCGGTCCTGAGCCCCTCCCTGCTGCCCAGCGGCGCATTCCTGAGCAACCTCGAGCGCGTGTGGGTGGACGCCCACCTGGGCCGCTCCATGCTCAACAGCCTCATCGTGGCCGTCACCGTCACCACTGGCAAGACCATCCTGGCCCTGCTGGCCGCGCTGGCCTTCGTGTACTTCCGCTTCCCCCTCAAGGGCGCGGCGTTCGCCCTGGTCCTCGTGTCCCTGATGCTCCCCACCGAGGTCCTCATCGTCGCGCTGTTCGACCTCGTCAGCCGCGACCTCAACTGGGCCGACTCATTCGCCGCGATCATCGTGCCGTTCCTCGCCAGCGCCACCGGCACATTCCTGTTCCGCCAGCACTTCCTGAACATCCCCGCCAGCCTCGCCGACGCCGCCCGCATCGACGGCTGCGGCCCCCTGCGCTACCTCACCCGCATCCTCATCCCCATGAGCTGGAACACCATCGGCGCGCTGGCCGTCATCCAGTTCGTGTACGCCTGGGACCAGTACCTCTGGCCACTGGTCATCATGCAGCGCGACGACCACCAGGTCGTGCAGGTCGGCCTACGCAAACTCATCGAGGTGGGCGGCCAGACCGACTGGGGCGCCGTCATGGCGGGCGCCGTCATCACCATGCTGCCCCCCCTGATCGTGTTCACCGCCCTGCAGGAACAGTTCAGCCGCGGCTTCGCCCTCAGCGAGGACAAGTAACCCGCAGACACACGAGAGACAGAAGACCCCCGTCCGAGTGGCGGGGGTCTTCTCTGTTGCCTTCAGCCTACTTTACAGCGAGATCAGGAAGGGGTCTTCCAGCGACTCGCAGATGAAGCGCACGAAGCGGGCGGCGTCGGCGCCGTCGATCAGGCGGTGGTCGTAGGTGAGGCTGATGGGGAGCATGTTGCGGGGTTCGAACTCACCCTTCTCCCTGTTCCAGACGGGTTCCATGCCGCCGCGGCTCACGCCGAGGATGGCGACTTCGGGGCTGTTCACGATGGGCGTGAAGGCGTGCCCGCCGATCCCGCCGAGGTTGCTGATCGTGAAGGTGGCGCCCTGCATCTCGTCGGGTTTCAGTTTGCGGTCGCGGGCCTTGGCGGCCAGTTCGCTCAGTTCGAGGACGAGGTCGGTGATGCTCTTGCGGTCGGCGTCCTTGACGACGGGCACGAGCAGGCCGACGGGCGTATCGACAGCGACGCCGATGTTCACGAAGTCCTTGTAGATGACCTGCTGGGCGTCGAGGTCGAGGCTGGCGCCGAATTTGGGGAATTTGCGCAGGGCGTTCGCGACGACCTTCATGAGGATGTGGGTCATGGTGAGCTTGCCGCCCGCCTTCTCCACGCGCGCGCCGAAGCGTTTGCGGACCTCTTCCATGACGGTCACGTCGGCCTTGTCGAAGTGCGTGACCATGGGGATGGCGGTGCTGGCGGTCATGGAGCGGACGGTGGCCTTACGGATGCCGCTCATGTCCTCGCGGGTGACGGTGCCCCACTTCGTGAAGTCGGGCAGCGGCGCGGCGGCCACGGCCGGGGCGGCGGCCGCGGGGGTGCTGGTGGCCGGGGCGGCGGCGGGCGTGGTGACGGTGGGGGTGCCGCCGGTGCGGCGCACGTCCTCCTCGCTGATGCGGCCCGCGATGCCGGTGCCGTGCACGGCGTGAATGTCCACGCCGAGTTCCCGCGCGAGGCGGCGCACGCTGGGCGCGGCGGCCACGACGGTGCGGCCGTCGAAGGTCTGGGGGTTCTGGGTGCCCTGCGACTTGGGGAACTGTGCGGCGGGCTGCTCGCCGCCGCTGATGTTCACCTTCACGACGCTGGGGGCGCTGGCCGGCGTGGAGGCTGCCGGGGCGGCCGCAGGGGCAGCCGGGGCGGGCGCGCTGGCCGGTGCGGCGGGGGCGCTGCCGCCGCCCAGGGTGGCGATCACGCCGCCCACCTTGACGGTGTCCCCGACCTTCACGTTCACGCCGGTCACGGTGCCGCCCGCGTTGGCGGGGACTTCCACGACGGCCTTGTCCGTCTCGATCTCGATGACGGGCTGGCCCTCGCTGACCGTGTCGCCTTCCTTCACGAGGACGCTGACGACGGTGCCCTGCTCGATGTTGTCGCCCACGTCCGGCAGGGTGATCTGCCCGCCGGCGCTGGCGACCGGAGCGGAGGCGGCGGGCGCGGCCGCCTCACCGGCCTGTTCCTTCTGCGCGTCCTGCTGCGCCTGCGCGACCGCCTTGCTGCTGCCGACCTCGGCCTCGTCGACCGGGCCGCTGGCGGGGGCGGCCGGGGTGCTGGTACCGCCGCTGAGGGTGGCGATCACACCGCCGACCTTCACGGTGTCGCCCACGGTCACGTTCACGGCCTCCACGGTCCCGGTGGCCTCGGCGGGCACCTCGATGACAGCCTTGTCGGTCTCGATCTCGATGATGGGTTGCCCCTCGGTCACGCTGTCCCCGGCCTTCACGAGCACCGTCACGACCGTGCCCTGCTCAATGTTGTCGCCCACGTCGGGCAGTTTCAGTTCAGTCGCCATGATTGGTTCTCCTTCGGAGAGGGGTTGATAGTTGATAGGAGATGGTTGATGGTCGACAGGTGTTCCATCAACCATCAACGGTCACCCTTTAACGCAGGACAGGAGCGTCGCGTTCCGTGTCGATGCCGAGGTCGGCAATGGCCTGGGCGACCACTTCACCCTTGATCTTGCCGTCGCGCTGGAGGGCGTACAGGGTGGCGAGGACGACGTGCTTGGCGTCCACTTCGAAGAAGTCGCGGAGTTCCTTGCGCGCCTCGCTGCGGCCGAAGCCGTCGGTGCCGAGCGTCCAGAGTTTGCGATCGAGGTGGCCGTTCAGGCCGTCCGCGCCGAGCTTGATGTAGTCGCTGACCGAGATCAGGACGCCGGGGGCGTTCTCGCGGCTCAGCTGCTGCGCGACGTACGGCACGCGGGGTTCGGCGGTCGGGTGGAGCATGTTGTGGCGCTGGGCCAGCAGGGCGTCCTGGTGGAGTTCCTTGTAGCTCGTGACACTCCACAGGTCGGCGGCCACGCCGTACTTCTCCAGCATGGTGACGGCTTCCTGTGCGGCGCCCATGGCGGGGCCCCCGGCGAGGATCTGCGCCTGGAGCTTGGGTTTCTTCATGGGGCTGCGGTTCAGGCGGTAGAGGCCGCGGATGATGCCCTCGCGGATCTCCTCGTGGCTGCGGCCGTCGGCGGGCATGGCGGGCTGGACCTCGTTCTCGTTGTCGATGGTGACGTAGTAGAACTCGTCAATGCCGTCCACGTACATGCGCTGGATGCCGCTCTCGATGATCACGGCCAGTTCGTACGCGAAGGCCGGGTCGTAGGTCTTGAGGTTCGGGACGACGTACGCCTGGAGGTGGCTGTTGCCGTCCTGGTGCTGGAGACCCTCGCCGGCCAGGGTGGTGCGGCCGGCGGTCGCGCCGAGGATGAAGCCGCGGGCGCGCTGGTCGGCGGCGGCCCACACGAGGTCACCGACGCGCTGCATGCCGAACATGGAGTACAGCACGAAGAACGGGATGGTCGGCACGCCGTGGTTGGCGTACGCGGTGCCCGCCGCGATCCAGGAGGCCATCGCGCCGTCCTCGGTGATGCCCTCCTCGAGCATCTGGCCGTCCACGCTTTCCTTGTAGGCCATCAGGGAGCCGCTGTCGACCGGGGTGTACGTCTGGCCGCGCGGGGAGTAGATGCCGATGCGGGGCACCAGGGCGTCCATGCCGAAGGTGCGGGCCTCGTCGGGCACGATGGGCACGACGAGTTTGCCGATCTCCTTGTCGCGCAGGAGTTTGCTGATGATCTGCACGGCGGCCATGGTGGTGCTCACCTGACGGTCGCCGCTGCCCTTGGCGAACTCCTCGTAGAATTCGCCGTTCGGGATGGTGGGGTGCGGGTACTCGACCTTGCGGGCGGGAATCGGCCCGCCGAGCGCCGCGCGGCGTTCCAGGGCGTACTTCACTTCCGGGCTGTCGGGGCCGGGGTGGTAGTACTCGAGGTGCTCGACCTGCTCGTCAGTCAGGGGGAGTTCCAGCGTGTCGCGCAGGTCCTTGAGGGTGTGGAAGTCGAGCTTCTTGACCTGGTGGGCGACGTTGCGGGCCTGGGCGCTCTCGCCGAGGCCGTAGCCCTTGATGGTGCGCGGAATGATGATGGTGGGGCTGCCCTGGTGCTTCACGGCAGAGGCGTACGCGGCGTAGATCTTGTTGATGTCGTGCCCGCCGCGGTTCAGCAGTTCCAGGTCCGCGTCGCTCCAGCCCTCGATCAGGGCCTTGAGTTCGGGGGTGTTGAAGAACTTCTCGCGCAGTTCCTTGCCGCCGAACGCCGCGTAGCGCTGCGATTCGCCGTCCACGAGCAGCTCGAAGCGCTTGACGATGTGGCCGTTGTAGTCCCGGGAGAGCAGTTCGTCCCACTTGCTGTCCCAGATGACCTTGATGACGTTCCAGCCCGCGCCGCGGAACAGCGCCTCGAATTCCTGGATGACCTTGCTGTTCGCGCGCACCGGCCCGTCGAGGCGCTGGAGGTTCGCGTTCAGCACGAAGATCAGGTTGTCGAGGTTCTCGTACGCGGCGAAGCGGATCGCGCCGATGCTCTGCGGCTCGTCCATCTCGCCGTCACCCAGGAACGCCCAGACCTTCGCGTCCCCCTTGGGTTTCAGGCTGCGGTTCTCGAGGTACTTGATGAAGCGCGCCTGGTAGATCGCCTGGATGGGGCCCAGGCCCATGCTGACGGTCGGGAACTCCCAGTAGTCGGGCATCAGCCAGGGGTGCGGGTAGCTTGAGAGGCCCGCGCCCTCGGGTTGCAGTTCGCGGCGGAAGCGGTTCATGCGGGCCTCGTCGAAACGGCCCTCCAGGAAGGAGCGGGCGTACACGCCGGGGCTGGCGTGCCCCTGGTAGAAGATCAGGTCGCGGTCCTGCCCGGCGCCGTGGCCGCGGAAGAAGTGGTTGAAGCCCACCTCCAGCAGCTCGGCGGCGCTGGCGTAGGTGGACAGGTGCCCGCCGATCCCGTCGCTGTTCTTGTTCGCCTTGATGACCATGGCGACGGCGTTCCAGCGGATGATGTTGCGGATCTTGCGTTCGATCTCGGCGTCACCGGGGTACTCGGGCTGCTGATCGACGTCGATGGTGTTGATGTAGGGAGTGTTCTGCTTGAACGTGATCGGCGCGCCGTGGAAGTACGCGTAGTGATCGAGTTCCTCGAGCAGTTCCGCCGCGCGGTTGTCCCCGGCGTCCGCGAACACGTACGCCAGGGAGTCCAGCCACTCCTGCGTCTCGACCGCGTTGAGCTGCTGGCGTTCCTGCGCGTTCATGCCGGCGCGCGCGGGCCGGTTAGGCGGGGCCGTGTTCTTGGGAGACTGCGTCATGCTGCCCAGCATAGGCCCCGCCGGTCCCACACTTCCAACAGGGAATTCTCATGGGATTCACCACTGACACTGGTGGGTGGCGGACGCTACGCTGAGTGGAATGTCGGTCGAACTGCGTCACCTGCGGCACTTCGTGGCCCTGGCCGAGGAGGAACACTTCGGGCGGGCCGCCGAACGCGTGTTCGTCGTCCAGCAGGCCCTCAGCAACTCCATCCGCAACCTGGAAGAGGAGGTCGGGGTGCCCCTGGTGCTGCGCACCACCCGCCGCGTGCAGCTCACCCCTGCCGGGCAGGAATTCCTGATCGGCGCGCGCGAGACGCTCGCCCTGGCCGGACAGACCGTCGAACGCGCCCGCCGCGCCGCCCGCGGAGAGGTGGGTCGCCTGAGTGTGGGCTTCGTCAGCGGCCTGGCGTTCGGCGGCCTGCCAGAGATCGTGCGACGCTTCCGCGAGCTGTACCCGAACGTCAGCGTGGACCTGCGCGAACTGACCGCGCAGGAGCAGGAAGCCGCGCTGCGCGGCGGACAGGTGGGCATCGGCCTGATGCTGCTGCCCGTGCGTGACCCCAGCCTCGACTCCCGCGCGTTGTGGCGCCAGCCGCTGGTGGCGGCTCTGCCCGCCGCGCACCCCCTGGCCCGCAAACGCAAACTGAAGATCAGCGATCTGCGCGCGGAGGCCTTCGTGTTCTTCCCCCGGCAGATCCGCGCCACGTACTTCGATCAGGTCATGCGCTGGTGCGCCGCCGCTGGATTTACCCCGCACGTCGTGCAGGAAGCCATCGAGGTGCCCACCCTGCTCTCGCTGGTCGCGGCGGGCGTCGGCGTGTTCCTCCCTATCGAGTTCTTCAGCCGCCTCTCGCTGCCCGGCGTCGCCTACCGCCCCATCGAGGACGCCCCGATCGTGGACATCGTGGCCGTATGGCGGCGCGGCGACGGCCGCAACCCCATCATCCGCGCGTTCCTGACCGTCGCGGAGGAAGTCCTGCGTGGCGACCCGGCAGAGGGGAGCCCGAAGTAAGGCCGCCCCTCACGCGCTGTCCTCCCTTAGCCCTGCGCCGGTCGCCCCGTGTCCGGAAGGCCGCGCAGGACGCCCAGAAGAACAAACGTGCCGATCACGGACAGTGCGGCGCCCATCAGGAAGGCCGCGCCGGGAAAGCCCGCGCCGGCCCCGGCGGCGTACACGCTGGTCGCCACGATGGGCCCCACCACGCCCACGAGGCTGTTCAGGCTGGTGATGGCGCCCTGCACGCGGCCCTGCTCGGTCTCGCCCACCTGACGGGAGATCAGGCCCTGGATGGCGGGGTTCGCGAGACCGCCCAGCGCCCCCACCACCAGGGACGCGTACAGCAGCGGGCCGCTGCGGGCGACGCTGAGCACCAGGAATTCCAGGACGCTGCTGACCAGCCCGGTCATGATGGTGCGCCGCTCGCCGAAGCGGGCGATGAACGGCCCGATCAGGCCACCCTGCACGGCGGCGGTCAGCACGCCGAAGAACGCCAGCGCCACGCCGTTCTGCGACGGGCTCCAGGACAGGACGCGCTCGGTGTACAGCACCCATGTGCTGAAGATCACCTGCCCGGCAAGGCCCAGCAGCACGAACGTCAGCGTCAGGCTGCGCAGGATCGGGTACTGCGCCAGCGCCGCCAGGGGCTTTAAGGGGTTCAGGTCACCCCGGCGCAGGTCGCGCGTCCGGGCCGAGGGCGGCAGTGACTCGGGCAGGACGAACAGACCGTACAGGACGTTCAGGCCGGTCAGGCCCGCCGCGACGAGAAACGGCACGCGCAGCCCGTACTCGCCCAGCAGGCCCCCCAGCGCGGGCCCCAGAATGAAGCCCACCCCGAAGGTCGCGCCCAGCAGCCCGAAGTTCCTCGCGCGCGCCTCGGGCGGCGTGACGTCCGCGATGTACGCGTTCGCGACCGTCAGGCTCGCCCCGGTGATCCCCGCCAGGATGCGCCCCACGAACAGCCACGCCAGATTCGGCGCGAACGCCAGCAGCAGGTAATCCAGCGCCATGCCCGTCAGCGCGAACAGCAGCACCGGCCGCCGCCCGAAGCGGTCACTCAGCACCCCCAGGATCGGGGCGAAGATGAACTGCATCACCGCGTACGCCGCCGTCAGCAGCCCGATCGTCCGCGCGCCCGCCACCTCCGACCCCGCCAGTTCCTTCACCAGCCCCGGCAGCACCGGGATGATCAGCCCGATCCCGATGATGTCGATCAGGGCTGTCAGGAGAATGAAGATCATCGCGGCGGGACGGGAACGCATGGGGGGCAGTGTAGGGGGTCAGGCGACCGGAGTCTGCTGGAACAGGGCCAGTTGCGTGATGGGTCCGTACTCGGGGTGCACGTCCCCCAGGTCCTGGAAGGTCACGGCGTACCCGTACTGTTCGGCGGCCGCCTGAGCCCAGGCCTGGAACTCGGCGCGGGTCCATTCGAAGCGGTGGTCCGCGTGCCGCAGGGTGCGGGCCTCCTCGAAGGTGGCGTTGTACTCGCGGTTGGGCGTGGTGACGATCAGCGTGCCAGGGCGCGCGTGCCCCAGCACATTGTCGGTCAGGGCGGTCAGGCGGTGCGGTTCTAGGTGCTCAATCACCTCGACCAGGGCGGCCGCGTCAAAGCCCCTGAGTCGGGAGTCCGGGTAGGCGAGACTGCCGTGCAGAAGCGTCACGCGGTCCCGCAGTTCGGGGCGTTCATCCAGTTTCAGACGCTCGGCGGCGATCTCCAGGCTGCGGGCACTGAGGTCCACGCCGACCAGTTCGCGGAACTGCGGCGAGCGCAGCAGGCGGCGCAGCAGTTTGCCCTCGCCGCAGCCGAGATCCAGCACGCGCCGCGCTCCGGTCTGTTCCAGCAGTGCCGCCACGGCGTCCAGTCGTGCGTCGTGCACGCGGGGCGGCAGGATGACCGGCGTGTCCGCTGAGGACTCAGCGTCGGAAGCGTCCTGCGGGTCGGTCTGCTGGTCAGTCAGTCGGGCCTGAGCCTGCGCCACCAGTCCCCGGAACCGCAGGTACCGCGCCGCGATCAGGTCCCGTTCCGGGTGGGTGTCCAGCCAGTCCTGCCCGTGCCGGAGCAGCTTGTCCACCTCGGCCTCACCGACGTAGTAGTGCTTCTTGCCGTCCAGAACGGGCAGCAGCACGTATAGGTGCCGCAGGGCGTCTGCGACCCGCACCGTGCCGCGCAGCGTCAGTGTGACGTACGGCCGCTCGCCCCACTCGGGGTACAGGGCGTCCAGGGGAATGGCCTGCACCCCGACCTCGTACCCCAATGGACCGAACAGCCGCTCTGGCAGGTCTGTCTGCCCACGCGCGGCCACGCACGGCAGGGTCAGGATAAGGGGCAGGGGCATGGCGGCCAGTTCGGGGCGATCACGGCTCTGGCCGGTCATGGCGGTCCCGAACGCGTCGCGCAGCGCCACCGACAGGAAGCTCCCGGACGCGTAGGGGCGGTCGTTCACGTAGGGTTCGAGCGTGCCGGACTCGCCGCCCGCGGGGGCGCGGGACAGCGCGACCGGGTCCACCTCGACGAGCAGCGCGGCGGTGGTGCGCTCCGGAGTGGCCTCGGGGTAGAACACCAGGGACTTCCCGAACGGCAGGGGCCGTTCCAGGGTGCGGTCCGGGTGCTTCATGAGTACGAAGCCCAGGTCAGTGGCCGGGCTGTGGGTGGTGGTGATGGTCAGGAGCATGACTGGCCCTCCAGGCCGCAGGAGAACGGAGTGGCAGGCGAGGGCATCACAGCCGCACGTCGATCGGATCGCTTTCCAGCGCCAGGACACCCAGCACGCACTCGTGCACACGGCCCGCGGCGCCCTCCGCGAAGCGGTGCAGGCCCTCCAGGCCCAGGTGGAATTCGCGGGTGGCGCGGGCGCGCTTGGCGTTCAGGGCGCGGGCCTTCAGGCGGGTCAGGTGTTCGGGGCGGGTGTACTCCGGGCCGTAGATGATCCGCAGGTACTCACGTCCCCGGACCTTCACGGCGGGCTGTCCTTGCCGCCCGGCCGGGAGGAAGTCCAGTGGTTTGACAACCATGCCCTCGCCGCCTGCGGCGGTCAGCGCGTCCCACCAGGCAGTGGCCTGCGCCTCGTCGGGAGTGCCCAGGGTCACGACGCGGTGCGCGGTCCGCCCGAAGAGGACCGGATCGGCGTCCGCCAGGGCGCCCAGTGTTGTCATGTGCCACAGGTGGTCCCGGTCGTCATGCACGCGCCCCTGGGAGGCGAGCAGGTGGAAGGGGCGGATCTGCAGGTCCTGAGGGCCGGTCACGCGCCTCACGTACGCACGGTACGCGTCGCGGTAGCGGTGCAGGTCCCCGGCGCGCTCCTGCGTGCGCGTCAGCCACTCCGCCACCGGCACGCCGCGCGCCTGAGCCGCCTGAAGGGCCGCCGCAGCGGCCGGAAGCGCCGCGTTCCCGGCGGCCCCCACAGCGGCGTACTGTCCCCTGATGAGCTCCTCGGCCTTCAGGCTCCAGGGCAGGATCTCGGCGTCCAGCAGCAGCCAGTCGGTATCCAGCGTGTCCCACAGGCCCGCGCGGGTGGCGGCCTCACGGGCGCGGGTCAGGACGTCCGCCTCCCACTCTGGCCGGAGGAACGGGCGGCCCGTGCGGGTGTAGACGCTGCCCTGCCCAGCTGCGCCGAAGCGGCGGGCGGCGGCCTCGTCCCGCGTGAGCACCAGTAGGGCCCGGCTGCCCATGTGCTTTTCCTCGCACACGACCTGCGCCGCGCCCTGCGCGCGGAAGTACGCGAAGGCCTCGTCCGGATGCTCCAGATAGTCCGGGCGGGCGCTCGTCTCGACCGGACTCATGGTGGGCGGCAGGTACAGGCACCAGCGGGGGTCCACACCGTACCGGCTGAAGGTCTCGACCGCCGCGGCGCGCTCACCGGCCCGCAGCATCACGCCACCCACCGAACGGGTCTCGATCCGCCCCGGCTTCAGGAACTCGGCCAGATCGAAGGGCGCGGCGGCGGCCGGGTCCGGCGCGGCCTCCAGCGGCCGGGCAGGCACGGCGTACTGGTCGCGCGCCGGGACGCTGCGAAGCTCCATCTCCGGGTAGCGCAGGGCGGTCAGCTGACCGCCGAATACGCAGCCGGTGTCCAGGTCGATGGTGCGGTTGACCCACCGCGCCTGCCCGACCGGCGTGTGGCCGTACACCACGTAGGCGGCCCCCTTGTACGTCGCGGCCCAGTCACGGCGGACCGGTAGGCCCAGTTCGTCGGTGCTGCCGTCCACGTCCCCGTACAGCGCGAAGCTGCGCACCCGGGCACTGCTGCGCCCCTGGTAGCGTTCGGGCAGGCCCGCGTGCGCGACGACCACCCGGCCCTCGTCCAGCACGAGGTGACTGATCAGGCTGCCCAGGAACCGCCGGACGTCCTGACGGAAGTCGGGCCCTGCCGCCCCGATCTGCGCCAGGGTGCCGTCCAGGCCATGCAGGGCCTGCACCTGCTTGCCCTCCAGCGCCCGCTTCAGTTTTTCTTCGTGGTTGCCGGGCACGCACAGGGCCGCGCCGCTGGCGACCATGTTCATTACCAGTCGCAGGACGCCCGCGCTGTCCGGTCCCCGGTCCACCAGATCGCCCACGAACACGGCCGTGCGGCCTTCCGGAGGCGTGACCTGATCTCCGTCCAGGGCGTAGCCCAGATCGGTGAGCAGGTCGCGCAGTTCGGGCAGGCAGCCGTGTACGTCCCCGATGAAATCGAACGGGCCGCGCAGTTCACGGCGGTTCGAGTACAGCGGCACGCGCGTGACCTGCGTAGTCTCCACGTCATCCACCGATCGCAGGGTCCAGACGTGCCGGAATCCCTCGCGGCTCAGGCCGCGCAGGCTGCGGCGCAGATCGGTCTGCTGACGGCCGATCACGGCGCCACTGAAGGGCCGGTCCAGGCGCGCCTCATGCCGGGCGTCCAGCACGCTGCGCGGCAGGTCCAGCACGATCGCCACGGGCAGCACGTCGTGCGCGCGGGCCAGGTCCACGAGGCGGCGGCGATCCTCCGCGCGGACAGAGGTTGCGTCCACCACCGTCAGCAGACCACGTTCCAGACGCCGCGCCGCCACGTGATAGAGACTGCTGAACGCGGCCTCATTGGCGTCCAGCGTGTGCTCACTGCCGCTGACAAGCGCACGAAAATGGTCACTGCTCAGCACCTCGTAAGCACCGAAATGACGTGCGGCAAAAGTCGTTTTTCCGGAGGATGACACGCCGATCAGCGCGACCAGGGCAAGTTCAGGCAGGGGGATCTGGGTCATGGGGCCTTCTTTCCGGTGCGGGGCACCAGCATTCACTCTATCGGCCGCGTCCGGGGGGCACCTGCGTCAAATGACCTGCCGGGCGGACCCGTACCTCAAGTTCGGATGAGTCATCCGGCTTACCGTGCACTTACGTCCGGGGCGTAAAATACGGAGATTCGTTCGGTCTGCGCCCACTCTCCCCTTTCCCACCTGTTTCTGGAGGTTACATGCTCAAGGTCACGTCCGCGTTCCAGCCCTCCGGGGATCAGCCCACCGCCATCCGTTCCCTGGTGGACGGCCTGGATTCCGGCCTGCGCTTCCAGACGCTGCTCGGCGCGACCGGCACCGGCAAGACGTACTCCATGGCGAAGGTCATCGAGGAAACGGGGCGACCGGCGCTGATCATGGCGCCGAACAAGATCCTGACGGCGCAGCTGGCATCCGAGTTCCGGGAGTTCTTCCCGGACGCGGCGGTGGAGTTCTTCATCAGCTACTACGACTACTACCAGCCCGAGGCGTACGTGCCCGGGAAGGACCTGTTCATCGAGAAGGACGCCAGCATCAACCAGGAGATCGAGCGGCTGCGGCACTCGACCACGCGCAGCCTGCTGACGCGGCGGGACACGATCGTGGTCGCCAGTGTCAGCTGCATCTACGGCCTGGGCGACCCGAAGGAGTACACGGCGCTGAACGCGGTGCTCAAGAAGGGCGGGCAGATGCCGCGTGACGAGCTGCTGGGGCGGCTGGTGAACATGCAGTACGAACGCAACGACGTGGAAATCATGCCGGGCCGCTTCGCGGTGAAGGGCGAGGTGGTCACGGTGTGGCCCGCGTACGACGAGCAGCCGCTGCGGATCGAGCTGTGGGGCGACGACGTGGAGCGCATCAGCGTGGTGCACCCGCTGACCGGGGACCGGCTGGCGGATCTGGACGCGACCGTGGTGTACCCCGCCAAGCATTACGTCTCCAGCGCGGGGAACATCGAGCGGGCCATCGTGACCATCCAGCAGGAACTCGACGAGCGACTGGAGTACTTCAGGTCGACCGGGAAACTGCTGGAGGCGCAGCGCCTGAAGGAACGCACCCTGTACGACCTGGAGATGCTGAAGGTGCTGGGGTACTGCTCGGGCATCGAGAACTACTCGCGGCACATCGACGGGCGCGCGGCGGGGCACACGCCGTACACCATGCTGGATTACTTCCCGGACGACTTCGTGACGTTCATCGACGAGTCGCACGTGACGGTCCCGCAGATCGGCGGGATGGCGAACGGCGACCGCGCGCGCAAGCAGACGCTGGTGGACTACGGCTTCCGCCTGCCGTCGGCGATGGACAACCGCCCGCTGAACTTCGACGAGTTCATGAGCAAGACCGGGCAGCTCGTGTTCGTGTCCGCCACGCCCGGCCCCTTCGAACGGGAGAACAGCGACTCGGTGGCGGATCAGATCATCCGCCCGACCGGCCTGATTGACCCGCCAGTCGGCATCCGGCCCATCCAGGGGCAGATCGAGGACCTGCTGGGCCGCGTCCGCGAGCGCAGCGCGAAGGGCGAACGCACCCTGGTCACGACCCTCACGAAGCGGATGTCCGAGGACCTCACCGAGTACCTGCTTGAGAAGGGCGTGAAGGCGCGCTACATGCACAGCGACATCGACAGTGTGGAGCGTCAGGTGATCATCCGTGACCTCAGGCTGGGGCATTACGACGTGCTGGTCGGCATCAACCTGCTGCGCGAGGGCCTCGACCTGCCGGAAGTCTCGCTGGTCGCCATCCTCGACGCGGACAAGCCCGGCTTCCTGCGGTCCGAACGCGCCCTGATCCAGACCATCGGCCGCGCGGCCCGCAACGTGAACGGTGAGGTCATCCTGTACGCCGACACGGTCACGCCCGCCATGCAGTTCGCCATGGACGAGACGCAGAGGCGCCGCGAGAAACAGATGGCGTACAACGAGGCGCACGGCATCACCCCCACCACCGTCATCAAGGGCGTGCGCGACGTCATCCGCGGCGAGGAGCAGCCCGACGAGATCAGCTCCGCCACCGTCGGCGACGACCGCGACGCCCTCTCCGCGCAGCTCACGGACCTGGAGCTCGACATGTGGCAGGCCTCCGAGGACCTCGACTTCGAACGCGCCGCGTCCCTGCGCGACCAGATCCGCGCCATCGAGGCGAAGTTGCAGGGCAAGGAATTCCAGCAGGCCACCGTCCCCGGGCAGAAGGTCCGCCGCAAGGGCAGACGCTGACCCACAACCATGAAGCGGCGGGCCACCTCCTGATCCGGGGTGGCCCGCCGCCTTGCCGGTTCAGCGTTTGAGGGTGAGGGTGCAGGTCCCAGCGTTCACGCCCGCCTTGCGCACGGCCTGGATGATCTCGTCGGTGGTGCGGGGCTCGCCGGTCGCGCTGTCGAGTTTGTCCATGTCGGCGTCCAGTTCCTCCAGAGTGCCGCTGAGGAGCACGCCGCGCACGCTGCTGCCCTCGATCATGCCCAGGCAAAGGTGAATGTCGCTGTCGTTCATCATGCCGGTGCGGACGTCCGCCGCGAGGATCATGCGGTCCTCGGGCTTCCAGCTGAACGGGCCGTTGTCCGCCTCAAAGTCCCAGCCGTCGTCCCACTCGGGGGCCTGGGTGCTCAGTTTCAGGTCGCGGGTGATGCGTTCGCCGGCGGCGGTGGTGCCGCTCATGACCCAGGTCTGGCCGGGGCGGACCAGGGCGTTCGCGGGCAGGGCTTTCGGTGCGCCGAAGGGCGTCACGGCGCGCGGGGCGGCGTTGCCACTCCCGGCGTGCGCGAGGGGCGTGAGGGTCAGCAGGGCGGCCAGCACGAGGTGTCGTTTCATGACCCCGAGCCTAGCAACGTGCGCCCCGGCCCGCTGCCTCAGGTGACAGGTCGGGCCGGGGCGCAGGACATCTTCAGTGCAGGGTGCGTTCGGGTTCGTCCGTCTCGGGTGTCTGCGCGGGCAGGATCAGGTTCGCGACGATGCCGACCAGCGCGGCGAGGGCCATGCCGTGCAGTTCGAGGCTGGTGCCCGCGACGCTGATGGGGAACGCGGCGCCGCCCAGGCCCAGCACGAGGATCAGGGACACGATGATGAGGTTGCGGCTGTGCGCGAAGTCGATCCGCGCCTCACTGAGGGTGCGGATGCCGACAGAGGCGATCATGCCGAACAGGAGGATGCTCACGCCGCCCAGCACGCCCTGCGGGAGGCTTTTCAGCACCGCCGCGAGTTTCGGGGAGCAGCCGAACAGGACGGCGAACACGGCGCCGATCTGCAGGACGCGCGGGTCGTACACGCGGGTCAGGGCGAGGACGCCGGTGTTCTCGGCGTAGGTGGTAGCGGCGGGTCCGCCGAGCGCGGCGCTGCTCATGTTCGCCAGCCCGTCGGCGAACAGGGTGCGGCTCAGGCCGGGCTTCTCGAGGAAGTTCTTCCCGACGACGCGGCCGTTCACGATGACGTCCCCGACGTGTTCGATGAACGTGACGACCGCGACGGGCGCGATGATCGCCACGGCCCGCCAGTCCAGGGTGGGTGCATGGAAGTCCGGGAGGCCCAGCAGGGGCGCGGCGGCGATGGCGTTCAGGCCGTCCTGGGTCACCTGCCCGGTCAGGAGGGACACGACGTACCCGGTGACGACGCCGACCAGGATGGGAATCATGCGGAACAGGCCCTTCCCGTAGATGCTGGCGATGACGGCGGCGGCCAGCGTGACGAGGGCCAGCCACCAGTTCGTCTTGGCCTGGTTCACGGCGACGCTGCTCAGGCCCAGGCCGATCACGATGATGACGGGGCCGGTCACGACGGGCGGGAACACCCGCAGCAGGCGACCTACGCCGAGGAGTTTCACGAGGCCGCTGAACAGCAGGTACATGGCCCCGGCGGCGATCAGGCCGCCCCCGGCGGCGGCAGGGCCGAATTCCTTGACGACCAGCGCGGTGGGCGCGATGAACGCGAAGGAGCTGCCCAGGAAGATCGGGACCTGGCCGCGCGTGAGCAGGTGGAACAGCAGCGTGGCGACGCCCGCACCGAACAGCGCGACGCTGGGGGACAGGCCGACCAGGATGGGGACCAGGACGGTCGCGCCGAACATGGCGATGGAGTGTTGCAGGCCCAGCACGATCTGGCGGGCGCTGGGGCGGGTGGGGGTCAGGGTCACGGCGGGGGCCTCCGGAGGGCATGGGTCGGCACCCGCGCGGGAGGGGCGGGTGGGGGCGGCGTTGCTCCGGGGGTTCAGGGTAGCGCACCCGCGGCCCGGCGGCTGGTCAGGTGGTCACCGGACGGGTGGGTGCCGGGCAGGCGGGCAGCGCCGGGTGGTCAGGGCGTGGGGGCCAGCGTCAGGGTGCACTGTCCCAGGCGCAGTTCGCGCGCGGCGTCGGCCTGTTCCTGCGGCGTGCGGGTCACGTCCAGAACGGCCAGGGCGCGTTCCAGCGCGGCGGGCAGGTCGCTCAGGGGGCCGCTGGCGAGCACGCCGGTCGCGCCGGGCTGACCCAGGGTGCTCAGGCGCAGCGCGCAGGCGAGGCCCAGCCCGCCCTCGCGGGCGTCTTTCAGGTCCAGGGCGATCAGCGTGTCGGCCTGCACGTCCAGCAGCAGGCTGCCGCGGTCGGCGCGGTAGGTGCCGGGCGCGGTGGGGGCGGGCGGCGCAGCGGGCAGGCGCAGGGTGGTACTCAGTACCTCGCCGTCGAAGGTGGTGGCGCTCAGCGTCCAGGTCTGCCCCGGCTGGACGGACGCGGGGGCCGGGGCGGCGAGGGCCGCGCCGAGCAGCAGGGGCAGCAGGAGGGTTGGGAGACGCATACCCTCAGCGTAGCGGGTAGGCTGGGGTGCATGAACGCGAAAGGTGACCTGATCGCGCGCGCCCTGAGCCTGGGCCTGGGCGCGCCGGAATTCGAGGTGTCGTCCGACGGTCCGCCCCACCAGCGGACGTTCCACGTGACGGTGCGGATCGGCGGCGAGCCGCTGGGCGAGGGCGGATCGGGCCGCAGCCGCAAGGACGCCGAGCGGGCGGCGGCGGATTCGGCGCTGCGCGTGCTGGACGGCGAGCCGATGGCGGACTCCGAGGAGGTCCACGACGAGGCCCCCGCCGGCCGCTGGCCGATCTACGCGGGGGTGCTGGAGGCCGCGCTGGAGACCGCCACGGAGTTCGCGGACGAGGACGCCTCGCTGGACGACGTGCGCCGCGACGCGGGCCGCCTGTACCGCGAGCTGCTGCTGGATCTCGGGCACGGGCCAGACCCCCTGTGAGCGGCGCGTGGCCGTGGCGGCCCGCCGGGGTGCTGTTCGACATGGACGGCGTCCTGACCGCGAACAACGCCTTTCACCGGCAGGCGTGGCAGGAGGTGGCGCTGGAGGTGCTGGGCCTGAACCTCTCGCCAGCTGACCTGGACCACAAGGTGGACGGGGGCCGCAATCCGGAGATCATCGAGCGCCTGACCGGCACCTACCCGGACGAGGCGCTGGCCGCCCGCTTTCACGACGCGAAGGAGGGCCGCTACCGGTCCCTGGCGGCGGGCGCGCTGCGCGAGGTGGCGGGCCTGAGCGCCTACCTGGACGCCCTGGATGGGCGCGGGATTCCGTTCTCGCTGGTCACGAGTGCTGACGCGGTGAACGTGGCGTTCGGCATGGAGCAGCTGGGCTTCGGGCCGCGCTTCGTGACGCGGGTGCTGGGCGAGGACGTCACGCGCGGCAAACCTCACCCGGAGCCGTTCCTGCTGGGCGCGCAGCGGCTGGGCCTGAATGCCGCCGACTGCCTCGCGCACGAGGACGCCGTGAACGGTGTGCGCAGCGCGGCCGGGGCGGGCTGCCGGGTGGTGGCCCTGACGACCACCGCGCCGGACTCGGCGCTGCTGGCGGCAGGGGCGGCGCTGGCCGTGCCGGACTTCACGGGCTGGGCGGCGTGGCTGGCCTGAGCGGGTACGCGGCGTGAAGGGCGCGCAGGCCGAGGACCGCGCCGCCGCGTTCCTGAGCGGGCTGGGCCGCGAGGTGCTGGCCCGCAACTACCGCATTCCCGGCGGGGAGATCGACGTGATCTCGCGCGAGCCGGGCGGGACGCTGGTGTTCACCGAGGTCCGCCAGCGGCGCTCGGCGCGCTTCGGCAGCGCGGCGGAGTCCGTCACGCCGCGCAAGCTGGCGCTGATGCACCGGGCCGCGCTGACCTACCTGACGCGCGAACTGGGCCGCGACGACCTGCCGTGCCGCCTGGAGGTGCTGACCATCGACGGCAGCGCCGGGGAAGGCACGCTGAGCCTGCACGCGGTCGAGTGACCGGCCCGCGCTAGAATCCCCGGCATGCGCAGTGATTACCTGTCGGCCGCCCGCGCCCTGCAACTGGGGCGGGAGAGTGCCGTGGAGGGCGATCAGGCGCGGGCGCTGCGCCTGTACCGCGAGGCGCTGGACCTCCTGAGCGTCCTGCCGCCCGAGCGGACGCGGGACGTGCTGCTGGCGCACACGCACCTGGCGTTCTTCCAGACGCTGGAGCTGCTGGGCGGCCCGGACGGGCAACGGCACCTGCAACTGGGCGTCAGTTACGCGCGCAGCACCCGGGATCCGCTGGCCCGCGCGATTGCCGAGGAGTGCCTGAGCGGCCTGGACGTCGTGCTGTAGCGGCTCCGGGATCTTCCAGAGACAGGGGAAGGCCCCGGCAGATGCGTCCGCCGGGGCCTTTCTGTGTTCTGCGCTTATTGACCGGGAAGGTTCAGGGTCGCGGTGGTCTTGCCGGTCTTCTTGTCGTGCGTGCAGGCCATGGGCAGCTGACCCAGGGTGTTCACGCGCTCGCCGCTGTGCACGGCGATGGTGACGGGTGCGGTGAGTGTCCAGCCGCCGCCCTCGACGGTCTGGGTGGCCTTGATGATCTCGGCGGGTTCCGCCTCGATCCCGGCATGCAGTTCATCCCCGGCCTTCAGGGGGCTGCTCTGCTCGACCAGCGTCTTGAGGGGAATGGCCTGGCCCATCGCGCCGACGGTGAGTTCCTCGGTGTCGTGTGCGATTTCCTTGCAGGCCTCGATGAACTTGTACTTGCTGATGCCGTTGGCGTCCCGGTCGCTGTAGATGGGGTTGGCGCGGACGGCGGTGGCGGTCACGAAGCCCAGGAGGGCCACGGTCAGCAGGATGGCAACCCACAGCAGCGCGCGGCCAGCGCCTCCGTGGCTGGTGGATGTGGTGTGCTTGCTCATGTCACTGCCCAGCATAGCGTCCCGCGCCGCCTGGGAATGGCGGGCGGCGCCGCAGTGTGGTCACCGGGTGGGGAACCCGGTCGGGCGCGGGTCAGTGCCAGTCGTTGTACCAGTCGTCGATGTGGGCTTCCACGCCCCGGCGGTCGGTGCGGGCCAGTGCGGCGCTGACGGTCTCGCCGGTCGCGGGGTGCGTCAGGTGCGGGTGCAGGTCGCTCAGGGGCGCCAGGACGAACGCGCGGTCCCACGCGCGCGGGTGGGGCAGCAGCAGGTCCGGCGCGTCGCTGGTCAGCTGGCCGTACAGGATCAGGTCGAGGTCGAGGGTGCGGGCTTCCCAGCGTTCGGCGCGGGTGCGTCCGGCGCGGGCCTCGATGTCGTGCAGGCCCGCCAGGAGGTCCGGGGCGCTCAGGGGGGTGTGCAGGCAGGTCGCGGCGTTCAGGTACTCGGGCTGCCCGGCGGGTCCGCCGACGGGCGCGGTGCGGTACAGCCGCGACAGGGCCTTCACCGTCCCCAGGGTCCGCAGTTCGGTCACGGCCCAGCGCAGGGTGGTCAGGGGGTCGCCCAGGTTGGCGCCCAGCGCGATGAACGCGGCGGTCTGCGGGGCGCTCACAGGTCCTCGCGGCGCAGGGTCAGTTCGGCGTACACGTCGCGGAACACGCCGGGCAGCGGCGCGAAGGGTTTGTGCACGCGCACGGTGACGTGCGTTAGACGCGGCTGCTCGCGCAGGATGCG